>CAZUGH010000031.1:4659-9532 GCA_964619785.1 uncultured Lachnospiraceae bacterium | reverse complement strand
GCCTTCAGCCAGGGCATTGTGAAATGCACTATCCATTGGATTAATGGCATCAATAGCCCGAAGACTTGGTGTAACTGGATTGCTGTCTTCATTGCAATCATCCCCCTGACCACCAGTCTTCTCTTCCGAGATACCGATGTGGCTATGTGCATCTATAAATCCCGGTAATACACACATTTCCTTGGCATCAATCACTTGCATCTGCTGCGTCGGAGCAATGTGACTAGCTATCATCTCAATCTTGCCATCCTTCAACAATAAATCCGCTTTCATCGGTTTCTCGGCTTCCATTGTAAAAAGGACTCCATTTTGAATTAATAACATCTGTTACCTCCCTATTGTAAGATAATTATTTATATCTGTGTATTATCTCCACAACGGGTGGAATTATGCTGTCATTTTCTCACTAATGCATTAACCCAACGTTCCTGTTCTCTGCCTTCTCGTACATCCTGTGTTATGTATATCTTGATAACCGTAAAACCATTATGCTCAAATAACGTGTACAATTCTTCTTCCATGTAATCGTTGAAAAATCGTTCTCCCTGGAATCGTTCTCCCTTTCCTTGCTTGAATGAGGCATACATCACTCCACCCACTTTCAAAGCATGGTGACATCGTCTAAGCACATCATCCATGTCAACTCTTTTTACATGCAAAAGCGAAGCGCATGCCCAGATTCCTTCAAACTTCTGGTCAAAATCCATCTCTTCAAAGCTCATGCACTGTATGGGTATACCAATCCATCGCCCTGCTTCTTCACACATTCGTGACGAAGCATCTATCGCAGTAACCTGATACCCCGCTTCTAAAAACGCTTTCGCATCTCGCCCACTTCCGCACCCTGCATCTAGTATATGACCATTATCCCCTAGAACACTCAGAAAATCTGCGCGACATGCCTGCATATCCGCAATTCTTGTATCTTGGCAAAACTGTTCTGCATAATCATCGTAATAATTCATCTTTCCTCCTTTGCTGAGGCAGTACGAACAAAAGGCCACTGCACCATGAACTGTTTCGTCACTTTGCAATAGCCTTCTTCATCATTCATTCTATACCCGTTCAACAACGGTACCCTTCTCGGTGAAATCCCCTCCAGGTATATAGACAATTCCTCGGTTACTTCCCGCATTATTCTTGAAATTCGTCCAGCTATAAGCTCCCGTCTCTTTCAATGCTCCGCCACCAACTTCAAATCGATTGCTACCTGACCAGCCCTGTGCATTACCTGAAGATGTCATTTCCAAATCTGGTTGTTGTAATGGCATAATTCTAGCTTCTATCGCTCTCTTATCCGATACAATAGAAGACTTGTCAAAGATTCCGCCATACCAGTCTTTTAATCCAGCCTCTCCTGTAACATATAAAAGTCTAGCATCAGAAACCGCCTCTCCTGACTGAGATTGTTCGATAAATCCCGTAAGTGCTGGAATTGATACTGCTGCCAGGATGGCCAATATCACCAATACTACGATAACTTCAACTAATGTAAATCCTTCATTTTTATCAGTAAACATGTTCTCACGCTCCTCCCACCGTCTGAATTATTAGACTATAAAAAATATATCGGTAGTCATAGAACAAAAATCAACTTCTACAAAACATATTTACTAATAATCTGTCCAATCTTGATAATATCAGATGCTCCTGAAAACTCAAACTTAACCTTGCCTACTCCACTAAAATACAATTCAAGTTCACTATCTAAATCAAATGTTCCTGCTGTCTCAATAGAGAATACGCTTATCTTCTTATAAGGCATTGATGTATAATCCTGTTTCTTGCCTGTAATACCTTGTACATTAACCGAGATAAATCTCTTATCTGTGAATACAACGTAATCACGCATCCCCTTATACGTACCTAAAATCTCTTCGTCTGGCATTAATAACAACTTAAGGTTGGTCCCTACTGAATCGTTACTTACCTTCTTTAGTTTAATAAAGCTACCGTTCTGAAAATCTACCATGCTCTTTCCTCCTACTATTATATCAACTATTGTGTCTATTCCATTTTATCATATCTAATCTCAATGAGCCATAACTATTTTGTTCTCTCATAATATCCATTGACACAAAGCAATACAATAAATGCTATAACTAACACCGCACAAAAAGCAAGTGCTAATGCAATGCATATTATATTCTGTGTAACACTATACATAACAAGGCTCACAACACATGCCGCTAATAATAGGTAGTTCAAAATCTGCATCGATGTCTGGCTCGCTTTCATCGCCAAAAATACATCCCGCTCATCTGCATCTGCTTCTAGTTCCTCTATTACACCTTTCTTCGATAATGCACTGTAGTAATTAATTCCCGCATACACAATTGCTAGCACACAACCAATTAGAAAACGAGTTTCCTCTTGTGATACAACATAAGCGATTATACATGCCCCCGCCAATACTGTCATGAATATCGCAATTGCTAAACATCTCTTATTCTTTATTCTTTTCATTCTGATCCTCCAATTCTCTATTCTCCCTTAGACAACACAACTCTTCAACACTAACGTCAAACACCTCTGCCATCCGATATGCCAGCATCAGTGAAGGACTATACTGTTCTTTCTCGATTGAAATAATAGTTCGTACAGATACATGTGCCAAATCTGCTAACTGCTGTTGTGTCAAGCCAGCCTTTTTCCTTTGTTCTTTCACTAACGTTTTCAAGTTTGCCCTCCTTTCGCAACATGAAGCACGCTTCATGTGAAGTTGACTTCATGTTGTCAAAAGTTTTTATCTATGTCAAGACCTTTTTATAAGAAAATGAAGTCAGCGGGGTATTAAGTCAGCACCTCTGTCGGCCAACATACCTATCAAGCTCTCTAGCGGTAGGGCTCGCAACGAAATTTGATTTCCAGCGGTGGTGCCCGCCGGCTTGCTTGGTTCGTTGGCGGGCGGTAGGGTAAATGGGAGAAAAATTTGACTTTTTGGTCGTTTATACCCCGCTCCCATATAATGGATACTGAAAACAACGTAATTTCGTTTAGTAAATTAATGGTAATTCCAATAATTGGCAGTGGATATTAAAAAAGCTTGCATTATACCCCGCTTTCTTTGAAAAGCGGGGTATAGCAAGCAAATTAAATCAATTTACTACAAAAAATCAAAATTGTAATATTTTTACACAACGTATTTGTGCGGTTTGATGGCTGGGATAAATTGGGTGCGGGGTATAGACAAGCTTTTTCAGCATTCTATACCCCGCTGGTATCATTTATCAATATTTCCTTACTTCAATGAAATGATATGTTCTGCGCAACCGTGTCCTTCACAGCTCACCTTCCCTGGTGAGGATTCGTAACTATAAGACAGTCCTTGCGCATCAATAAATGATGCCACTTCATTGGTATCCTTATATTTAATTGAATAATGAGATGGATTATATGGTGCACTACTATAACTACCAACGGTCAACCATACACCTTCACCATCTAATACAATATCATTTACACTATCGTATAAGTAAGGCAGCTCCAAGTCATCCGTTCCGACTCTTTGAACCAGCTGTGCACCACCCAAACACGTAGTGATACCACCTTGAAAATCCATGATACGATTCAAGATTACATCGTTACACATATAATACAATAACACCTTATCATCCACAGCCCAATTCTTCCAGAAGGTCGGATTGTATTGTTTTAATGTTACTTCAGTACCAGGATAATGTGTTGTTGTATTGATATACTTTGCAACCGCTTGCAGCTTTTCTAACTTCGTCATACCTGCTGTCCAAAGCTTTGCTTCAACACATTGTCTCACCTGCTTATAAAGATCAAGGTCATAGGACGAATACTCGCTTTTCTCATTCATACCATTTGAACCAAGATAGATCGTATCGACAATCTCATTTCCTTTCTTAGCAATCACCTTAATGACTCGCACACTTGGGCCCGCACTGATGGTCAATATCTTACCACCCATAGCAAGGGAACTATTGTCACTAGGTCCTTCATCTGTGAATGGTTCAAGAACATCATATCCAGCTCCATATTTCTCTCCATCAAGAAGTGTGGACTTAGCTGAGTCAAGCGCAGTAATCTTCGGCTCTTGATAAACAATGCCCATATCATTAAACATCTTGGCATATGCTGTTGGTGTCACATCCTCTACTTCAAAGGTGATATGATCTTCAATCCACTTCTCATTTGAATTGCATAAAAACATTGTATAATATATGTTGCTTCCGTCATTTTGCCGACTTTCCTGTATTCTACTCTTGTAGGTTGTGTTACTACTCCAACTAAAGATTGAGAATCCACATGCGGTAGCATCTTCATATAGGACACTTATTTTGCCCAGATACCAATTGGAATAACCACCATAATGGTTATCTCCTGTTGTTGAAACATAGACACTGGTTCTTCCTGAACTTATTGGCGTAATGACGCCATCCTCGCTGATATCAATAATTCCATCACGCGAAGTTGAAAACGTAATATCGCCATAAGCACGTTCTAGCTCAATCTTCTTCGTCGTTCCCATATAAACTTCTGTGTCCGTATCACTAATATTCGAATCAATCATATATAAACTCTTGCGAATCTCAAATGTGGTTTGTACACTACCACAGTATTTGCCGATACCTGTGATGGTAACAATACCTTCTCCCACCTCAATATTATTCGAATAAGTAACCTGATAATCAACACCCTGATACAGATACCTTGTTCCTTTACGCACAGTAACCTTCGGTGTATTTGGCTCTCCTGTATATCCGTAACTATAAGGGGAAACATCAATTGTCAAATCCAGCTTGGCAAGATTTGGCTCCGTAATCACCTCTGGTGTATATGGGTTAAAAGGAAAATCAAACGGCCATCCATCGTCACTGCTGTTATTTGGCGTAATGGAAGTATC
>CAZUGH010000031.1:0-4559 GCA_964619785.1 uncultured Lachnospiraceae bacterium | reverse complement strand
TATCAGACGCAGGGCTTGATGTGGCTTTTACCTTGATTTTCTTCACCTTACTCCAGGTTCCATATTGCTTCTTCCCCTTTTTGCTTCGATAAGCACGGATTCGTACATAATACGTTTTCCCCTGGAATAAATTCGATACCGTGGTTGTCTTTTTCTTAGATGCAATCGTCTTCGTCACCTTAGTGCCCTTAAATGATTTCTTTGTCGCCACCTGAAGCTGATATTTGCTCGTTTTTGTGACCTTCTTCCACGACACTTTCACCTTACCTGCCGACGTGCTCGACACTTTTGTGATTTGCACTCTAGCTGGCTTGGCAGCTGCGATACTCTCTTGTTGTATAGTACATAATGTAAGGACTGCTCCTAACAAAAACGGGAATCCTAGTTTTCTCATTTTGTGCATTGTTTTTACTCCTTCGTATGTTGTTATATAATATATCGGATCAAAATCTATTTTTTCTCCCCAAACATATAGTTTTGAATCACAAGGATAAATTGGGTGAGATACTCATCATACATCTCGGTTCCATAGAAGGAAATGATATCCTGTGTTGTCTCATTCACCATTGTGTAGATTAACCGCGCCATAACAGAATAACTCGCACGCTTCACAACACCATCCATCTGTCGAAGCAACTCTTCTATGATATCAACCATACGAGTAACCGCCTCAGCAAATAACTGTTGCATGGGTTCATTATCCCGTAAAATCACATCATTATCTCTGAAAAAATCCCCCGCACTTGCTGCACGTTCCATCTGTTTATGAATATACTCTGCAAACATTTCACGTGGATTCTTCGTCGTAACTAGTGATTCTGACAATTGTTTCACGGCATCTGTGGATCCTTCTAAGTATATACGCATCAAGGTAGAATATGCCTCTCCCTTGTCCTTATAGTAGTTGTAAAAGTTACCAACTGACACACCTGCCAATTTCGCAATTTCTTTGGTATTCGTATTGTAATAACCTTTTTCCGAAAAAAGTGTCAATGCTGCCTGGTTTATCTTCTCGCGACTCTCAATTGTTCGCTGTTGAACCTTTCTCTCAGCCATCTCATACACCTCCATTTCCTCTATTTTAACGCGTTTATCATGATTTGTCAAAATAAATTGAACTTTTGTTCAGTTTTCTCTTGATAAATGTTTTATAAGCCGATATAATTGCCTCAACATTAATAGTGAACTTTGGTTCAGTTTTTTAAGGAGGATATATGAATACAAAGCTTTTAAACAAGAATTTCACCATTATGGTGGTTGGACAATTTATCTCATTATTTGGCAATAGCCTACAACGCTTTGCACTTTCCCTATTGATTCTGGATATGACAGGCTCTGCAGCCATCTTTTCCTTTATCATTGCCTTGACATTTTTACCACAGATATTCATCGCTCCATTTGGAGGAGCCATCGCAGACCGTATCAACAAGCAGAAAATCATGGTCTTTCTAGATTCCTTTTCCGGATTATTCTTGCTTTTCTTTCTGCTATTTTTGCAAACCCAGAGTACGCCATCTCTAGTATCCATCGGCATTTTGATGTGTGTACTTTCAATCATTCAGAGTGTCTATGACCCTTGTGTACACGCTGCCATACCCGCTGTCACAAGCCAGGAAAATCTTGGCTCAGCCAACAGTGTCGTTAGTGTTATTACCTCTCTGACTAGTCTGCTCGGTCCTATCGCCGCAGGATTTCTCTACGGATTATACGGCATCAAACTTGTACTCATCGTCAACATTGTCAGCTTTCTAGCATCTGCCATTATGGAACTGTTCCTCGTCATTCCACAATTGGCTGCTAAGAAAGCCGAGGGCAATCTTTTGCGTACATTCGTCACGGACATCAAGCAGACATTTTCCTATCTGACACGAGAAAAAATCATCATATTCCAGATGATTCTGATATCGTGTAGTTTCAACCTGTTTCTCACACCAATCTATACTGTTGGCCTACCATTTATGGAGAAAATCATTTTCCGTGTTTCGGACCAATTATATGGTATCTCCGAAGGACTCGTTGGTGCTGGAATGATTGGTGGTGCCGTTCTGACAGGCATTATCGCAAAAAAGGTTCCTTTTGAAAAACTGTATTACTATTTCTGCGGAATCATCGTGCTAGTTCTCGGTATGGGAGTCAGTGCACTTCCGTTCCTTGTGAGCGTATCCGGACCAAGCATGGTTTCCTATGTCGTCTTCACAGCATGTGGATTTCTCTTTGCTTTCCTGCTTGCCATCATCAACATCCTATGCATGACATATATGCAAAAAGAAATCCCCATGGAATACATGGGGAAATCAATGGCACTCATTATGGCGATGCCCACTGCATTGATGCCTGTTGGTCAATTAATCTTCGGTGGATTATATGATGCATTCGCTTCGTACACATGGATGATCTATATCCTCGTTGCCTTATGCGCCACCGTATCAACCGTTGTTACTTATCGCATGATTAAAAAAGCAATTGGAAATGGAATGCTTAAGACTAATCAATGTTAATATGTGGATCTAATTTGCATACATAATCATTAATTAAGTTCATAAATGCTTCCATCTCGCCATCAGGATATTCTTCCGTGACTTGAATGGTATAAGTGTACTGATCTGTTGTCTCAAGCACGCGAACCATCGGATTCAATTCATCCATTTCTTTTTTCGTATATGGATGATGAATTCGACTGATGGTAAACAGATTAAGTGAATACCCTTTAATTGTTCCAACAAATGAAACCGTATCCGTCAGGCAATGATAAGATTTATTCATCTTCGTCTCTGTCTTCTCTTCCTTCGTGACATTGGCTAATTGCACTGGCATATCAATCGTAAATCCCATCTCTTTATTGACATACAGTTTTGTCACTTCCGCTTCTGTCTTAGGATTAATCGGAACTGTCACACCAGCAAATCGCACCTCTCTGATATCATCATATCGAACAATACTGTGAAGTCCAAGCGATATCATATCAAAGTCATTTAGCACACTTCCATCTTCTGTACGATATGAGTCAAATATGGTTCCATCATTCAAAACCACCTGTAAGCGATCATTTGCCTTTTTGATTTCTTTTTTCGTATCTTGAAGATTCTTCAAATATACAGTCACCGACAACGGGGATATGCTAAGACGATCTAGTGTGCCCTGTCCTCCATACACCGATATCTGTTTTCCTACTTCCACTTCCCGAGTCCTCTTCTCATAGTCAAGTGTCCAGTTCAAACGATATCCACCCTTTGACAAAACCACAAACTTCTTTTTCTCAACATCATAATAGCCTATCTTGCCTACCTTAAATGATATATTCTTGTCAGCAACTTCGCCGCTCGTACGCACCTCAATCACATAATAAGGATCATCGCCCTCATATCCACTTGCTTGTGGGTCGCTTACGATATACTCCTTTGTTGCTCCCTCGATATCAACATTGCAATTCTTCATCTCAATACCACTGACATCCGGAGATATGCCGCTTAGATGGAACATCACATATACACTATGATCATCACCAATGACCTGGTCCACGGTAAGCTTCACCTGATCAATCTCCTGCGCTGTTCGTTCTAGATTCTGAACCTCCACCGCTTCATTTTTCTTCATATCATCATCTCCACGAAAGAATCTTGAAAATTTATCATTTAAGTGATAAATAGAAGCCCCTGCAACGCTTCCAATTGCCAACACCATTACCACCGCAACCGCTGCCACAATTTGAGCAGTCTTGCGTCCTGTCTTATGTTTTTTTCTTTTACTCTTATCAATTTGTTCCATCGTCAATTGAAAAATCCGATTCTTCTCTTCGTCACTCAACGTGGAATCGCTATTTCTATCATATTCTTTCAAACCATCTAATAATTGATCGATATCTTTTTTCATCATTCATACTCCATTCTTGTACACATATTTTGTCTCATCGGCCTGCGGTGCACAATCACAGGCTATCTTATTTGCATATTCCGTTAGCAATCAATTGCCCTTGTAGTATTTTTTTACCGCGTAGCAACCGTCCCTCAATCGACTTAACCGTCATGTTTAATCGCTCCGCAATATCCTTAATTGGCATTTCCTGATAATACCTACATATGAAAATGTCTCGATTCACCGAGTCCATATGCTGAATCAAATCATCCACAATATTCATATCGAGTAATGAATCTAGTTCTCTCTCCGCTCGTTTGTCCTCTATATTCAAGACAACTTCGTCATCCATATGAACGGATTTATCTTTGGCAAGCCGCCGTTTCTTGTTACTTGCTGTTCTCCTAGCAATCCCGTATAAATAACTTTTCAAACTACAATTTTTCTCTTCGTCAAAGCGACTCGTTCCTTGCCACAATGCGACAAAACAATCCGATACAGTCTCTTCAATATCCTGTTTTGAGTAACCACTTAGTATCACGGTACATATTTTTTTCACCGCTCCGCCGTACATGTCAATGGCCAATCGAATTCCATTTTCTACGTCATCCTCTAACATCAGCAATAATTCTTCATCTGATATATGTTGCATCGTCTCATCTCCCTTCTCTACACTATTGGCAAATATTTCTTAAAATCCCTCGCAC
>CAZUGH010000030.1:0-20847 GCA_964619785.1 uncultured Lachnospiraceae bacterium | reverse complement strand
CTCTTGCGCTGCTGCATCTGTCCATCCCCTTCTAAAAGAAATTATAGATAACTATACCACAAAATCAAACTATGGTACAATGTTTTTGAACAGAAACAGATGGGAGGTAATTATGAGAGAAATTAGCATTCATGCAAACCATACAAATACACGCACACTCTTTTCTCTTCTTGAAGAGCAGGGAGTTCTGTTACCTCACCCTTGTAACAAGCAAGGGACATGTGGCAAGTGCCAAGTCATGACAAGTACCGACGGCTGGCAACTCGCTTGTTCTTATATACCAAAGGAAAATACCATCGTTACTCTTGATGATACGACCAAGCGTTCCGATATCAATGTGGTAGATTACTATCAGACGCCTCAACTGAATCTAAATTCACCAACTCTATTCATCGACTTGGGAACAACCACAATATCGATGGTTCTCCTAGATACAAACGGAGATATGATTTATCGACGTAACTTCGCTAATCCTAGCACCTCATATGGTACAGACGTCATCGCTCGAATGAAATCGTCCTGCGAGGGACATCGCCACGACATCAAGACACAGCTAGCTAGTTGCTTTCGTGAACAATGGACCTATTTTCCTCATACCCACATCGAGGATTGTTACCTTGCAGGTAATGTTGTCATGATTCATCTACTCATGGGATACCCTTGTGACACCTTGGCTGTTGCTCCTTTTCGTCCCTTCAAAAATGAATTTCTCAATATAAATACTGGGGACTGCAACGTTCACATCTTACCTGGTATCAGTCCATTTGTCGGAGGCGATATTACAGCAGGACTCTGGTCACTCTATTTTGATAGAAGAAATGACACTTGTCTCTTCCTAGACTTAGGCACTAATGGTGAACTTGCCTTATTACATCAAGGGCATATCACTGTCTCCTCCGTAGCAGCAGGTCCCGCCTTTGAAGGTGGCAACCTATCCTGCGGATGCCAAGGAATACCTGGTGCGATTACCAATGTGCAATTCGGCGGGCTTTCTCCAAAGCTAACAACGATTGATAACAAATTACCCGTTGGCTTATGCGGAACTGGTGCCCTCAACCTTGTTTCATCTCTTCTTCATCATGGGTATGTCACATCAAGTGGTATGATAGAAGATTCATTCCCAGCCGAAGGACTCCCACTAGCACGTATCCCACATGGTGGAAATATTATTTTTACACGAGAAGATTTTCGACAGGTTCAATTAGCTCTTGGTTCCGTACGCGCAGGTATACGAACTCTTCTCCATCACTGTCAAGTGGACTGGACAGAACTAGACCATGTATATCTTGCAGGCGGATTCGGTTATGAACTTCCTCTAGAAACAATCATTTCTCTTCAATTATTAAATCCAACTGTGGCTAATAAAGTGAGTAGCATTGGTAACAGTTGTCTCACTGGCTTAATGCGATATGCCGCGGATTCCGATAATTTATCTGCACTACTCGATAAATCATCTGAGCTTATGTTGGCAGAAGATCCTTATTATAAAGATCAGTTGATCCGTTGTCTGTCATGGGAAGAATGCGATACTTAGAGGTTCCAAATTGTAATACATCACCTGGTGATACCCTCATCGCCTCTCCTGGCACAACTTGCCTATCATTCAGCTTTGTTCCATTGGTAGAGTCACGGTCAATATAAGAAATCTCTGTCCCCTGTACTTGAAACCAACCATGAATTCGACTAATACCTTCTCCCGAAAGTACTCCATTGACATGTTCATGATCCTTCCCAACATAAAAGGGGAAATAGTCAATTGACAAACCCTCCTGCCGTTGATCTAGTGGCGTCAAAACAATACCCTCTGCCACCTCATCATGGCGTAAAACGACGGTTGCATCATTCGAAGACATCACGGTCTTATCAGTCTTCTGCATCTCTATTGTCTTGCTTGCTGCATAGGCAATCACTATGATTAGTATCACACAATATGCTAATACCTTCATCAAGTCCCACTGTCTCGTAACAGGACTTCTCAAAATGCCTGACCACGCAACAAATGCAGATACTAATACACTCCCAATACATACCCACAAAAAAATTGGCCATTTCTTTGACTCATCCACTGGTTGTTCTACCGGGTCAATTGATAAACGTCTCGCAATGGGGCGATCCTCAAGGAATGGCTGCCGAGTCTCTGGCAAACTTTTCTTTTCCTTCGCTATCTCCCACTGAAACTCATGGAATCGACATTTACGATATAAATCGTATACAAATAACGCAGTTTCTCTGTCCTCCGTATTCGTCTGCTTCATCAGAAATTCGGCGACCTGTTCCATCTGAAGATTTCGATTCATCTGGCATCCAGGCGCCCAGGGTAAATACACCTTATCCTCCTGATAGTAAATAGTTCCTGGCTGATAGAGAAATTCTTCTTCCCGCATCAACCAATCCTTCGCCTCTTCCATAATTCCAGAAATCTGCGTGATTAAATGGTTAATCTCATCTATTGATAAAGAAATACGTTCGCACCTCTCTTGCAATGACTCCATCCCCGTCACATCATAACGATAAAAGCAATCACCATCAACATGATGTTGTTCCATCAGGAGCAAACCGTCTACTGACTGATACCGTGTGATGAACATAAGCTCATCATTTGCATTCTCCACCATTATTTTCAGATACACTTTTCCTTCATATTCCTCTCGAACTATCATTTGCTTCCTCCTTTCCGAAACATCACTCACTATCAATGACAGTTGCATCCCACATTAACTCAGCCTGGCTCGCTCTATCCTTTTCCACATGATATTCGCCCTTCTCTCCACCATGTAACAACATCATCTTAATCCACTGATCGCGTATTGTTATATGATACCTAGCTGTTGCCCCTAAGCTAAGCAGACCATCTTCTTGTTTTATATCATTTAAGTCTATAAGAAATAGTCTGCTTTGCATTTTCTCTTGGATGGTGGATTGTTCTACCTCATCCATCTGAAGATGAAACTGAAGATCCGATGCTAGCACCACTCGGTCATGAAGATAAAACGAACTATACACAAGCACTAACACAACCCATACAACAATCAACATAACAAAGGTTGCCTCCACAGTAAAAGATGCCTTTCGATTCATTCAATCTTCATTCCTTTCATAACAAACTCACTAGATACGCAAAACAAATAAATGGAACAAATGGCAATGCATCCTTACGCCCTACACGATGAACACACAAAAGCACAATAGAGCACACGGCTGCTGCCAAAAGTCCTCCACACAAAAGTGTTAAGTTATTGACCAAACCCAGCGCTAAACCAGTCAAGCCAAACACAATCCCATCACCCATTCCAATTGCTCCCTGTGTTACCAATGAGATAGCAGCAATAACCACCCCAACTCCCACACCTAACACATTACTCACAGAAAAAGAAGTAGGAGTCATGCAATAATTGGCAATAACCAATACAAGACACACTCCACTTGCCACCCATGAGATACGCCGATATTTTAAATCCATATAGCTCATCAAAACAAGATATACGGCAATAATACAATGCATCATTTTCTGCTCCTATTCCGAAACACTACTCGTTCCCACATTTTGAACAAGGATGTCGGTTTCCTACCTGGGATAAATGAACTTTCTTCACTGTCCGTTTAATTCTGCTACAAGTTCGAATACGATGAAATCGATCACCGTAATTCGCAATATAAACCAGACAATCTGCACCCATAACAAGATTTTTGCTGCAAGACTCACATGGCAGGTACCTTCCACCTGACTCATTTCGCAAACCAGGCAAATCCCGATATAATACTTGAGAAATACTTAATTTTAGATAGGTACAATCGCCGTCTCGATGAAACACCGTTCCCGTCTCTGCTATGTAAACCTCTTCATCTGATACATCCAATGGACTTCGTGTCTCAACCCCTACAAATGCTCTCGTATGCACCCTCTGAATTACAGATACATGGTCAATTGCAAACAATGCTATTGGCAATGCAATCTCATAATCCGCCACTAAATCTATCTCATCATTTTCCTCCATAATGCGAGAATCCGTAAGATGGATAACTCCTTGACTTCCATCTACATAATTACTTAATTTAGATGCTAAATATGTTTTACTCCTAAGCAATTTCTGGTCTGTCATCGCATTTTCTATAGCTGCTTCTCTAGCCAACCGTGCCATTGCCCACCCTACCTCATCTTGACAACCTACTATTAAAATCATGAACAAAAATGTATAAATGGCAAAAAAGAAGATTGGCACGACTAGAGAAGCCTCCACAGTTATAGAACCTTGTACGCCAAGAGGAGGAGGCTGCCCTATCATAAAAAGCATGTTTGGTTGGGTTATTCCTTCACTGGAAGTTATGTAATTTTTATAGTTTCTACTGCTTTCGATAGGACACCCTCCTCCCCTTGATTAATATTCATAATGAACCTTCGTGACATGTTGAAATTGACGAAGCGACCTTCCCACCATTCGTTCAACCACGGGCATGCGTAGAAACATGGAACGATATTGTACCGTACTCGTGGCATCCATTGCATACACACACGTACCAAGATGAAAATCTTTCACATAATTCTTTTGCATATTCCATTCCATCAAATCCATCATACGATATCTCTTCGTAGACGCTTTCATTGCCACCATAAATAACAACAGATAATTCTCGTAGCTAAGTGATGCCTGATTTTCCTTCACCAGTTTTGCCTTATTCTGAATGAAGCTTCTATTTACCGAGAGAAGTTCCGTAACAGAGACAAGAATCTGAGAAGATGATTTCACTACGGGCACTTTCGTCCCTTGGAAAAGTGCAGCAACATCAACAAGTCCTTCCATCACAGACCAAGCCACCATGACTAAAGTCTGAGTCAAGCGGATGAGCGGTTCCATCCCTGTAAATCCCACAATTCCAACGGCAACCCCATAAGCCTGCTGCCGCTTGGTACTGTCTGCAAGAATTGTCCCCACATTCGCAGTACTCCGTAATAACAGAAGTCGCTCTGCAATCTGTGATAAATTATCTTCATCCGAATCGTCCCCACAGATGATATACTCCTGTTCATATCGAAGTGCTTTCTTCATATTGCCTACGGTCTGACTCACACTACCAAAAAAAGAATCAATATATCGATCTACGCAAAACTCACCTTTCGCATAACCCGCCATATCTCCTAAAACGCCAGAAAAGTCAACCACATCATCCGATGGAAAGTCAGCCAAACGCCCACTATAATCTTCTTGTTCCACTGGATTATCCTTATATAACAAACCATACTGGTCTGCCTGACTCACATTCTTATGCGAAATTTTGTCCGGATTTTTCGCTACAAGCTTAAGCAATCCATCCCCCAACAAATCGCCAACCATATCTTTTGGATCATCCTCTCCACCTTCCTCCGTAAGACCTTCATAGTTAAATTGAATCTCACTTACCCGGTAACTTTTCATCAATCTCGCCATCTCTTCTCGATTCTCTGTACTCCATCCTGAATCGAGCAATGTCGTCACTTGGTCTAAAATCTGCTTATTGCTTTGTAATAAAGCCACCATCCCAGGCACCTCGGCATTTCCCACAAACATATCTTTCATTCGGTCATAGTAATCCACCAAACTCTCCGTTGGCTGACTCACCTTTTCCAACTCAGATTGTGTCTCCTGCGCCAACGTAATAGCTTCCTCCGTCACCTCTTGCAACTGATTTGTTATCTCGCGGCATTTCGTCTCACTACCCATCCACTCTTCTAATGTAGAGACCTGAGACGACACGGTCTGCCAAGCAACAGGATGACTAATTCCCACGGCCGCCCCTGACTTTTCACCCGGTGTCACCATCTTCACAAAAGAATCCGCAGAAGATACCTCGCCATCCGACACGATCACACCATCAATCAACTCCATTAGTTTGAGCGTATTGACATCTAATTCGGCGGCTTCCTTCTCCTCCTCGACTTCTTGTGTCAACGACTGTGCCTTGCTCTCAAGTGACGATATCTGCTTTGTCCCACTCATGAAATTTGAAAATGCATCCGCCGCCAGCTTTCTCTGCATAAATCGAGTAATCTCATCTGTCAATGCTGCTCCACCATCATCACCAACATATTGCTTATTTATCACCTTGACATCGAGAAGATTCCCATTTAACAAGGAAAATGAAGGCTTGTCGCTAGGATTTAAGGTGTCATTCATATAAGAAGCAATCACCTGGTCAAAAGGTGTCCCAGTATCTTCAATATAAAACAAATTATACTCATCATAAAATGGACGATTATATTCTGTAAACAATGCTGCCGAAGCACTATCTAGTGTGCGCCAGGTATGATTTTGGCTCACCTGATATCTCGCTACATCAATCATTGTTCCTACCAATGAGAGTATGAGCAAAAAAATCAAAGAAAAAAATACCGTTATACTAGCTCTTCTTGTCTCCAATAATCTCCCCCGAATCCTTGGTTATATTCGTGAATGCATTCGTTACAATCGTCGTAATCTTGGTCTTGAAAATCAAAACAATCGCAATCAAAATGACCAAAATTAAAATAATCTCCACAATACCAATTGCCTCTTCGTCCTCCCAAAAGTCTTTCATAAATTTTCCCATACTTGCTCATCTCCTAACTAAATTGTCATCAACGCAGGTATCATCACAATACCAATCACCAAAACCAACATCATTCCCATTGGCAATAATAATTTCGTGCTTGCCTGTTCTCCCATCTGCTTCACTAGCTCTCTTCTCTGTTCAAGCGAATCCATTGCTTCTTGCTCTAATAACTTCAAAAGTCCTGCTGCCCCCTTTCTCATATTCTGTGTTACTAAAGTTGTAAATCTCAGATAGGAGAGATGTCCACACCGAACCCCAAAATGCTCAATTGCTCTGCTCTCCGATATTCCATTATTTATCTCATTACACACAAGCGTTAACTCTTCATACAAGTATCGGATTGGCGCTCCCGATTGCCGTTTTTTCTCATAGTCATCCACCATACGACGTATACTTGTGCGAATCGTAAGCCCTGCTCCTAACAATAGAATGATTTTATGAATCATCTCTGGATAATCCATCTGCAATTGACTACTTCTCACTACTCTCTTTTTCTTCATCTGCTCTTGCCAACACAGAGGCAATAACAAGGGAATCAGCAGCATAATCCATATCTCGCTTCCACTCTCTTCTTCCGTTGAATGATACGTCAACTGCACACCCTCCACCTCACTAGGTAACTTCAACGTCTGCTTTGTGTTCTGCTGTCGAATGCTACGACGTAACTCCTTTCTTACAAGCGACACCATCTCCTGCGTCGGTGTCTGTTTTGGAGAAATTAAATGTACGAGAAAAGTGAAATCATGTTTCCAATCATTCCATGACACCGAAGCAATAACAGAAGTGTCGATACCAGAAGACGATATCGACTGCGACCGAAGCCGTCCATCTTCCTTAATATAGTTACCATCCACAGACCAATGAATGGTCACAGGATATTCAGGTATCCGCTCAGGCAGGTTTAGCTTTTGATTCACAACTGCCAAGCTCCTATTCTTACCGCAAAGATACAGAGGAAGTTTCTGCGTAAGTTCCTGTATCAAAGTTTGTTTCTCCTTCTTTGTCAGCTCCCGCTCTCCCATCTCCAATACAATTCGCCTAGTCACTTCCGTATCATCCTGCGTCATCGTAACATCTACTGGCAACTGTTCCTGTCTCTCCACATATCCATCGCTCAGCGGGTCGCCTTCTCTCGTAACTTGCACGATTATGGCAAGCAGCAAAATCGCAATCATCACGACTGCCAAAGTTCCAATTCGCTCCTGCCACACTCTCTCCCATGCCCGTCTCGGTTCCTCGCGTGCTTCTAGAAGAGATATCGCCTCTGTCGTCTTCGCATCCTTACGCAATAAATCAGTTAAATGTAGGCATCGAATGATCTTGCCACCAAATACCCTAATCCACTCTTGATTCATTCTATCCTCCCATGATCTTAATAAGAAATCTTCATAATTCGATTTGCCAGCAGATAGCTTAACCCATATAAAATAAGAGCCATTGACATAATGAGAGCACCCATAGGATTGTGATACATTGGGTCAAGAAAGCCCGGTGTAGAAACCTTGAGATACATAATGATAGCAAGCGGTATCGCTGTCATACACCGCATCTCTAATTGCTTTCCCGTAATCATCGTCTGTATCTGTCGTTGAATCTGAATCTTCTCACTGATGTTATCTGCTGTCTGCTTCATAATCCGCAGCAAATGGCCTCCACTCCTACGCGCTGTCACAAATATCTCAGCAAAGTTCTGTATCTCTTCTACCCCACTTCGTTCCCCCAGCTCAGTTAATAACTCCTCAACAGACACCCTTAATTGAATCCGTTTCTCCATCTGGGACAATTCCCTCATAATCAAATCCGAATCCTGATACATATATGATAAATCTCTACGTGCCTCACCAATCCCATGTTCCATCGAATAGCCCGCTCCCAATGCAGCCACGAGTGATTCCATCGCATCTTTAAACTGCATGGTTAACACCTCACGCCTTTTCTCAATTAGAATTATCTTTCGATATTTTGAAAATAGCCAAACACCCGGAACAATACCAATCAACACAACAATTACACTCTCATAAAATAGATACAAAAGCACACCACTCATCAAAGACCCCATAAGAGCACATATCAATTTCTCTTTCCTATCGAAATGATACTCCTGATATCGAATCATGAAATCCCCCATTCCAAACCATTCTTCACCAACTTATCTACCTGAAGCAGCTTTGCCCCCGTAGGTCGAAGACTCCCCCTTACCCGGTCGCCATTTCCACCTTCTTCTTCAAACCGATATAGCGGAAATAACTGAATCTGCCCATCTTCTATCTGACCGACCTCCGAGATTTCCAAGACTCTTCTCGACTTGTCACGAAGTCTCCCCAGATGCACAATGATGTCTAGTGCAGAAGCAATCTGACCACGAATCGCCCCAATCGGAATCTCCATCCCCATCAGAACTAAGGTCTCCAAACGATTCAACATATCTGCTGTTCCATTCGCATGTCCCGTAGAGAGAGAGCCATCATGTCCTGTATTCATCGCTTGAAGCATATCAATAGCAACCTGGTCACGCACCTCACCAACCACCACACGATCGGGTCGCATCCGTAGAGCACTTCGAATCAAATCACGAATCGTCACTTCATTGTCCCCTTCCACATTGGCATTTCGCGCCTCTAAACGAACAAGATTCTTCACATGCTGAATCTGAAGTTCAGCAGAATCCTCAATCGTGATGACACGTTCATCAGCAGGTATAAAACCAGACAGTATATTGAGAAATGTCGTCTTCCCCGCTCCTGTCCCTCCGGAGATGAAGATGTTGTACCTTGCCTGAACCAATTTTCTAAGAAAATCAGCTGCCTCCTCCGTTATCGCCTCCATCTGTATCAACTTCTCCATCGTAAGCGCCTCCTTCGGAAATCTCCGTATCGTCACCACTGGTCCATCCATCGCAACGGGTGGCAACACGATATTTACACGGGAGCCATCCTCTAGCCGCACATCTAAGATGGGACTAGATTCATTTACAATCCGATTCCCTCCTGAGGCAATCTGCTGAATAATCTCCTCAAGCTTCTCGCGTGAACTAAACTGGCGATTCGTACATGTCAGATGCCCTCGCTTCTCAATAAATATCTGGTTCGCTCCATTCACCATAATCTCCGTCACCTCTTCATCATCAAGGTAATCCTGTAGCACGTCCATTCTCCGAATCGAGTTAAATACAGCCCTTCGTAAACGCTTCTTCTGATGCAGCCGAACATATCCTGTCTCCGGTGTTGCAATGACTTCCTGATTAATCTTGCGAAGAAGCTGCGTCTCGGACACCTCGTCTGCTACCGACAAATCCCCAACTACATGACGACGAATCTCATCCTCAGACTTCATCATAGATATCATAATCCTCCCGATCTTCGATAATCACTTGAAAACGGCTTGCCAACTCCTCCTTATGGTCTAGCTTGCAATACCCCCGAAGTACATTCAATCGAATCTGATCAAACACACTATCTGTCATAGGTATCATAATCTGATCTGCCAACTCCATCACCTGAAACGTGTATTCAAACAACTGCTCCATCTCGATGATAATCGTGTGATAGCCAGCTTTCTGAATCAACAGTGTTATCAAACGCTCAAGATCTGCAAACTCAACATCAAGCAAGTCCTTATAATGCCAGAATGGCATAACCACATCAAATCCCTCATATGAGAAAATACAGCGCTCTAAATTCTCCTCAAAATTCTTCTCAGATAAATCAAAAACTAAATGCGTCAGCCCTTCCTCTGTCAACTGTGGCAACTTCTCCAATTCATCACCAAACAGCACCGGAAATCCAGCTAACGATAGGTACACAACGCGACCTCTCTCGAGAGAATCTGCTGCCAGTCCCAGGGCAAACTCAGTCTTGTCCCGCATCCCTTCCGGGGAAAATACACATATAATCTGTGGCATCTCCTCCGAATGTTCAGGCAACTCATACCGATTTAGTACCTCACGAAAAACCTCTGTTCCTTTCTGGCACATACTAATCTCATCGGGAGCCCTAGCTTCTCCTGGCACCAGCCAGAAACACCTCGGTAGATCTGTAAACTCACCCTTCAAATCATAGTCTAACAGCACGCCATCCATCTTTGTCTTCTCCAGTGTCTTCATAAATCCCTCTCTGCTGGTCGCCAAATAGAATTCCAATGCCTGATTCTTCTGTCTCTGAAAAAGCCAAAACAGCCTTTCCCCATACGTTTTGTTCTCCGAATAGATTAAAATCTTCACTTGTTTCATGAATCCCCGCCCTTTCTACGGTCACTTCCGACAGAGAAGAACAGCGAACGAGATAGCAATCACAAAGGGAACTACCCCCTGGTCTCCCTGCTCCTGTCGAGTATAATACGGTGTAATACGTCTAGTAATCACAAGCTGAGACAGATATGCCATCAAATAAGAAAAACGTTCTCGTGCATTGTGACAAATCAGCATCTTCCCTACGGCCATCGCAGCACCTAACAATACAGATACTACCATCACGCGTAGACAAAATGTCACGGAATAAAAACTACCAATAATGGAAAATAGTTTGATATCGGAGGCTCCCACCATCCGAAAGATATAAAGAACAAAACAAAGAATCAGTGGTATCACAGCACCAAGCATCCAGGAAAATATCCCCTGAGCTCCTTCTGTCCACAGCCTGATAAGAAGACTTAGAAATAGTCCATAATGAATCAGTCCACTGGGTATCCGATATTCGGATAAATCAGAAAGAGAAGCTGGCACCAGCACAAGGAAAATCAATATATAATCGTTGATTGTCCTTCCTCCTTGTTTTTTGTAAGACAAATAATAGCATGGAAAAATAGCAATGTCAATTCATTTTCCTAAACTTCTCAAATCCGGTCGTTATACGACTTTCTGATAGTTGTTATACGACTTTTGAACGAAATATTTTCCTGTTTGGTATAATTCTGGTAAATAATGACTATACTTACTACTGAATAAATATATCCTGGGAAAGGAGAAGCAGAGGCCATGAAAAGACAAGCCAGAGAATGGCAAGAAGCCAGAGAACGACTTTTAGGTGAGATTAATGAGACAAAACGGTCGCTCGAGACCGTTCACTCCAAGTTCCAAAGTGCTGTAGATCCTGATCTGATTGACTGCTATATCTATGAGATTAATGCAATACATTTTCGCTATAAATACTTGTTACGACAGATGCGAGAGTTTGATTTGACAAGCCCGGAACGAGAAGGTACAATGGAAAAAAGACCACTTAGGAGAATTTACCATGAGCGAGGAATTGGAACTAACTGCTGAACAATTTAAAGAGATGACATCACAAATTATCGAAACAATAGCACGTACAATTGATGCCAAGGACCCATATACGAATGGGCATTCACGACGTGTAGCACATTATTCGGTGTTGATTGGCCAACAGATGGGATTATCGGAAGAAGATATTCTCTTTCTTCGGTATGCCGCACTTCTTCATGACATTGGCAAGATTGGAATTCCCGATTCCATTTTACAAAAACCTGGTGAGCTCACCGATGAAGAGTACCATACCATCAAGCAGCATCCACAGATTGGTGCTGAGATTTTAAAAGGCGCGCCGTTATTAAAGGGTGTTGTTGTCGGTGCCCGATATCATCATGAAAAATGGGACGGCACTGGTTACTTAGAGGGCTTATCCGGTGAAGATATTCCCTTGTTCGCGCGTATCATCGGCGTGGCAGATACCTACGATACCATGATTACAGACCGACCATATCACAAAGCCGAATCAAAAAGGGCTGCGCTTGACGAAGTTCGTCGTTGCGGTGGCACCCAGTTCGATCCGACCATTGCTAAGATTATGATTGATATTATCAGTAAAGAGCTCGACTAAGCACGGAATCCTCGATTCTCGTTGCCAAGCTCCATCGTTTCGTTTAAACTTGCTTTACCATAAGTCAGACCGGCGTAGATTGTCTGTGTGTGCTCCATAACAGCAGGACGTTCATCCTGCAGGGCCACCTGATCGAACCCGGTCTTAAGTTTTGCCACTAAATCTTTCAAATGAGTAAGCTTCTGATTCTCTTTTTGAATCAACACTTCAACAGCTATCTTATCCATCCAGACATATATTTTCCTTAGGTCAAATGAAATCGGATACTCATAATTCAAACTTCCCATCAATTCATTAATAAATCCACGAAACTGAACCATATTTTTCTGGTAATCGCCTATATTTCCCTGCTTGATTGCTTCTTCTGTATCCATCAAGCACTCTTCCATCATCTCATAGATAAGAGAAATCAATTGACTCGGATTCGCCTGGGCCACACGCGCAACGTATGCCTTCTTGCTTTCTTCTTTCATACCCTATTCCTCCTAGGATTAACCCTGTAATAACTGTAAAATCTGCTGTGGACGACTGTTTGCCTGTGATAACATGGATGTTCCTGCCTGTGTCAAAACCTGATACTGTGTATAATTTGCCATTTCCTCAGCCATATCTACATCCTCAATTCGAGATACAGACTCTGTCATATTAAGTGCTGAAGTGTCTAAGCTATTAATCGCAGACTCCAAACGATTCTGGTATGCACCCAATTTAGCACGAACCGCAGAAACTTTCTTGATTGCATCATCTACTGTTGTAATCGTCGAAGATGCACCTTCCTCCGTATTGACATTAATGTATTCTATATTCAGAGAAGCACAAGTAACTGCCGGAATCGTAATCTCAATCTCCTGGCCTTCATTCGCACCTACTTGAAGCGTTACCTGACCAGCATCGAGAATGCTTACATTGGCATCATCTCCTGCTTCTGCCCCCGCTGTCTCAAGAACCATTTCGAAGCCAGAACGATCACTAATCGTCACCTTACTGCCATCACTCTTTGCCGTTGCACTTGAACTAAAACCGGTACCCGGTGTCACTTTGACATCTTGACCCATCGTTGTAATCGCACCATTTAGACCAAGTGCGGTGGACAATGCCGTATTGCTACAAGTCACTTCGATTTTGCTTGAAGAGCCATAATTTTTCGAGGTAAATACCATAGAATCCCCTGCTGAGAACTCACCATCTACCACGGCACTGCTATTCGTGACATCGATTCCCACCTTCGAACCCAAATCTCGAATTGCGCTAAATACGTCGCTCAAAGTCTGGCCTTCCTTAACCTCAATCACTTCCCCATTGACGGTAATCTTGCCTTCTTCCAAGCCACCTACTGTTCCGCCCGTTCCCGAAAAAGCAGTCGCTGTACCACCTGTCAGGTTCGCTTTCGTTGCGGCTGTCGTCACCTCAACTTCATAAGTACTCAGCGCGACATCATCCGATACTGAGATAACCTGAATTCCTGCGTGATTCGAAGAACTAAGTCTCTCGCAACTACCGTCGAGAAGCTTCTTTGTATTAAACTCTGTCTCATTTGCGAGACGGTCCACTTCGTCTTTCAATGCCTCAATTTCTTTTTGCATTGCTTCTCTATCATCCAAGGTATTCGTGCCATTCGCCGCCTGAACTGCCAATTCACGCATACGTTGCAAGATATTTTCTGTCTCTGTAAGTGCACCCTCTGCTGTCTGAATCAGCGACACACCATCTGCTGAATTTCTTGACGCGCGCTCAAGTCCTACAATCTGTGAATGCATTTTCTGAGAAATCGCCATACCCGCTGCATCGTCCGCTGCCTTATTGATTCGATAGCCAGACGAAAGTTTCTCCAAACTAGCAGTTAATCGATTATCTGTTTTATTAAGATTATTGTTGGCAAGTAATGCCGGAATATTATTATTTATTTTCATAAGCTTCTTCCTTTCTCTGAACATTCTGAACGAATATTTTAGCTACCTGATACAACGATTGTGTGCTGGCCGAATCGCCACCGCCACCTCCGATTGGTCGACTGTGACGGGTTCCCTGTGCAAACGTCATTTCCTTCACCGTAAACCCTCCTGCTTCCAAGTCTTTTGCAAGTTCATCCATCCACTCACCCGCCTCACTCGGTTGGTCCTGGGTGATGAATCCTCTTACCGTGTGATCTTCCAAGGAAAATGTTGCGCTGCACTGTCCAAGCACTTTTGAATCCATTGTGATGCGTGCTGTTCCGGCATCTGCCTCTCCTTTTTCAATCGTGACATTCATCGTGGTCACACCAGACTCTGTCACAAGTGGAATTTCATACATCCTTCGCTGACGCAATTTCCCATAAAAAGCAATGCTCTGACCCATCAATCCCAATGTCTGTATCTGAGAATAATTCATCGAACTGTCCTTCTTCTGCGCATTCGCCGTCTCTTGTAACTCCTCCGACACCTGTTCCATCGCACGATTTAGACCATCTTCTGTATCCATTTGCTCGACCACTTCCTGACTCTGTTCCTTCGACCATAATTGGCTCAGTGGTGAATCACTATCCTTCAAAAAATGTCTTGCAATTGCTATATTTTCAAGGGTTGATGGCATCTCCATCTCCCGTAGGAAATTCTGTGTATCTGCGGCATCTGACATAACTGCTCGAATTTGAGCTGCTACTTCATCGTAATATGTCATATCCTCTGTCTGGCATTTCTCCACAAGTTCGGATAATGGCATCTCCATTACATTTTCCTGTTCTCTGAGAACCTCTGGCGACAGCTGCCTCTTCAAATTCCTCACTAACTGGTCACCATATGCGGCTCCAATCTGGTCGGAGATCGTCTCGCTCGTAGTCGTCGTGGCGGTCAACCCACCAAACTCATCATCTACTTCTGCCTCAATTCCCTGTGCTTTGTGGCTTCGCACCTCGGATAACAAGGAGTTCAGCGTAATCTCTCTGCCATCACGAACGAGTGAACCAATCACCGCACCGTCTGTCTGTTCCACATTACTCAACAACCGATACACGCCAATCATGCTCTTACGCTCTTCTGGTGTTAAGTCTCCCTGGCGGTCCATTTTCCATATATATTTTTCATAAGAAGTATCTGTGGCTTGTACTTCATCCGCAATCTCTGACAATGTTTCGCCGAGTTCCTCTAGCGACATATCCATCGGATCAATCCTTCGCTGCACCATCTCGGCCACAGCTGCCGGCTTCATCTGCTCAAGCAAATGATTGACCTTAGCATCATATTCCTTCACCTGACCGATGCTTTCCCTCGTAATCTCCATCTGATTATAACCTAGAATTCGCACTGCCCGTTGATTCATCTGTGTCTGCGGCAATCCCAGCTCGTCTAGCATCTCATCCACATGGGAAAATGCTTTGCTAATGCTATCGCCCAGATCACTTCTTACCTCGGTGGCTACTTTCTCATAGGTCTCTGCCAAATCCACCCCAGCAATCTTCTGGGTAAATTCGCTCACCGTCTGCGTCATGCCCTCTTCTAGTGTCTGTCCTAGAATCGCTGCTGGTGCATTCTGAATCTGTTCCTTCACCGTCAGAATGTCCTGATAACGCTCTATATTTTCCGGGGTAACTGGTGTGTTTGTCTCATGAAGAAGTGACGTCGTCGCCTCTTTCTCGCGTTCCTTTAACCCCTCAACAATCTCATTCAGATGACCAAGGTCAACCTGTATTCCCCGCTTTATCATCTGTCTTGCAGAGGCTGCTGTCATCTCGAGTCGAATCTCCTCTAACTGTCGTTTCGCACGGATAAAATCCGCCTCTGTCGTAAATGCTTTGCGTATTGTCGTGTCCGGTGTGTTCACCAGTTCACTCAGCTTCTCACCTGCTTCACTGACAGATGGCAATGTAAGGTCGGCATCCTCTGGCGCCATTCCATCAACCATTGCATCTACAATTCGCTCCGTCACCTGCTCTGGTGTCAGCTGACTTAACTGGCGAATATCCTGAAGCAGCATAACATTTTCCTTGGTAATCGGCTGATTATTCTGAAACAGTTCCTTCGCAAGCTCCATCACTTCATCATCGACAACCATTCCCGACTCAGTCAGAAGTTTCTGAACCTGAGGCTCCATTTGGGAAAATGTATCCTCCGGCGCTGTTGGCATATTGGTACGCCCCTGACTCGCCACCACCTTGCCTGGCGTAACAGGCGAACCAGCTTGCACTAGTTGACTTTGCTGCGCAAAAGAAAGACTACCAACCGACATACTCATGTCAACGGCACCTGTGAGACGAAGAATATTCTCTGGGGTAATCGGAAGGCCTGCCGATGCCAACTGCTGGCTGGCGGCGGCAACTTGAGCATTCTGCTCCAAATCTTCCTGCACTACCCGACTCTTCTCCACCTGACGGTCAATACTCTCTTCCGTCTGTGTCCGTTGTTCCTTTACGCGGCTAATAGCCTGATCAATCTGAGAGGATTCATATCCTCCCAAAGAAGTCCCCTCCTGATCAAGCGAAGCAACATCCTCTCCCGATAAACTTGTTGCAACATAATCGGAAGAGAGAAGCCTGGTTCTCTCGGCGTCAGTGGAAACCTCTTGTGTATTTAATTGTATGTTATAAACGATACTACTTTCCATATCCTTCTGTACATTACAATCCTTTGTAGTATCAAAAATTACGCTCTGAAGCTTGCCTTCCGTGGCAGTCTGTACTGGCGACTGGGAGGCACCTGCCTTCCCGTTCACCTGAAAGGAGTTGGAAATCTTGTGCATTTCACTAATATTCATAGATTTCACACTCACTTCTTGGTTTGTTATGTTATATTTCGGAAGAAAGCCGTGAAATCTTTAATTTTTATTTTGTCAGGACACCATCATACTCCGACAAAAGTTCTGGATCAATCTTGATTCGATTGTCCATCGTCTTCATAACATCTGCAATCTGTAGCTTCGCTTTCACAGATGGCGATGACAAATCATATAATTTATTGTCGGAGAAACTAAGTACCCAAGGTTCAAAGAGATTCTCATGATTCTCAATGATAACGAGTCCCTTGTCACGATTCGTAAGCTCCACGCATACACCTGGATATAGTATGTTAATTCCATCAATCAGGGCATTCACTACCTTCTGGTCGAAATACTCTGGATGCTCAAGCAGTACGCGTATAGCAAGTACCTCAGACGTAGGTTCTTCGTAAGACTTCATCGCTGTCATACGATCAAAAGAATCTGCCACATATAGGATTGCGGCATTCTGATTTGCTTTCGAATTCGCAGCCGCCTTGCCATCTTCCTCATGAACAACCAAATCAAGTGTTGCTGTAATAATTTTCTCAATATCTGGATCTAAGTCCTTGTGACGATTCAGAATCTCCATCGTATTACGGCGACACAGTTCAAGAATCTCCGCATCCTGTTCTTCTCCAATTGGGCCTTCCGGAAGCTTCAATGTTCCGATATCATGAAGCACTGCCGCCTTCACCAACTGATTAATTCTGCCAGCTGGCAATTTCAACTGACCTGCAATGATACCTGCTAAAATCGCCACGTTCAATGCATGCTTATAATTGTAATCCTCATTGCTACGCAAACTTTGGATAAAATTAATCTTTGGCTTGTGATTGACATAATTTTTAATGATGAGGCTACAGAGCCAATCTAGTGTCTTGTCCTTCTTGCCCGCAGCTAACAGCTCTAGGTCTTCACGAATACTAAACACCGCCATAGTCTGAAAACGCTCAAAATTAATGTCATCTTCTGTCATTGGTGGTACAGGTTCCGCTGGCTCTAGAATATAAATCCCCATTAATCCAAAATTCCGGATACCATAAATCGCCTGCATGGTCAGCTTCGAATCTCGATCATACAGCAAAACCCCATTCCGGTTATAAATCGGTTTACCAAGTCTCATCCCCGGTTTCAAATCATCTACCTGCACAAATAACATGGTAAATTCCTCCTCGTCTTATTTTCGACACAAAAACATTGCATATTATATAGTATCATACCAAGAAAATCTAAGGTTAGCAATGGATTTTCGAAAATCGGAGGTAACATTCTATGTGGAAAAGAAAATTAAGTCCTTTTCTAATACTATCCCTTGTTGCCGTACTGTGTATTCCTACCAGAGTCGATGGATTTTCCTCTCTGGCGGATGTTCAAATAGAACAACCCGAATCACCAGTATCGGGTGATTACGTGAAGGGTCAGGCCATTGTAACGGTGGTTTCCACACGTGATACAGCTCTTACCAAGGAAAATACAACCCCCTATGAGGATATCTCAGTGGAGGAATCATGGAATTTTGGCGATGCAACTTTTATTGCGTCCAATTCTGCACAAGAGGAATTCCTAGAAGATAAAGATTATCGTATCGCCCTTGTATCCTCTTCTGAGTATACAACGCAAGAACTCATTTCCAAGTTGCGCCACAAGTCATATGTTGTCAATGTGGAGCCAAACTATTATCAGACAACACAGAGTCTGTCCAATGACTCTTATGTGGAAGATCAATGGTATCTGTCCTCTCCTTCTACCTCGATTCATGCAGAATCCACCTGGTCGAAGGCTTCTGGAAATGCCCCTGTCGTCGCTGTCGTAGATACCGGTGTCAATTATAATCATGAAGATTTGGCAAGCCGCATGTGGGTCAATCCCTATAACGCACAGGGTCTTCCTGGTACATACGGTTATGACTTCGGTGATTCTGATATGGACCCGATGGATCAAGATGGTCACGGTACACACTGTGCGGGTGTCATCGGTGCTGCGAACCAAAATGCCGTAGGCATTGCCGGCATCACCACCAATTCGAAAATCATGGCGCTAAAGGTCTTTAACTCCAACGACACAAGCACAACTAGCTACATCATCGGTGCCTTTAACTACATATCAAATGCAATGAATTACGGAGTCAATATCACCGCTGTAAACTGCTCATGGGGTGGTGGCAGCACCTCTTCGACCTTGTCGAATCTGATTAACAAGATTGGTAGCGGCGGCGCACTATTTTCCTTTGCCTCCGGCAATGATGGTGCCAATGTCGAGGCTGGCACGCTCAAGATGCCTTATGATTTAACAAGTAATTACGTGATTCCTGTCGGTGCGATGACTTCCACGGATGCCCCAGCCGCTTATTCGGATTATGGTGCAACCAAGGTCACAATGTTCGCTCCCGGCGATATGATTCTTTCAACCGTATCAGAAGACACACTGCTCCCTGACATTTATTCCGACAGCCAGCGAAGCGAAATTCTCAGCTATTACGATAATGCCAATGACGCGTCCCGCGCCACCAATTTCTACGCCAACCAAGACATCAGCAGTTCTACATACGGAGTCGCAGACTCAGTTGCGTACACGAACAAGGCAGATTCCAAAAATAATGGCGGCAGCTACACGTGGACCATTAGCAACACTTCATCGGCCAAACGAACCGTGTATTTTTATGTTGATGTGACCGACCTTCATCTAAGCACCAACCAAACCTATTATGTCAGCAGCATGCTTGGACTATATTCAGGTTCCCAACTTGAATGGGAACACACTGTGATGAAATCCACTTCCTCGCTGCTAGACTCCGGTAATCGTTTCGTCACCCGTGGCTCGCGAACATATCTGCGCGTCATCGGCGTAGCACTCGATGCCGGCAAATCCCAAACACTGTATGTCGATGAGATTGGTCTCACCAAAGCAAATCCGGACACCACAGCCTTTGGAAAATACGACTACTACAGCGGGACATCCATGGCAGCGCCCATGGTCTCTGGTGCCATCGCGGCTCTCGCCGAGGCTTATCCCAATGATACCGTCCTCGATCGCCGCGCCCGCCTGCTAACCTGCACACGAATAAATCCACTTCTCGCAGGAAAATGCAGCACAATGTCCACCCTAGACCTCAGCAAACTCGAGCAATACGTGGCAGTCTCAGGAATCTCCCTCAAGAGTTCCTCAAGCACCTGCAAGGTGAAGAAATCCGTCACCGCGCGCGTCACAATCGCGCCTGCAAATGCCAGCAACCAAGCAGTCACATACGCAATCAACAATAGTTCCTACGGAACAATAAAGCAAAATGGCTCCTTCACCGCAGCCGCCAAAGGTGGTGGCAAAACCGTAACCATCACAGCCACCTCGGTCTCAAACACCAACATCAAGGCATCGGTAAAGGTCAAAATCAGCAAGCAAAAAATAACCAAACTAAAAATAAACAAGAAAAAACTCACCCTAAAGGTTGGCAAGAAGAAAAAGCTAAAAGTAACCGTATCACCTTCCTACGCCACCAACAAAAAACTGACCTGGACGTCTAGCAACAAGCGTTATGCTACCGTCTCCTCCTCCGGCGTCGTGAAAGCAAGGCGCGCAGGCAAAACGGTGAAAATCACCGCCAAGGCAAAAGATGGCTCCCGCAAGAAAGTTATCTGCAAGGTCAAATTAATCCGCTAGATTCTCTCCCCTTTCTGTTATGAAGTGACCTCCTGTCAAGTACTAATTTCAAGAAATCACTCTT
>CAZUGH010000029.1:0-21194 GCA_964619785.1 uncultured Lachnospiraceae bacterium | reverse complement strand
TGTATTATTTTTAAGCAACAGAACATAAAAGAACAATTTTCTGATTTTGTAAAGAAAGGTGAATAAGTCATGGAGTTTGAACAAATCCAAAATATCATTAGTGAAGTTTTAAGTGTACCAGCAGATGGTATTACGGAAGACACAACCTTTGTCGATGATTTGGGAGCTGATTCCCTCGACGTCTATCAGATACTCATGGTAGTAGAAGAAGAATTTGAGGTTGAAATTCCTAGCGAAGATGCTGAGAAGATTGTCACAGTAGGTGATGTCTTAGAACCGGTCAAGAATGCTTTGAATTAGTTAAACAATAGGGCTGCCTTAGTTAGTTCTGGGGCAGCCTTCAATAAATGCTAGAAATGGAGAATATAATGAGTGACAAGATTAGTTTATTTCAAGATAGGATAGGATATCATTTTCGTGATAAAAGCCTATTAAAATGTGCATTGACACATAGTTCATTTTCCAACGAGATGCATTGGGCATATAATCGCAACAATGAACGTCTTGAATTCTTAGGTGATGCTGTGTTAGAACTTGTAAGTAGTGAATTTATGTTTCGTGAGCATCCATCTATGACAGAAGGTGAGATGACAAAGTTACGTGCAAGTCTCGTATGCGAACCAAGCTTAGCTGTTTCAGCTAGAGAAATTGAGTTAAGTGATGAATTGTTTTTAGGTAAAGGTGAGAAGTTGACCGGTGGAGCTAAGCGAGATTCCATCTTATCCGATGCATTCGAAGCTATTATTGGAGCAATTTATCTAGATGGTGGGTTTACTAGTGCAAAAGAGTTTATCGAGAGATATGTTCTTTCTGATATCGAGAACAAGAAACTCTTTTATGATAGTAAGACCATCCTGCAGGAAATGGTGCAGGCGGTAACCAAGGAAGTAATTGATTATCGAGTGATGAAGGAAGAGGGACCAGATCACAACAAGAATTATGTGATTGCTTGTTTTATAGGTGATGTAGAATATGGCAATGGGGAAGGCAAGACGAAGAAGTCTGCTGAACAAAAAGCCGCCTATCAAACGATTTTACAATGGAGACAGGAGAACCAATAACATGTATTTGAAAAGTATAGAGGTACACGGATTTAAGTCTTTTGCGAATAAGTTGGTGTTTGAGTTTCATAATGGTATCACCGGTATTGTAGGACCAAATGGAAGTGGTAAAAGTAACGTAGCAGATGCTGTACGTTGGGTGCTCGGTGAGCAGAGTGCGAAACAGCTTCGTGGAGCTAGCATGCAAGATGTTATTTTCTCAGGAACCGAGACGAGAAAACCACAGAGTTATGCTTATGTAGCACTTACTATATCGAATGAAGATCACAAGTTAAATGTGCCATATGAAGAAGTGCAAGTGGCGCGTCGCGTGTATCGTTCAGGAGAAAGTGAATACTTATTAAACGGAGTATCATGTCGTCTTCGTGATGTACAAGAGATGTTCTTTGACACGGGTATTGGTAAGGAAGGATATTCCATTATCGGTCAGGGCCAGATTGATCGAATTCTAAGCGGTAAGCCAGAAGAACGACGTGAACTATTTGATGAAGCGGCTGGAATTGTTAAATTCAAAAAGAGAAAGAACACAGCAGAGAAAAATTTAGAGGCAGAACGTCAAAATCTTCTTCGTGTTCAGGATATTTTAACAGAATTAGAAAAGCAAGTTGGACCACTTGAGAAACAATCAGAGAAAGCCAGAGAATTTATTCGATTAAAAGAAGAATTAAAGACATATGAGATTAATATGTTTTTAATGGATTATGAGAACTTTCAGGAAGATATCACAGAGACAGATACCAATCTTGCTAACACGTCTAAGGAATTAGAAGACGCCAAGGCTGAGCGTGAGAAAAGCAAAAGCCAGCACAGTGAGATTGAAGCTACATTAGAGGAATATAACTCTCGATTAGAGGATAACAAGACACAGGTAAATGAAGACCGAATCATGTTAGAGCGTATTGATAACGAGATTAGTCTGTCGAAACAAAAGATTGAGAGCATTATTCAAGGAAAAGAATTTCATAGTGAACGTATGAATGCCATTGAGAAATCAATGGAAGAGAGTTTGGCTGAGCAGAAGGAATATTTGAGCAAGAAAGAAGATTCCTCATTGCAGGAAGCTGACATGAAGAAGGCTCAGGAAGAGACTTCACAGAACTTAGCTGAGAAGACGAAACGAATTCACGATATTGAGCAGGAATTGACTGATAAGAATGCATCTATTTATACATTTATGGATCAGACTTCTGAGATTACTGGGGAACAGCAAAAGATTGAGTCGATGCTTGAACAAAATAATATCAAAAAAGCAGAAATCACTCGTAAGATTCTTGAGAATAAGAGTCAGGTTGCTAGTGCAACTGAAGTGATGGAGGCGCAAGCAAAGGTTCTTGAAGAAGCAAGAGAAAAATTAGAACAGCAATATCAGGCTAAAAAGGAGCTGCTTACTAAGTTAGATGAAGCAGTTCAAGAAGAGTCCCGTCTATCGAGAGAACTTCAAGAAAAACAACGTTCGTATCATATGGAAAATTCCAAACTTGAGAATCTTCGTAATATGACAGAGCGTTATGACGGATATGGTCAAAGTATACGCCGTGTAATGGAACAAAAGGATAGCACACCAGGAATCGTAGGAGTTGTTGCGGATATTATTTCCGTAGATAAAAAATTTGAAACAGCTGTCGAGACGGCATTGGGTGGTAGCATTCAAAATATTGTAACAGAGGATGAACAGACTGCGAAGAGTTTGATTGCATTTTTGAAAAAGAATCGTTTTGGACGTGCAACATTCTTGCCATTAACAACAGTTAGTGCTTCAGCAGGTAGAATTAAAGATGAAGTATTAAAGGAAAATGGTGTGCTCGGTAGTTTGGCATCTAAGGTACAAAAGGAACAAAAATTCGAAGGATTAATTGAATATCTGTTAGGCCGATTTGTATTAGTTGACACAATTGACCACGCGTTAGCTTTAGGACGTAAGTATCATCATTCGCTGCGAATGGTTACCTTAGAGGGTGAACTTCTCAATCCAGGCGGTTCCATGTCAGGTGGTGCATATAAGAACTCAAGTAATCTGTTAGGACGTCGTCGTGAGATGGAGAAACTAAAAGAAGTTATCGACGGTATCCATAAAGATATGGAGAGAGCAAAGAAAAAACTTGTGGGAACGCAAGAGACGATACAGAAGACAAGAGTAAAAGTATCGGCTAAAGAAGAAGATGTGAAAGCACTTCAGATTGAGGAGAATACAGCCAAGATCAAATATCAGCAGGCAGTGACCGTGAAAGAAGAAAAAGAAGTTGAGTACTGGTCGATTGCGAATGACGGTAAAGAGTTAGATCAACAGAAGAATATATTGACTGAGACGATGGAGCGCATTAATTCAAAGCTTGAAGAAAGCAAAGAGAAGAGTCAGGAAACCAAGGACGCTATCGCTGCATTGACTCATGAACTTGAAAATGTTCGTGTGGAAGAGAAGGATGCACAGGAGAAATTGGCACAAATTCAGTTAGAATTATCCTCCTTCCATCAATCCAACGAATTTGTTGATGAGAATTTGACCCGAATCCAGAGTGTTATCGAAGAATTGCAAGAAGAGATGGAATCCTTGCAATCACAGCATAGTAAATCAGACACTCAGGTGGATGATATCAAGCAGACAATTCTTGTTCTTGAGGACAAGATTGTGAAACACAATGAAGAGATTAAGGCCCTCGAAGAGGCGATTGCACAAGATACGAAGAAGAAAGAAGAACTGATGCTTCAGCAGAAAGATTTCTTCGATAAACAGGATAGCTTAATGAATCATATCGGGGAACTTGATAAGGAAGTATTCCGCTTGAATGCTCGCAAAGAGAAGCTTGATGAGCAGTTGACGAGTCAGGTAAACTATATGTGGGCAGAATACGAAGTGACATTCATCGGCGCAAAAGAATACAAGATGGAGGAAGACATCTCGTATACTCGTATGAAGAGTATTGTTTCTGAGACTAAGAGTTCAATCCGTTCGCTAGGAGATGTCAATGTCAATGCTATTGAGGATTACAAGAGCATAAGTGAAAGATATGAACTACTTCGAACTCAGCATGACGATTTAGTTGAATCAGAAGCCGTTTTGGTTAAAATTATTGAAGACCTTGATGAAGAAATGCGCAAGCAATTCACGGAGAAGTTTGCAGAGATTAAGAGCCAGTTTGATAAAGTTTTCAAAGAATTGTTTGGTGGTGGTAAAGGTACACTTGAATTAGTGGAAGATGAAGATGTGCTCGAAGCAGGCATCCGAATTATTGCTCAGCCACCTGGCAAAAAACTTCAGAATATGATGCAATTGTCTGGTGGAGAGAAAGCTTTGACAGCCATTGCGTTACTATTTTCCATTCAGAACTTGAAACCATCGCCATTCTGTCTTCTTGATGAGATTGAAGCAGCACTTGACGATTCCAATGTAAAAAGGTATGCTAAATATCTACATAAACTCACGAAGAACACACAGTTCATCGTAATTACCCATCGACAGGGAACCATGTCAGCAGCAGATGAGCTCTATGGTATTACGATGCAGGAAAAGGGTGTGTCGACTCTCGTTTCAGTAAAATTAATAGAAGAACAACTTGAAAAAGAAGAGAAGTCAAAGTAGAATAAGTGATGGAGGCATATAGATATGGAAGAAAAGAGAGGCTTTTTTACAAAACTCAAGAGTGGATTATCGAAGACAAGACAGAATTTTGTATCAGGAATTGATTCTTTGTTTAATGGATTTTCCGAGATTGATGATGATTTTTATGAGGAATTAGAAGAAATTTTAATTATGGCTGATATAGGTATCAATACGACGACCATGATTATTGATAATCTGCGCCAGAAAGTGAAGGAGCAGAAGATTAAAGAAGCAAGAGCATGCAAAGACTTGTTAATCGCAACAATTAAAGAACAGATGCATGTTCATGAAGATGCTTATGCTTTTGCCAATCAGAAATCTGTTGTACTTTTGATTGGAGTTAATGGTGTAGGCAAGACAACTAGCGTTGGTAAGTTAGCAGGGCAGTTTAAAGCGGAAGGCAAGAAAGTTATGCTAGCTGCCGCAGATACATTTCGTGCTGGAGCGATTGACCAATTGAAGGAATGGGCGAACCGAGCTGGTGTTGATATTATCGCTGGTCAGGAAGGATCTGATCCAGCATCGATCGTTTATGATGCAGTTACTGCAGCCAAAGCAAGAAATGTTGATATTTTGCTTTGCGACACTGCGGGAAGGCTTCACAATAAAAAGAATCTTATGGAGGAATTGCGCAAGATTCATCGTATTATAGAGACTGAGTATGCAGATGCGTATTTAGAAACTATGATTGTTGTAGATGGTACGACAGGCCAGAATGCATTGTCACAGGCGAAACAATTTAGTGAAGTAGCAGATGTGACAGGAGTTATACTGACCAAGCTTGACGGAACTGCCAAAGGTGGAATCGCCATTGCAATCCAATCTGAGTTAGATATTCCAGTGAAATATATTGGAATTGGAGAACAGATTGATGATCTGCACCGATTTGATGCAGAAGAATTTGTAAATGCTTTGTTTGAAGAAGCTAACTAGGAGGCGTAATACACAATGATGACATTAGACAAATTTGAAGAAGCAAGTGAAAGAGTAAAAGAGGTAATTCTGCCTACCAACTTGATTTATAGCGAGTATTATAGCAAGCAGACTGGCGGCAAGATTTATTTTAAACCAGAAAACATGCAATGTACAGGGGCATATAAGGTTCGTGGCGCTTATTATAAGATTAGTACCTTATCAGAAGAGGAACGTGAAAAGGGACTTGTTACAGCATCTGCCGGTAACCATGCCCAGGGTGTTGCTTATGCCGCTAAGATTTATGGAGTAAAAGCGACAATCGTTATGCCAAAGACAACACCATTAATTAAAGTAAATCGTACTAAGAGTTATGGTGCAGAGGTTGTCTTATACGGTGATGTATATGATGATTCTTGTAATTATGCATTAAAATTAGCAGAAGAAAAGGGAGCCACCTTTGTTCATCCATTTGACGATGAAGTTGTTGCAACCGGTCAAGGCTCGATTGCAATGGAGATTATCAAAGAATTACCAACTGTCGATATTATTTTAGTTCCAATCGGTGGTGGTGGTTTAGCTTGTGGTGTTTCTACGTTAGCAAAACTTCTCAATCCAAGTATCAAAGTGATTGGTGTTGAGCCTGCGGGAGCTGCTTGTATGAAAGCCTCGCTAAAAGAGGGTAAAGTAGTTTCTTTACCAGGAGTTGATACCATAGCAGATGGTACTGCTGTGAAGACTCCAGGTAGTAACATTTTCCCATACATACAGAAAAACATTGATGAGATCGTAACGGTTGAAGATAAAGACTTGATTGTCAACTTCCTTGATATGGTAGAGAATCATAAGATGGTTGTTGAAAATTCTGGATTGTTGACTGTAGCAGCATTAAAGCAGATTGATTGTAAAGGCAAGAAGATTGTATCTGTACTAAGTGGCGGTAATATGGATGTGATTACGATGGCATCTGTTGTACAGCATGGCCTGATTCAGAGAGGAAGAATCTTTACCGTATCAGTACTTTTACCAGACCGTCCTGGTCAGCTTGTTCAAGTTGCAGATGTGATTGCAAAAGCACAAGGTAATGTTATTCGTCTTGAGCATAATCAGTTTGTCAGCTTAAATCGTAATGCAGCAGTTGAGTTGACGATTACGATGGAAGTCTTTGGACCTGACCATCAGGATAAGATTATTAAGGCATTGAAAGATGCTGGATTTGAACCTAAGGACCAGCAACCAACAGCAATATACTAATAACAATGAGGGACATTATGGATTATAATCAAGAATTATTATTTACACCAGAAGGTGTACGAGATATCTATGGAGATGATTGCGAAAAAAGACTTTTTGTTCAAGAGCATATTCATCAGGTTATGAAATTATACGGATTTCAGGATATCCAAACTCCTACATTTGAATTTTTCGATATTTTCAATAGCCGTAGAGGTAGTGTTGCATCGAAGGAAATGTATAAGTTCTTTGATCGCAATAACAATACATTAGTGCTACGTCCTGACATCACACCATCCATTGCGAGAAGTGTGTCGAAGTATTATCAGGATGAAGAGTTACAGATTAGACTTTGCTATGTAGGCAACACGTTTGTGAACAATTCGAGTTATCAAGGACGACTGAAGGAAGTATGTCAGATTGGCGCAGAGTTGATGAATGATTGCTCCTCTGATGCAGACGGCGAGATGATTGCATTGACGATTGAATGCCTTCAGAAGGCTGGCTTAGAAGAGTTCCAAGTAGATATCGGACATGCAGACTTTTTCTTGGGACTTGTTGAAGAAGCTGGCTTATCGGATGCAGAAGTGACGCAACTCAAGGTTCTTTTAGAGAATAAGAACATGTTTGGCGTAGAGGATTTTTTGGAAAATAAGCAAATCAGCGATAGCCTCAAAGAGTTATTTATCAAGCTTCCTGAATTATTTGGTGGAACAGAGCATTTTGAGTACGTTCGTAAGATGACCAAGAATGCGAGAGCATTAGCAGCGATTGACCGCTTGGAGAATTTAAGCCATATTTTAGAAACATATGGTCTAGATGCATATGCTACATTTGACCTTGGTATACTTAGTCATTATAACTATTACACAGGTGTTATTTTCAAGGCATATACATATGGAACAGGAGAAGCTGTGGCAAGTGGAGGACGTTATGACCATCTTGTTGAGCAGTTTGGCAAGAAAGCAAGTGCCATAGGCGTTGCCATTACGTTAGATCAGTTAATGATTGCCCTGTCACGTCAGAAGATTGAGACAGAGTCTTATGCACCACAGACATTATTGATTTATCGTTCATCGAATCGTAAAATAGCAATTAATCTTGGAAATCATTATCGTGAGATGGGATTTGCTGTGCGACTGATGCGTCGTGATGCAGACCGCTCTATGGAAGATTATGTTGCTTATGGCAAGAGAAATAATGTTAAAGAAATTCTATATATTGAAAATGAAGAGAGCATTCATGTCCATTCTATGAGTGACGACATGGATACTGTTAAGACATTACAAGAATTACAATAGTATAGAATTGGAGACGAATATGAAAAAATATTTAACAATAGCTTTGGCCAAAGGACGTTTAGCCAAGAAGACTTTGGAGATATTTGAGCAGATTGGCATAACATGTGAAGAGATTAATGATAAAGACACACGTAAGCTCATTTTCACGAATGAAGAACTTGGTTTTAAGTTTTTCTTAGCAAAAGCAAGTGATGTGCCAACTTATGTCGAGTATGGTGCAGCTGATATCGGTGTAGTTGGCAGAGATACCATTTTAGAAGAGAATCGACGCATTTTTGAAGTGCTTGATCTTGATATCGGTAAATGCAACATGTGTGTAGCAGGTCCTGCCTCAGCTAGAGAACTCCTCAACAAGAATGAAATTATTCGTGTGGCATCAAAATACCCAGGAATTGCGAAAGACTATTTTTACAATAAGAAACATCAGACAGTTGATATCATTAAATTAAATGGCTCAGTTGAGTTAGCACCTATCGTTGGCTTGTCTGAGGTAATTGTTGATATTGTTGAAACTGGTTCTACATTAAAAGCCAATGGACTTGAAGTCTTAGAAGAGATATGCCCATTATCAGCACGCGTTGTTGTAAATGAAGTCAGTATGAAGATGCAGCATGAGAGAATTACCAATCTAATCAAAGAGATTAAGGGGGTTTTAGCATGAGAATCGAACGATTAACAGAAGAAACGAAGAAAAATATTTTAGAGAACCTATTACAGAGAAGCCCGAATCAATATGGCCAGTACCAGTCAGCGGTTGATGAGATTTTAGCTGATGTTAAGGAAAATGGTGATCAGGCAATTCTGAAGTATACAAAGAAGTTTGATAAAGCAGAACTTAGTGCCAAAGAATTGCTTGTAACGGAAGACGAAATCAAAGAGGCTTATCAACAGGTAGATAGTGAACTGATTCGCATTATGAAGGAATCCATTGCTAATGTAAAAGCATTTCATGAGAAACAGTTACCAAATAGTTGGATTGATACAAAACCAAATGGTTCTATTCTTGGACAGAAAGTAACGGCACTTGAAAGTGTTGGTATTTATGTACCAGGTGGTAAAGCCGCCTATCCATCAAGCGTATTGATGTGTGCAATACCTGCTCATGTCGCAGGTGTTAAAAGAATTGTTATGGTGACACCTCCATCCGCTGAAGGCAAGGTGAATCCAGCCACTTTAGTAGCTGCTAATTTATCTGGTGTAACAGAGATTTATAAGGTTGGCGGTTCACAGGCAATCGGCGCTTTAGCATATGGTACGGAGACAATTAAAAAAGTTCAGAAGATTGTCGGACCAGGTAACATCTATGTGGCATTAGCAAAAAAATCTGTTTATGGTTATGTGAACATTGATTCAATTGCAGGTCCAAGCGAAATTTTAGTTTTAGCTGACGAGACAGCAACGCCTAGATATGTAGCCGCTGATTTACTTTCACAGGCAGAACATGATGAATTGGCTTCGGCAATTCTTGTTACAACAAGCGAAGAACTAGCGAAGAAGGTATCAGATGAAGTAGATGGTTTCCTTAAGACATTATCAAGAGCTGAGATTATACAGAAATCACTTGATAACTTTGGATACATTCTTTTGACGGGTACGATGGAAGAAGCAATCGAAGTAACTAATGAAATTGCTTCCGAACATCTCGAGATTAACACCAAGAATCCTTGGGAGACAATGACTAAGATTCAGAATGCAGGTGCTATGTTCTTAGGTGAATATAGTAGTGAACCATTAGGTGATTATTTTGCGGGACCAAATCATGTATTACCTACCAATGGAACAGCAAAATTCTTCTCACCACTAGGAATTGATGACTTTATTAAGAAGTCAAGCATCATTTCTTATTCAAAAGAAGCACTTGAACCAGTACATGATGATATTGAGACATTTGCAAAAGCAGAACGTTTGACAGCACATGCCAATTCGATTCACGTAAGATTTGAATAAACAAAACGAATTAGAGGGAATGAGATTTGATTTCATTCCCTTTTTTGTTGTTAAAATGGAGAACTATCAGCACTTGCAATTTATTCCTTAAAAAGGTATAATAATAAAGATTATGAGAAACTATACTTTTTTGGAGGACGATATCGTTATGGGAAGAACAGCTGAGAAAGAACGTATCACCAAGGAAACAGAGATTTCTATGAAATTAAATATTGATGGATCAGGAAGTAGCGATATTGATACAGGTATTGGCTTTTTTGACCACATGCTAGAAGGTTTTGCCAAGCACGGATTGTTTAATCTGAGTATCACAGTGAACGGTGACATCGGGGTAGATGCACATCACACAGTAGAAGATACCGGTATTGTGCTCGGACAAGCATTCATGGAAGCATTGGGTGATAAAAGTGGTATTCGTAGATATGGCTATTTTATTTTACCTATGGATGATGCACTTGTATTGGCCTCTCTTGATTTGTCAGGCAGAGCTTATTTTTCCTATGATGCAGATTTAACAACACCGAAGTTGGGAACGATGGAGACTGAAGTTGTTCGAGAATTTTTTGCGGGATTTGCAAATGGAGCTCAGATGAACCTTCATATCAAGCAATTGTCTGGTACGAATAATCATCACATTGTTGAAGCTATGTTTAAGGCAGTAGCGAAAGCAATGGATATGGCGACTGGTATTGATGAACGAATTGATGGCGTCTTATCGACAAAAGGAACATTATAATTTTACTGGAGGACATTATGTCATATAAGAAGATTATCCCTTTTATTAATGGGGAGAACGAAGTGGGAAGTAATATTGTTGCGAAGGCTGAGCAGTGTTGTCATGCTGGCGCGGATCAACTTTTTATCTATAATTATTCAAAGATTGAAACAGAGCGCGAAGATTTTCTATCTACTCTCAAGATGGTAGCAAGTGCGATTGATATTCCATTTGCGACAGGTATGTATGTTGGTAGATTTGAAGATGCGAAGAAGGCATTTTATACTGGAGCAGAGAGAGTTGTGATCAAGTATGATATTTTACCTGAGAAGGAAGTACTTGATGAAGTGATTGCTCGTTTTGGGGCAGACAAGATCGTGATTGAAGTTGATGCGAAGGAAGATTTTGAGACGATGGATTTTCCTGTGGACACATTGCTAGTAAAACATGTGAGTTTGTCGGGTGCCTTTGAGAAGCGACTGAATCATACAAAGCAAAATGTTGTAATACGTGATAGTTTACTTAGAAACGATTTACAAGATTTGATGAAGTTAGATAAGATTGAAGGTGTATCTACTAACTATTACGAGAATAAAAGTATTTACAAAGTGAAATCCATTCTAAAAGAAGCAGGAATAGCAATGAACACATTTGATTCCGCAATCGACTTCTCGGAGTTCACATTAGACGATAAAGGTTTGATTCCTTGTATTGTGCAGGATTACAAGACAAGTGAAGTATTGATGATGGCATATATGAATCAGGAGTCCTTTGAGGCCACATGTACAACAGGTCGTATGACTTATTATAGTCGGAGTCGACAGGAATTATGGTGTAAGGGCGATACGTCAGGACATTTTCAATATGTAAAAGAACTTGCTTTAGATTGTGATAAAGATACCATTTTAGCTAAAGTTCATCAGGTAGGAGCTGCTTGTCATACAGGCAAGAGAAGCTGTTTCTTCAATCAGCTAGCGAAGAAGGACTATAATGATACCAATCCGCTGACTGTCCTTAGCGATGTGATGGGTGTAATTGAAGATCGCAAGGAGCATCCTAAAGAAGGATCATATACGAATTATCTTTTTGATAAAGGAATTGACAAGATACTGAAGAAATGCGGTGAAGAGGCAACCGAGATAGTGATTGCGGCTAAGAATCCTGATGCAGAAGAATTGAAGTATGAGATTTCGGATTTCTTATATCACATGATGGTGCTTATGGCTGAGTGTGGTGTGTCATGGGATGATGTTATGAAAGAATTATCCAGACGATAAAATCAAAGAGGTGATGACATGGTATTGGTAGGAGCAATTTTACAATATGTAGTAAAATTAGTTATTTTTGCAGCTGTAGCATTTGCAGGAGTTATGGCAGGCATTCATTTGCGCAAAGCAAAACATAGAAAAGATGACATGAAAGGAAACAAGACAGATGAGTGAAAAAGTATTAATGCTTGGTAATGAAGCAATTGCGAGAGGTGCTTATGAAGCTGGTGTTAAGGTATCAGCTGCTTATCCCGGCACACCAAGTACAGAAATTAGTGAGAACATTGTGAATTATAAGGACATATATTGCGAATGGGCACCGAATGAAAAGGTTGCCATGGAAGTGGCAATTGGAGCAAGCTTTGCGGGTGTACGTTCGTTAGCTTCGATGAAGCATGTTGGTTTGAACGTTGCTGCAGATCCTTTGTATTCATTTTCCTATATTGGAGTAAATGGTGGATTAGTTGCTGTCGTTGCAGATGATCCAGGTCTATATAGCTCACAGAATGAGCAAGATACTAGAATGATTGCTCGTGCAGCCAATGTTCCAGTATTAGAGCCAAGTGATAGTGCAGAAGCGAAAGAATTCGTGAAGTTTGCATATGACATGAGTGAGAAATATGATACACCAGTTATTATCCGTACAACAACACGTTTGGCTCATTCACAGGGTTTGGTTGAACTTGTTGAACCAACCAAAGTGGAAGATAAGCCATATGAGAAAAATATTCCTAAGAATGTTATGATGCCTGGCAATGCAAAGGTTCATCATGTGATAGTTGAAGAACGTAATAATACAATTGCGAAGGACGCTTGTGATTTCCCAATTAATACAATCGAGCTTGGAAATGAGAAGATTGGTGTGATTACATCTGGTATTCCATATCAGTATGTAAAGGAAGCAATTCCAGGAATATGCGTATTAAAGCTTGGTATTGTGAATCCATTACCTAAAGATTTGATTGCTGATTTTGCTAAAAGAGTCGATAAATTATATATCGTAGAAGAATTAGAGCCTGTGATTGAAGAACAGGTTAAGGCAATGGGTATCCCTTGTATTGGTAAAGAGATATTTACTGTTCAAGGTGAATACAGTGCGAATATGATTCGTAAAGCGATTCTAAAAGAAGAGGTTGAAGTGAAAGAGCCTAAGGATGTTCCAGCGAGACCTCCAATCCTTTGCCCAGGATGTCCTCATAGAAGTACATATTCTGTTATGAAGAAAATGAAACTTCATGCAATGGGAGATATCGGATGCTATACATTAGGTGCTGTTGCACCACTTGGTGTTGTAGACACTACGGTATGTATGGGTTCTTCTATTAGCACACTTCACGGTTTGGAGAAAGCCAAAGGAAAAGATTATATCAAGAATTGGGTTGCCGTTATTGGAGATTCAACTTTTATGCACACAGGTGTTAACTCTTTGATGAATATGGTGTATAATAAAGGAACAGGAACGGTCGTTATTTTAGATAACTCTACGACTGGTATGACAGGTCATCAAGATCACCCAGCAACTGGTAAGACACTGATGGGTGAAACCACATATATTATGGATATTCCAACCCTATGTAAGGGAATGGGAATTAAGAATGTTGTAACAGTAAACGCCTTTGACGTAGATGAGCTTGAGAAGGTTCTGAAGCAAGAACTTGCTAAAGATGAAGTATCTGTTGTTATTTCCAAATATCCTTGTGCATTACTTAGCAAAGCACCGATTACGAAGCAGTGTAAGGTTGATGCTGACAAATGTAAAAAATGTGGTATGTGTATGCAGTCTGGTTGTCCAGCGATGTCCAAAGCAGAAGATGGAACCGTTGTTATTGACGATACCATGTGTAATGGATGTGGTTTATGTAAGAGCTCTTGTAAATTTGGAGCCATTGAATGGGAGGACAGATAGATGAAGACGAAGAATATCATGATTGTTGGTGTAGGTGGACAAGGAACCTTGCTAACTAGTAGAATATTAGGTAAAATAAATATACATGCAGGATATGATGTGAAGCTTTCAGAGGTTCATGGAATGGCACAGCGTGGCGGAAGTGTTGTAACCTATGTAAGATATGGTGACCACGTAGCAGAACCTATCGTTGAAGAAGGACAAGCAGATGTCTTGATTGCTTTTGAGAAGCTTGAAGCGATGAGATACGCACACTATCTAAAAAAAGATGGTGTTTTGATAGTAAATGATCAGCGCATTGACCCAATGCCAGTTGTGATTGGTAATGCAACTTATCCAGATGCTATTATTGACAAGTTAAAGGCAGAGTATAAAGTGATTGCAGTTGATGCCATGTCAGAAGCTAAGAAGATTGGTAATCCTAAGGTGTTTAATGTTATTGTTTTGGGAATTGCTGCTCAACATATGGATTTTGAGTTAAAGGATTGGTTAGAGGTGATTGAAAAGACAGTACCACCTAAGACAATCGGGATTAATAAAAAAGCCTTTGAAGCAGGATATAAAATGTAGGAGGATACAGAAGATGATTTGGAACGAAGCAAAAGAGTGTATGAGTCGTGACGAGATGGCGTATCTCCAAGGGGCACGACTTCGGAAAATGGTAAATCGAGTTTATCATAATGTTGAATTCTATCGCAAGAAGATGCAACAGATGGGCTTAGAGCCTGGCGACATCCAGGGGATTGAGGATTTACACAAACTACCCTTTACAACAAAAGATGACTTGAGAGATAATTATCCATTTGGACTCTTTGCAGTTCCTCAATCGGAAGTGATTCGTGTACATGCTTCTAGTGGTACAACAGGCAAAGCGACTGTTGTTGGATATACGAGAAGAGATATTGAAAATTGGCAGGAATGTGTTGCTAGAGTGCTTTCTATGGTAGGCATTCATCAAAATGATAAAGTTCAGGTATCTTATGGATACGGACTTTTTACTGGTGGTTTGGGACTTCATTATGGAGTTGAGAACTTAGGCGCAACAGTTATTCCGATGTCATCTGGTAATACGAAGAAACAGATTACAATGATGAAGGATTTTGGAGTCAATGCAATTGCTTGTACTCCTTCTTATCTTTTATATTTGACAGAGGCGATTGAAGATGCTGGCTTGTTAGATGAGATACAGCTTCGCGCAGCAATCTGTGGTGCAGAACCATGGACAGAACAGATGCGTAAGGATATCGAAGCAAGATTACATATTCATGCTCATGATATTTATGGATTAAGTGAGATTATGGGACCTGGTGTTGCAGCTGACTGTGAGCATCACAATGGTTTACACGTATATGCAGATCATTTCATTCCAGAAATCATTAACCCAGATACGTTAGAACCATGTGGAGAAGATGAATTAGGTGAATTGGTATTAACACCAGTGACGAAGGAAGCACTCCCATTGTTCCGTTATCGTACAAAAGATTTAACAAGTATCTCCTACGCAAAATGTGAATGCGGACGTACTTTGCCAAGAATATCCAGATTCAAGGGACGTTCCGACGACATGCTTATCATTCGCGGAGTCAATATTTTTCCATCACAGGTTGAGGCTGCTCTTCTCGATATGGGAGAGACAAGTCCTAATTATATGATGATTGTAGACAGAGAAGGAACCTTAGACACATTAGAGGTTCAGGTAGAGGTGGAAGAGAGATTCTTCACCGATGAGATTCGACAGTTAGAATCGTTAACGAAGAAGATTACACATGTGCTGAAACAGGCGCTTGGAATTATGCCTAAGGTAAAACTTGTTGAGCCTAAGACATTGGCGCGTAGTGAAGGTAAGGCTGTACGTGTGATTGATAAACGCAAACTAGTATAAGGAGGTGTTCACATGTTATTGAAACAACTGTCAGTATTCATTGAAAATAGAGAAGGCAGACTCGAAAAGGTAACAGAGGTTTTAGCTAAGAATGGTGTCAATATTACTTCTTTTAGTTTAGCTGATACTTCCGAGTACGGTCTCTTGCGAATGATTGTTGACAATCCTATGAGAGGACGTAATGTGCTGAAGGAGGAGGGCTTTTCTGTAATCCTTACAGATGTAATCGCTATCGAACTTCCTTATGAACTAGGTGCACTAAACAACATCATGAAGACTTTACAAGATGTCAATATCGAGTACATTTATGTACTATCAACAGGAAGCAAGCCTTCCATTATTTTAAAGTCAGATGATGCCAAAAAAGCAATCGAAATTCTTGAGAAGGATGGATTCTCGTTGCTAGGTGAGGAAGCGTATACAATAAATAACTAGAAAATGTAAAGGGATGAATAACAAATGGCTAGAAACAAAAAGAGGTTAGGTGATCTCCTAGTCGAGGCAGGCATTATTACCAATGACCAATTGATTGAGGCGTTGACGAAACAACACGCAATGGGGAAACGTCTTGGAGAAGCACTGATCGAATTGAGATTCACCAATGAAGAAGAGATTGCCGATGCGTTGCATCGACAGCTGGGTATTCCAATTGCTCGTATCCGTGAAGCAAAGATTGACCCAGAAGTAATTGCATTGATTAATGAAAGTCTTGTACGTAAGCATTCAGCGGTACCATTTGACTTAGATGAAGAGAATCCTAATATTCTCCGAGTTGCGATGGCTGATCCACTTGATATCATTGCGATTGATGACTTGACGATCGTAACGAATATGCAGGTTGAGCCGATGATTGCGATGAAGGACGATATCGATTTTGCAATCGAACGTTATTATGGTCATGAACAGGCTAGTAAGATGGCTGAGATTTATTCCAAGGAACGTGCCGAGAAAGCAGGTAATGGGACGAAGGAAGAAGAGAGCAATTCGGAAGTCGATGAAGCTCCTATCGTTCAGCTGGTTAACAAAATCATTGAGCAGGCTGTTAATGAGCGTGCCAGTGACGTACATATTGAAGCACTTGAGGATGCGGTTCGTATTCGATTCCGTATTGATGGTGTTATGAAAGAGATGATGAGATACCAGCATGAATTGCTTGCTGCTATCGTTGCCCGTATCAAGATTATATCGGGAATGGATATCTCTGAGAAGAGAGCTCCACAGGATGGTCGTATGACGCTGAATTTCAACCGTGTTGAGTATGATATCCGTGTATCTTCTCTACCAACTGTATTTGGAGAAAAAGTCGTTATGCGTCTTGCTTCCAAATCAGCGCTTACAAGAGACAAGAGTGAACTTGGTTTCCAACAATCCGAACTTGAGAGATTCGAAGGAATCCTTGCTAATCCTCACGGTGTTATTCTTGTAACAGGACCTACCGGAAGTGGTAAATCAACCACACTTTATACGGTATTGAATGAGTTAAATGGTGGCGATGTTAACATTATCACCGTTGAAGACCCAGTAGAGGCCGATGTGGCTGGTATCAACCAGGTACAGGTAAATGAGAAAGCAGGACTTACCTTTGCTTCTGCACTTCGTTCTATCCTGCGTCAGGATCCAGACATTATCATGATCGGAGAGATTCGAGATGAAGAGACCGCTAGTATTGCTGTTAAAGCCGCTATCACCGGTCACTTAGTTGTAAGTACACTTCATACCAATAGTGCAGCGAGTACAGTAACTCGTCTTGCAGATATGGGTATTGAACCATATATGATTGCAGATGCCTGTGTAGGTATCATTGCACAGCGACTTGTTCGCCGAGTATGTCCGAAGTGCCGTGTGGCACGCGAGATGACCGACATTGATAAGAAGCGATTGCATCTAAAGGGTGACTCAAATCCGGTTATTTATGATGCATCACCTAATGGTTGTGCCTATTGTAACGGAAGTGGATACCGTGGACGAATTGGTGTATATGAGATTATGCCGATTAATCTACGTTTGCGTGAGATTATCAGTCGAGGTGCTGGAGCAGAAGAAATTCAAAAGGCTGCACTTGCTGATGGCATGGTTACCTTACGTATTGGAGCAACGAAACTCGTCTTACAGGGCGTTACATCAATCGCAGAGGTTGAGCGTATCGCTGTAGAATAAAAAGGAGGACCACAGGGTGTATACTTTAAAATTATTATTATCAAAGGCAAGAGAGATCGGCGCGTCCGACCTTCATGTATCTGTTGGCGTACCACCTAAATGTCGTTTAGATGGTGAATTAGTAGCAATTGCAGAAGATGTGATCAAACCATCCGATGCCAAAGCACTCGTTGAAGAGATGATTCCAAAGAGATTGATTCCAGACTTTAATGAGAACGGTGAAGTCGATTTCTCCTACGCATTACCAGAAGTAGGACGATTCCGTGTTAACATTTTCAAGCAAAAAGGAACCATGTCTTTTGTAATCCGTCTGGTCAATACAGAGATTCCGGAACCAGAAAAATTGGGTCTTCCTGAATCCGTTGTTGATTTGACTAAGAAAAAGAGAGGATTCGTCCTGGTAACAGGACCAACCGGTAGTGGTAAATCTACTACACTTGCTTCTCTTATTAACATTATCAACCGAGATTATACAAAGCATATCATTACACTAGAAGATCCTATCGAGTACTTACATACTCATAAGAAATCCGTAGTCAATCAACGAGAAATTGGTATTGATACAAATTCTTATGCGGGAGCATTAAGAGCAGCACTTCGTGAAGATCCAGATGTTATCCTCGTAGGAGAGATGCGTGACCTTGATACAATCTCAACCGCAATCACCGCAGCTGAGACAGGACATTTAGTTTTCTCCACATTGCATACAATCGGTGCTGTACCAACAATCGAGCGTGTAATCGATGTATTCCCAACCAATCAGCAGCAGCAGATTCGTCTACAGTTAGCTACATTGGTGGAAGCAATCATTTCACAGCAATTGATGCCAGTAGCATCTGGTAAAGGACGAGTAGCAGCATTCGAAATCATGTATGCAAATGCAGCTATCCGTAACTTGATTCGTGAAGGTAAATCACATCAGATTCCATCATTGATTCAGACCGGTAAGAAAGATGGTATGATAACCATGGACGATGCAATCTATGATTTGTATTCATCTGGACGAGTATCTTATGAAGAAGCAATGAACTTTGCCCAGGATCCAACCACACTGGCGAAGAGAATGTATTAAAAGGGGGCTAAAACGTGGCTAAATTCAAATATGAGATGACGAACTCCTATGGTAAGAATAAAAAAGGTACCATGGAAGCAAGTTCTATCGAAGCTGCCACTGCGAAACTTACAGCAGAAGGTAATGTAATACTGAGTATCAGTGAAGCAATGGACTTAGATAGCGCTGCATGGAATATTCAGATTGGTAGCGGGGTTAAGAAAAAAGATATCACCATCTTTGCAAGACAGTTTGCCAGCGTACTAGAAGCTGGTGTAACGGTAATCGAAGGGCTTCGCATGGTACAGGATCAGACAGAAAACAAAGCTTTACGTAAAGCATTATTTAATGTCCAAACAAGTGTAGAAAAAGGTGAGACACTTGCTGGTGCGATGAAGATGGAAGGAAAGGTATTTCCCGACCTATTGATTCATATGGTAGAGGCTGGTGAGGCAACTGGTAACATGGAGATTGCTTTCCAGCGAGTGGCGGTTCAGTTTGAAAAAGATCAAAAACTGCATTCGTTGTTAGTACAATCCATGATTTATCCAATTATGGTATTGGTTGTAGCAGCTGTAGTAATTGTTGTGTTAATGATGAACGTTATTCCGAACTTTGTAGAAGTATTCCGAGATTTGGATACAGAATTGCCTACACCTACTAAGATTGTTATGGCAGTCAGTGACTTTTTTGTTGGTAATCCAATTGTCATATTTGGAATTATTGGTGCCGTCATTGCACTTGTAATTCTGACCAAGAAGACAGAGACAGGAAAACAGATTACAAGTAAACTAGTACTGAAAATTCCTGCTTTTCGTAATTTCTCAGTCAAATCTTCCGCAGCTAAATTTGCCACCACCATGTCGACACTGATTGTGGCAGGTGTGCCGTTGGTAGAATGTGTTGGGATCGTTGCTGGCATTATCGAGAACCGGGTAATCCGCAAATCACTAGAAGATGCAAAAGCAGATGTACTCGAAGGTATTCCGCTGTCTGAGCCACTTGAAAATTCGGGGATTTTTCCACCAATGCTATCTCATATGGTCAAGATTGGTGAAGAGACAGGTACTGTTGAAACAATGCTCGATAAAGTAGCCGACTACTATGAGGAAGAGACCGAGAATGCAACAAAAGCTTTGACGGCAATTATGGAGCCGGTTACGATTATTCTTTTAGCGGTTGTTGTTGGTGGTGTTGTTATGGCGATTGTTATGCCAATGATGGGAATTTATCAAGCAGCTGGTTCGTGATTTGACGACATTTATTGTTCATTTTCTACAAAAAACATGATAGATTATGACGGTATGTTTAAAAAATGTTCAAAAAAAGTTCAAAACATGCAAAAATTCCCTTGTCAGGAAACGACAAATGTAGTATAATACATTCATAAGTTCACAGTTGAACGAAAAAAATTATAAAAAGGAGAGAATTATTATGAACAAATTCATGAACAAAGCAAAAGAAGATAACAAAGGTTTCTCCCTCGTTGAGTTAATCATCGTTATCGCAATCATGGCAATCTTAGTAGGTATCATTGCACTTCAGGTTATCCCTTACATGGAGAAGTCCAGAGTGGGTAAAGATCAGCAGACAGTTGATAGTGTTTACAACGCATTTAACAACTCATTAGCTGATGAATCTATTAGTGACAATGTTACTTTAACGATTCCAGGCAAGGATGAAGCGGCTACTATTGATCCACCAGAACTGAAAACAGTACTGTCATCTATGTGTAGTGCTCTTGGTGCAGAAGATGAAAAAAAGCTTGCAGATGCAACATCTTTGAAGATGGTATCAGCAAAAGGAAAGGCTAGCGCTATTATTTGCAAGTATGATATGACTACTAAGGAAGTTACTGTTTTCAGCGCTGGAGATAACACAATTGTTTCTTCAAATAAGGGAACACCTACATTACAAGGTGCAGGCGGAGAACCTGAAGGCGGAAAAGCTGAAGGCGACGGCGACGGAAAGTAATAAGCCAGAATAATTTGTACATAAGGAGAACCTACGATGTCATTATATTACTCACTGATTTACATTATGATATTTGTATATGGAATTGTGATTGGCAGTTTCTTAAACGTATGCATCTATCGCATTCCAAAAGGTGAGAGTATAGTGACAGTTGGTTCTCATTGTATGAAGTGTAATCACAAATTAAAG
>CAZUGH010000028.1:0-21418 GCA_964619785.1 uncultured Lachnospiraceae bacterium | reverse complement strand
GAAAGCATGATGAAAAAGAGCGATAAAGAACCAACACTTGCCGAGATTGGCAAGCAAATTGATGCCACTCCAGAAGAGATTGCCTTTGCTCTCGACGCCATCCAGAGTCCACTTTCACTTTATGAACCCGTATATTCGGAGGGTGGCGATACTCTCTTTATCATGGATCAAATCAGTGACAAAAAATCAAAAGAATCACATTGGATTGAAAATCTCTCGTTAAAAGAGGCGATGAAAAAATTGACAGAACGTGAAAATCGAATCATCCAGCTCAGATATTTTCAAGGAAAAACGCAAATGGAAGTTGCAGAAGAAATCCATATCTCACAAGCTCAAGTATCTTGTCTGGAAAAATGCGCACTCAACACAATGAAAAATCATCTTTCCTAATATGATTCTAAAACAAAAGTCCTATGACACCCATTGAAACGGGTATCACAGGACTTTATCATATTTATGTCTATAAGTATTTCTTTAACGTATTTCGGATTGCTCCTGGCCCAGCTGCAAGTTCTGCAAACAAACTTTCAACTTTCTCACCCATTCCAACTTCATAGAGATTCACGGCAAAGATTGTTTCGTCTGATAGGATTCCCTGTAATAAGCCATGAACATTGTCAATCTTGCCAAGTGTTACACCCGCAAAACCAGCTGTAAGCTCATCTAATCTTGGGTCAGAGCTTTGTTCGAACTTATTTCCTTCGTCATCAATACCCATCAAATAGCGACACCATCCTGCCAATACAAGTGGAATCAGATTTAAACTATCGACATCAAGCTCCTCACTACATGCATATGCTTTGATTGTCTCTCCAAAACGAATTGGCAGTTTCTGAGATGTATCGGTTGCAATTCGCTGAGGTGTATCTGGCATAAATGGATTTGGTAAACGAAGTTTCAAAACAGCATTAGCAAAATCCTTCGGATCAATCACACCTGGATTAACTACAACAGGCATTCCTTCATCATAGCACATGCACTCTACCAATTTGGATAATTCAACGTCATCCATCTCATCATGAATTGTTGTATGTCCAAGCATACAACCATAAATAGCAAGTGCAGTATGTAATGGATTTAAGCATGTACATACTTTCATCTTCTCAACCTTGTCAACTGTCTCACGATTGGTAAATAGAATACCAACCTGGTCAAGTGGAGGTCTGCCATTCGGAAAAGTATCTTCAATAACAAGATAACCTGTTTCCTCTGAATTTACAAAAGGTGCTGTATATGTATTCTTATCTGTAATAATCAATTCAGTATCTTCAAATCCGTCGCTCTCAAGCATTGCTTTTACGTTGGCATCTGGTCGAGGTGTAATCTTATCAATCATCGACCAAGGGAACGATACTTGCTTATTATCACTCATATAATCGACAAATCCAGGTTCTACTAATCTATTTTCACTCCAAGCCTTGACAAACGCCATAACTCCGGCTTTTAACTTGTCGCCATTATGAGAGCAATTATCCATACTAACAAGTGCAATTGGCGTCTTGCCCTTCTGATAACGAAGATAACATAAGGATGCAATCCTACCCATCAAGTGTGCTTGATTTTTCGGACCATTTTTGAATCCCTCTTCAACAAATGGGAAAACATTACCTTTACCATCCACAATGCTATAACCCTTTTCTGTGATTGTGAAACTTGCCATTTGCAAAGATGGATTCACAAAGATTTCTTGTAGACGCTTGAAATCATCATCTGAAGGATCTGCTACAAGAGACTCTACAACACTTCCCACTACGATTTTCTCGATTGTTCCATTTGCTTTGAGTACAACAGACAGACTCATACCGTCATATGGCTTATATGCATCTTTGATAATTGCTGTGTCAAAACTCTCTGCCACAATGACACCCGTATCATATGCTCCATCATTTAATAAATCCTGTAGCTTCGCTGCTGGAAATGCTCGAAAAATATTACCAGCTCCAAAGTGTACCCAGGTAGGATTTTCCTTTGTATTTTTCTTGATTTGATTTCTATTATACTTCGGTAAATCATACCCTTTATTCAGAAATTCAGACTCGTTGCCTGACTGAAGTAAATCTGTTAATTTCATAATAATCCTCATTTCCGAGCTTTATTTACTCTTTTTAATTGCTTCCCATAATCCGTTAATATATGCCACGCCAAGTGCACGGTCATAGAGACCATAACCAGGTCTAGCCTGCTCATTCCAGATCATACGACCATGGTCAGGACGGATTACTCCATCAAATCCGATATCATTCAGAGCTTTCATAATCTCGTACATATCAAAGTCACCATCGGATGACAAGTGTGAACTCTCGTGGAAAAATCCTTCTGATTCATATTTGATATTACGAATATGAGCAAAATGAATTCGATTTGAAATCTTAGGGTTACGAATAATCTTAGGAAGGTCATTTTCAAGATTGCTTCCAAGCGAGCCTGTACACAAGGTAAATCCGTTATAAATACTATCATTGAGTGATGCAATCTTCTCAAGACCAGCTTCACTTGTGACGATTCTAGGAAGTCCAAATACACTCCATGCTGGATCATCTGGGTGAATTGCCATCTTGATTTTGTATTCTTCACATACTGGCATAATACCATCGAGGAAATACTTCAAATTATTCATCAATTTCTCAGCTGTAATTCCCTGATATTTATCAAACAACTCCATGATTTCATCGCGTCGATTTGGTTCCCAACCCGGCATAACAAAACCACCACTTGCTTTTTCGATACGATCAAACATCTCACTTGCCTGAATACCATCGATTAGCTTTGAATCATATGCCAATGCATTGGAGCCATCCTCTAATGGAAGTGCTAAGTCTGTTCTTGTCCAATCAAATACAGGCATGAAATTATAACATACCAAATGAATATCGGCTTTACCAACAGCGCGTAATGCTTCTTTATAGTTTTCTATGTACTGGTCTCTTGAAGGCAAACCAATCTTGATGTCTTCATGAACATTGATACTTTCAATACCAATCAATTTCAGTCCTTTTGCCTCTACCTCTTTTTTACGTTTCATAACATCTTCGTATGTCCAAGGCTCTCCTGCTGGAATATCATGAAGTGCAGTGATAACTCCGGTTACACCAGGAATCTGTCGAATCTGCTCTAGCGTTACGCTATCCATGTCCTCTCCATACCATCTTAATGTCATATCCATTGTTTTATCTTCCTTTCTCTTGGTCATTACTCAGGGATTACTGTATCCTCTCCTGTATGAGTTAATGTAAACTCAGCTGGTTTCTTGCCTGTCAATTCAATACTACGTTCATCTGGCAGGTTCATTCCAATATATACTTTATAAGTACCCTGGTTTAGTATTTTTACACCTTTCTCATTATACAACCCAAATGCTTCTGGGGAAAGAGAAAGTTGAACTTTTTTTGATTCTCCTGCTTTCACAGAAACTTTCTTTAATGCTTTTAACTGATAACATGGTGCATCTTTACCCTCATATCTGACATAAATCTGTATTGTCTCTGCAGAATCATATTTTCCTTGATTCTTGATTGTCGTCTGACAGATGATATCTTGATTCACATCAATCTCCTCCGCTGACACCTTGGTATCTTCACAAATGAAGTTTGTATAACTCAAGCCATACCCGAATGAATACAGTGGTTTGAAATCCATATAACGATATGTGCGGCCCTTCATCGAATAATCTTCAAAATCAGGCAAATCCTCGAGTGAGCGATAGAATGTTACAGGCAGCTTACCTTCTGGACAACATTCTCCAAATAGCATTTCTGCAATTGCTTTGCCACCTCTTGCTCCTGGATACCATCCCTGAAGAATGGCATCAACGTGCTCATCTGCCCAGGTTACTGCCATCGCACTACCGGACAGAACAACTAGAATAACAGGTTTGCCTGATGCTACGCATGCTTCTAATACTTCTTCTTGCAATCCAGGCAAGTCAAGATTTGGTTTATCTCCACTACCATACTCATTACCAGTATCACCCTCTTCACCTTCAAGCGTCGCATCAAGTCCCATCACGGCAACAACTACATCCGATGCATCAGCAACTGCTTTCACTTCTGACATTCTGTCATTTGCCATCGTAAGTCCTGAAGTACGATCCTTATAAAGATGACATCCTTCTGAATAAAGTACTCGTGTATCATCACCAACATAACGCTGTATTCCTTCTAACACTGTAATATATTCCGATGCGGTTCCTTCATAGTTACCAACCAAGGCATTTCTACTATTTGCATTTGGTCCAATAACACCAATTGTCTTTAACTTATCTTTGTTCAGAGGAAGAAGATTCTCTTTGTTCTTAAGTAGAACAACACTCTTTTTTGCTGCCTCTTCATTTAATTTCTGATGCTTTTTGCAATCTACCACATCATAATTAATCACATTATATGGGACTTTTTCCTGCTCATCGAAGAGACCAAGTTTCATTCTTGTTGTAAATAATCTCTCAACTGCTCTTGTAATCGTTTCTTCTGTAACAAGTCCATCCTCTACTGCTTTTAACAAGTTGCCATAGATATTACCACAATTCAAATCACAACCCATATTCATAGCAAGTGCAACAGATTCTACTGGTGTAGACGTAACCATGTGTCCTTCATGAAAATCTTTAATTGCCCAACAATCACTTGTCACATGACCATCAAATTCCCATTCTCCACGAAGAATATCTACGAGTAATCTCTCACTTCCACAACATGGTTCACCATTGGTCCGGTTATAGGCTCCCATCACAACTTCAACGTCTGCTTCTTTTACACACGCCTTAAATGCAGGAAGATATGTCTCTCGCAAATCCTGTTCTGAACATTCTGCATTAAAACTATGTCTTACTGCTTCAGGACCAGAATGTACTGCAAAATGTTTCGCACATGCAGCCGCCTTCATATAGGTATCATCATGTCCTTGTAAGCCCTCGATGAAACGCACACCAAGACGTGAAGTCAAGTATGGATCTTCTCCAAATGTCTCATGTCCTCTTCCCCATCTAGGATCACGAAAAATATTCACATTCGGTGACCAAAATGTAAGCCCTTTGTATATATCAAAGTCACTATACTTTTGCTGTGCATTGAATTTTCCTCGACCTTCATCTGATATCGCTGTCGAAATCTCTTCGATGAAATCTTCATCAAATGTTGCTGCCAATCCTATTGCCTGTGGAAAAACGGTTGCTGTACCTGCTCTTGCAACTCCATGTAACGCCTCATTCCAATAATTATAAGCTTTCACACCTAAATGTGGCAATGCTGGAGCACCATGTAAGGTCTGGTACACTTTTTCTTCCAGTGTCATCTTGGAAACTAACTCTTTTGCACGTTTCTTAAACTCTGTTGAATCTACCATGTCACAACCTCCATATATATTATATTTATTTTATCTCATGGGAATAAATCCTCTTATGTTCGTTTTTATTTTATATTAAATATAGGGCTGAACAAAATGTGTTGACCATTCTGAACAGCCCTATTGTTACAAACTATAGACTTTAATTATTTCTTAGATGCTGCAAATGATTCATACTTCTTGTTCATATCAGCAATCCTAGCATCCCACTTAGAAGAGATTTCTTCAATCTTCTTCTTAGGTGTTGTTGCTCTTGCATATACTGCATAACAGAAATCACCATAATCGATATCACTAATCATTGGCTCATAAGATACAGACTGGTTGTTGCTATCCTTCATCATCTGAAGAGTTTCATCAACAGCACGAGAATCTTTGAACTGAGTATAATATGTCTCTTTCCAAGAATCATCAATATCATATCCTGGAGTTGTCTCTGTGTAGAGATCAAATGCCTGACAAATCTTCTCAACCTTATCTGCATCGAAGCAGCTAGGTACTACGAAAATGTTATCATTAGGAATTGTCTTCATACCAGCATCTTTGTTCTTCTCATTGTAAGGGAACATTACGAATCCCCAATCATCATCCATATCCTTGAATGAAGAGATTTCGTAAACTTCTGCTGTCTGCATAGCAACTTCAGCATCACGGAATGCAGCTTTGTACCAATCCCAAGCAGCTCCGTCTGGTTTAGGCATGATGTAACCATCTTCAAGAAGGCCTACACCCCAGTTCATAGCATACAAGAACTCGTCTGTATTCATTGTGTTTACATATTTACCATCTTTGTCTTTACCAATAAATCCAGCATTGTTAGTAGCTGCACATTCTGGTAAATAGTACTTAGAGAAACTAGCCATTGCATACTGATCTGTCTTACCATCATTATCAGTATCTTTTGTAAGCTTCTTGCAATACTCTTCTAACTTAGACCATGTCCACTTACCACTCTTCTGTAAGTCATATGGTTCTTCTGTATCAATACCAGCTTCTTCGAAAAGACGCTTGTTGTAGAATAATCCTCCACGAGGCTCTGCTTCTGCAGACATACCATACTGTCCACTACCAGCTGTCATCAAATCGTTAACCATAGGGTTCCATTTTTCTTCTGTGAAATCAACTGTATCTACAGTAGATAAGTCATACATCAGACCCTTCATCAGAGGCTGAGATACCATCTCCTGATACAGTACAAAGATATCACATGCAGGGCTGTTTGACATTGTTCCATTAACATATGTCTCCTGCTGATCTGTGTAAGAATACTCTGTCTTTCTAGTAATCTCGAAATTGTACTTCTCCTGAATCTCTTTTCTGTACTTCTCTGTAGCTTTCAAGTAATCTGTGGAAGTATCAATGTCTTCAGCTGTATACCAGTCTCCGACTTTTACCTTAATACCACCCAGGTCATCCAAAACTTTTTTGTTGCCGGATTCACCAGCACCAGCATTGGATCCTGTTGCATTGCCTGCTTCTTCTTTTTTACCACAAGCAGTTAAGCTTGAGATAGCCATTACGAGAACAAGACTCATAGCAATCCATTTTTTCATGTTTGCTTTCATTTTGTAATTCCTCCTTTTTTTATACAAAATATTTATTGTTACTCTGGTCGCTCCAGAAATAACCGAATGTAACATTACATCTTAATACCAGTCTGACTCAAGCTTTCTACGAAACCTTTCTGTGCAAACAAGTAAATGATGATAAGTGGAATAATTGCCATCAGTGTTCCAGTTGCAATCATCTGCTGTGAGTATGCCACTGTAGCTTTCTGTGCAATACCCCTAGCCTTCAAATAGGAATCCAATGCTCCTGATAAGCCAGTCAAAGAGTTAGGCAACAATGTGAACTCATCACTCAAGAACATTCTTGAATAGAACGAATCTGTCCACTGCCATACATAGGCAAACAAGAAACATGATGTAAGAATTGGTTTTGAATCAGGTAACATAATACGAACAAATGTTGCGAGCTTTCCACATCCATCAACATAAGCAGCCTCTTCCAATTCTTTTGGAATACCACGGAAGAACTGTCGAATCATATAAATATACAATCCACTCTTCAATCCCATACAACCCAAACACATCAATGCATATGGTGTTAATGTATTTAACAGGTTGAGTGGTTCTCCGCCATTAAATAATGCAAAGATACCAAAGATATCAAAATAACGGAAATTCAAATACAGTGATGACATGATCGTTGTTGGTGGTACCAGGATTACTAAGATAACAATTCCGAACCAAACATTCTTGAGAGGAAATTTGTAACGAGCAAATCCGTATCCAACAAGTGTACATGAAACAATCTGTAAAGCACTAACTAACAATGCAATAAAAGCAGTACTCCACATTGCCTTCCAATACTTCATCAGTTGTGAAGCAAGAACATAGTTAGCAGTTGTAAAATGACGAGGAAGCGTAACAATTGTAGAATCATATAGATCCTGCTCCTCCATAAAACTAAGTGAAATCTTATTTAAAATTGGTTGTAATATCAAGAAACACAATCCAACTAAAAGTACAAATCTTACGATTTTGTAGCCAACATTAAATGCTGTCTTCCGAAGTAAGTAGTTGTTAGATTTTCTGTTTCTTTCTATAAAGGTATTTAGTTTTTTATTCATAATAGTACACCCTCTTCGAAATAATAAATGAAACAACACCTAATATGACTAGTACACAAAGGAAGTATACCCATGCCATTGCTGAGCTGAATCCATATTCCATCTTGGCTACAGTATCCTGAATCTTCGTCATAACCTGATTATCAGTCTTAACGAAGAAGTCAATTACCGTATAAACAATGTTTACGAGAATCAGTGAACTTACCATAGGGAAAGTAATCTTCCAGAAACACTCCCATGCTGTACATCCCTCAATCTTAGCAGCTTCAAACATACTTGGAGAAATTGTCTGAAGGCCAGATAAGAAGATGATAATCTGGATACCTGATGCAATAGCGATATCATATACACTATTAACTATCAGGAATATGTATCCGAATAACGTTCCCATGACTGCATTGTCGGTTACGAGAATATCTTCAAGGACTCCCGTAATACTTGCCGTATTAGAAGTTTCCTTAATCATATCCTGCATACCATTCAATAACTCATTACTATACTCAAGTCCAACTAAAACACCAGATGAAACAATAACTGGTAAGAAGAATATTGCACGTACTGCGCCTCTTCCTTTGAAGGACTGATTCAAAAGTAAAGCAATAAAGAAACTGAAAATCAAAGTGGCAGGCATGTTAGTTAACATACGAATCAACTCGCTAGTAAGCATAGGAACAAATTCTGCATCTACTGTAAATGCATCTTTGAAGTTCTTAATACCTACAAAAGTCATCTCGAATCCACCATCTCCAGGTGATACATCATTAAATGACATAAGCAAAGACTGGAAAAGTGGTACTGCCATAAATAATACAAATCCAAGGATAAATGGAGCAATAAATAAATATCCTGCGACACCATTCTTAAATGCAAGTGTCTTTTTCTTTTTCTGTTTTGGCTGTTTTGTCGCTACCTTATTACCTTTCATTTACTGTCCACCTCCCATCACTACAAAATCACGTTTTGGAATTTTGGTTCCATTGAAATTGTAATCATTGTAATTGTAGTTTACAACCACCTGTTTACCGCCCTCATACTGAGTAACAAATACACCATTAGAAACTTTTGTATGTTTCACAATATACTGGTTGTAAGTATCTCCGAGTTCATTATTGAAACGATTATACAATTCTACTGCATCATCTTCCCAATCATTAAAGTTACATGCATAATACTGAGTATAGAAACCTTTCTGTAAGGCACTTGTTGGCTCATTCATGAATACATAATATAGGCTTGCACCATTCTCAGCTGATTTCAAAATATTCGTTGTATTATCTTCTGCAAGATTGATAGCATCACCTGTATAATCAACTACACCATGTAATACGATGGTATAGAATGGAACTGTCTCATCAATCAAGTTAACTTTTTTACTTTCAAGATTAATTCCAGTAACTACATCTGCATAAGGTACAGCATACATATTACCTTCATTAATCATGATCTTGCTTCCGTTTGTCTGTAGATTACTCATGGACTGAACTTGCATGTTCATATTTGCTTCACGGGATACTGGATTTTTAGGATTGTAATCTCCACCTAACTTATCTCCATAATCCTGTAAAGAAACATTCTTTGTACCATAATCTGTAATCGTTTCTACAAAGCTTTCAAGAGACTCTTTCGCATAAGATGGTTTTGTCAGATAATAACTGTCATCACTATCTTCATCCGGCTTGAAAGTAACTGGCCAAATCTTATAAATCTCTGCGATTTCTCGACTTGCATACTTAGCAGCATCTCTATTTTGTGTAAATCCATCAAGTGTTTTATCATTCAAAACATAGTTGAAACTACCATCCATAAAGAGAGAAATCTGTTTGTTCTTAGCAAATGCTGTCAAATCTGTTAAATCAGATTTGCTACCAAGACGTCCTACTAGCTTGACTTTCTTAGCTGATGTCTGTTTCACACCACCATTGAACCATCCAGAATATTTTGCATTCAAATTGGTTGCTGATATTCCAGATTCAAGCAATTTATTTAACATCTCTTGCGCTTGTTTATATGTTGTAAGTGCCTGCGCTTTTGTTACAGGATATCCAAGAACATGTTCGATATTATCTACTGCTCCTAACATCTCGACATTCATTGTCATCTTGCTTTCTTCTTTTTTCTTAAGGTTTGGATATTTCTCAAACAAGTAACTTCTATATACAGAAGCTAACTGTGCATAATCCGCACCTTGTGAAAACATATAGCGCTGTGTGATATTTTCATCTGGTAGATTTTCTTCATATACTCGAACTGTAGTATCTGACTTGGTTGTGATATCCATTGTCTCACCATGAACGAGATTGTAAGCAAATCTTCCGTAGTTATAATCGTCACCCTTACCGCTAATATCTGCACGTACGATTGAATATGCGCTACCCTCTTCTGCTGTACATAACATAGAGGAACCATTTCTTGCAATTGCAAATACTGGATAATCTGATTTGGTCTCATCAACTACCATCTGACGACTAACACCATAATCCCAACCATACATATCACTTGTATATGTCTGCTGTCCAGTCTTACCGTTATTGAAGTTGATAATTCCACCTGTTCCATCAGGAACCATGATAAATCCTGTATCATCTGTGCTACCAGCTCCCATATATGGAAGAACTGTGAACTCTACGATTGGATATGTAGAACGATACTTGATTTCTTTCATTGGTACACGTACCACAAAATCATCACCATCTAACAGATAATATACAGATACATTGAAGACTGGTTTTTCATTCTGAAGCTGGATATCAAAAGCAGCATCATCCTTAGCATAATCCTCATCTGTATAACCAACATTAGCAAATGCTTCTTCTATCTGTTTTGCAAATGAATCTGTAATGTTCTCACGAAGCATGTATACTGGCTCCTTCTCTAAATCAGGGAAAAGAGCTAATGCTGTATCGAGATCCTCGTCATCTGATTCATCCATCTCTTCGTAATTATAATATACATAATTACGTTTAATCAATTTCTGTGAATTCTTATCCATCTTATTAAGGAATTCATTCATTCTTGATTCTGTAGCTACAGGTGGACATTTATAAATCTTGCTAACCTCACCTATTGTATAATTGACCTTTAATCCTCCATCTACTTTTTCAATTGTGTAATTCTTGTTTTTAATAGATTTTGAATAGTTGTCAATATCAACTCTTGTATCTGTCTTATTAGAATACTGAACTAATAATGTAGACTGAAGGTTATTCTTATTCTTACCTTCTGCTGGATGTTTTGTCATATCAGAAGGATTGGAATACCAAACCTCTCCTGTCTTTTTATTCTTCAGGGAGAATGTTGTTGTATCGCCATTCATGTTAAGCTCTAAGCTTTCATTGGATGCGGTATATGTTTTACCTGCTGCTTCTTCATAAACTCTTGTCTCGGTAACAGAATGCTTACTTTCTGTTTCACCACATCCTACCAATGCAAGACTTGCGAAAAGCATAACAAGTAATGAACTTAATGTTTTCTTCATCTTCTATCTTATCCTCCTTTCTGTCGTCTAATAGAACCTGAACACTGCTTCTTTATAAATTGATACAAAGTAAGCAACACAATCACTAATCAAACTGAAGAAAAGAACAAGTAAGAATATGATTACTAACATCGCTACAATAGAGAAAATCAATGATAAAATTGCTTTTCCAAATCCAAAGTCATGAATCTGCATAACTGAAGCGATAATAAGGAACGCACACCATATTAATGAGAATGCATCAAAGTAACCATAAAAAGCACTTTCCTCGACTGTTACAAAATTACTTAAAATCATGATTGGAATCTGAATTACTACATAAGGTGCTAATGCATAACAAGTACCCATGTAAATATCAGAAAGTTTACCTTTACCATCAAACAATGTGGTTAAACACCAGTTACCTACACAATAAACAAAGAATGGTAGGAGAACCTTAGCAACCTCCATCAGCATATTGACATAATTCCAGTCAACTGCGCTTGATCTTACAACAAAGCTTGTGAAACCTAATTTCAGAAGATTGATAATAAGAACAAGAACAAGAATTAATGTTCCAGCTCCTAATGAACCTCTCTTCTCATGAGTCAGATCCCAGAATCCATCAAAAGGACTTGTCATACAATGCTTTGCAAACTTTAATGTATCCCAGAAATGATGCCATCTGTCTTTATCCAACACTCTATCTTTTATACTCATCCTTTTTCTACCTCCTTTCGAGCCTTCTTAATGAAGCCACGACCGTACAAAAGAACGATGATAATCAATAGGCCTATCAGAATGTAGACAATGTTATCTTCCATCTGTTCCTTGCGATAGTATTTATAAGCTTTTGAATAGTTTTTCTTATCAAGTTTTGTTTCGAAGTAGTTCATAGCGTCTTTGTACTTCTCCTGACGAAGAAGTGCACGACCAACACCGATATAACCCAAATCATAGTTACCATTTAACTTCAAAACTTTTCTCCATGTCTCAGCAGAAGCATCGTAATCTCCACGCTTATATTCTGCAAGACCCTGGTTAATCAAAGTACCATACTCAGTCAATGTCATCTGAGTGATAGAACCTAAGTCCTTATCAAGGATTAACAAAGAACCATCAATATCCTCAATTGCAACAGGATTGATAAAGTATCCTTCACGATATCCATGTCCGCCAAAGGCATATAACATATTTCCCTGGAAATCATAACCAAAAACACGTCCTCGTGTATTATCTAGACAATAATATGTATCGTTAGGTAATGCGCATACATCTAAGAACTTAGAAGTTCCGGATAACTCCCCTGTATCAGGGAAGTATAAATCACCAATTGGCTGAACTAAGCTATTACGTACTAAGATGTCAGTACCTTTTGCATTTAGCTTACGAACTGGCTTAGCAGCTTCTACATCACCTTCAAACTTGGAAATCGTAGAGTAAATAAATCCTTCAGAATCCAATGCGATATTGCTATACTCAGTAGGAACGAATAATTCCATCTGTGCACGCTGCTCTTTTGTAGCAATTAACTTCCACAAATAAGTAAAGAAGTTATATGTTACTTCACTAGCTCCAACATATCCTGTAAAAGAACCATCAGAACCAAATTCCATGAATCCTTTATTTACATTTGTTACCTGTGAGAAAATACGATTGGATGAATCAACAACCAGCTTAGCTGGAAGGAAATCCGTTGACTGATCAACAGTATCATCTGTAGGTCTTGTAATAATCTTGATACAATTCAATGAACTATCCATATGAACAATTCTCTTATTACCTGTATCTGCTACATAAATCTCACCAGTCGTTGTGACAAACACATCTTTTGGTGTAGAAAGAGTATCTTTTGCACCGCCATTCGTAAATTCACTAATTGCACGTACAAACTTGAACTCATCATTATTATATGCTAATTCAACAATTCTATTGTTGCCTGTGTCGGCCACATATACTCTGTTGCCTACGGCATATAATCCTTCTGGATTCTTAAAGTTACCACTTTTTTTAAAATCAGCACCTGTAACGGTACGATTTACTGCATAAGCATCTGGCGATTCACGATCTTCATACCAACAATCATATGTATAAGTATAATTCGTTCCTCCAGCTACTGCTCCAGCATCTACACTTTCTACCAGGAAGGAAACCACTAGTAATAGTGCAAACATTGAAGTAATTCGTTTCATTCGTTTCATGTTCATCTTTCCTCCTATATCAGTCTTTAATACCAGAACTAGCCATGGTCTCAATAATGTTACTCTCTGCAAATACGAATATGAGAATTGGAACCATCATGACAATCATTGTTGCAGCGGAACTAACTCCCGCTCTTGATACACCACCAAGCAGAATCTGCTGTAAGGCATATGGTAACATCTTCAATTCTTCAGAGTAAATGTAACTCTGTCCTTTCATGTTCCATAGGGACTGAACAGAGAAAATAGTCAATGTCAACCAAGCAGGTTTAACATTTGGCATAACGATACGCAAGAAAATACGTCCCTCTTTTGCACCGTCAATCTTCGCCGCTTCAATCAAGGCATCTGGAATCTGTTCCATGAACTGCTTCATAAGGAAGAGTCCCATTGGTGCAGCAAATGCTGGAATAATCAGCGAAGCATAAGTATCAACCCATCCTAACTTGGTCATAACCAAGTAGTTAGGAATCTGTGTTACATAAACAGAGAACATCAAGGCTGTCTGACAGATAGCGAAGAAAGTCTTGCTACCTGGGAAATCATATTTTGCTAATACATAAGCACCCATAGATGCGAAAATCAAATGTCCTAATGTACCAACAACCGTGATAAACACTGTATTAAATATGTATCTTGTAAATGGCACCCATGAACTAGACATAACAACGAGCAAATCCTGGAAGTTATTCATAGTTGGATGATTAACAAAAAATCTAGGTGGATAGAGATAAATCTCATCAAGCGGTTTGAATGCACTACTAATTGTATATACTAAAGGCATAACCATGAACATTCCAAACAGAATCAGCATGATATAGATACCGATGTCTCCACCACGAGAACGGTTCGGTTTTCTTCTTTTTATCTTACTCATAGTTGCATCTCCTTTAACTTCCTACTTTTCTAAGTAAAGCTTGAATTGCCTTGTTACATAAAATCATCGTTAGGAACAATACTGTCGCAATTGCGGAAGCATATCCCATATCAAATCGTGTAACACCGTAGTCATACAAGTGAGTTACAACTGTTCGAGCGGCATAGTCTGTACTTGGGAATCCGGCAAGGGCCATCGTAACCTCCGCCACACCAAAGGACTGTGTGATTGCCATAACGGCACCGAACAAAAGCATAGGTTTCATATTAGGTAATGTGATATACCAAAGCTCCTGCCAACGGTTCTTAACACCGTCTACATAACCTGCCTCAAACTGGGATTCATCAATACCTTGAAGTCCGGCAACGAAGGAAAGGAATCCAGTACCAAGACTCATCCATAAAATAACGATCAAAATAACATTCATCATCAAATCAGGATTGGTCATCCATAATTGAGGTTCGTTGATAATACCGAATTTCATCAAAAATGCATTAACATAACCATAAGCATCTCCACTAAATAGGATAGCCCAGATCAGGTAAGCCTGACCTGAAATAGTTGGTGCATAGAATGCAAGTACGGCAACTGCTCTGATATATCTTGGAAGTTCGTTAATGAACCACGCAAAGATAAAGGAAGCAATATAACCTACCGGACCTGTAATCGCCGCAATCAAGAATGTATTCTTAACACCAATCAGGAATACATCATCTGCCAATAACAGATCGACGTAGTTCTGGACGCCAATAAACTGTGCTGGTTCCAAAACGTTATAATAAGTAAAACTAAAGAAAATTGACATTCCAACTGGTAGGATAAAGAACGCAGTAAACAAAATTGCATATGGCAGTAAGAATAAATAACATGTCTTAGACTGCTTTGCCTTTTTCCATCCAATCTGGAAGTTTCTCTTCTTAATCGCAAAGTACTTTCCTAGGAAACTCATACGATAAACTCTCCTCTCTAAATTATTCAGCTACCTCAAGTCCAAATTCAGAACGTTTCTTATCAATCTCTTCCTGAATTGTCTTAGCGTAGTCTTTTAAGGTCTCTCGTGGATCCTCATTATCATTGATAACCTTACGAACTGCATTGGTAATATGTCTAGGTGTGTAATAACCACCTGCAACTTCTGGAAGACCAAAGGCTTCTTTCCACTGCTCTTTCAAGATAGCAGCCTCTGCGCTACCCCATGACAATTCATCAAAGGTCTTTATGTTAGCTGTAGCATAACGAGCTGAAGCACCCATTACACTTTCCAGTTCACGACCAAATCGAGTCTGAGTATCGGAGCTTGCCCACCATTTCATGAACTCCCAAGCTTTCTTAGGATCTTTGGTAGAACGAAGCATCATAGAACATGTTCCCCAAGATTGAACGGCACGATTAATCGTTCCATCATCTCTTGCTACACCAGGCATCAGGTCAAACTTCCACAAACCTTTAATCTCAGGTGCAAATACGGATAATGTATTAAAGTTACTATAATCAGCAATACCAATTGGCATCTCACCACTACGGAAACGGTTAACAAAGTCATACTGTTTCTCAAGCTTATAATTAGTAAACAGTTTGGTATAGAACTCAAATGCCTTAATACCAGCTTCTGTTGCAATTGTAACAGATTTTCCTTCTTCATCATAGAGACGACCATCTCTCTGATACAACTGAGCATAATAGTTTGCTAAGTCAGGATTTGTTGTATTACCAATCTTACGCTCTACAGATGGTACAGCAATCTGCATGTTACTCTTCTGTAATACAGGAAGAATCTTCAATACGTCATCCCATGTATCTGGAATCTCAATACCAAGTTCCTCACAGATATCGGTACGATAGAATAATACATTATAGTTCTGAGTCTCTGGTAATGCATAAATACCACCATTGAACTTATAAGCTTCATATGAACTTGGATAATACTCGGATAAAACTTCATCGATATCATCAAACTGGTTCAAATCAAGTGCTGCTTTACGCAACGCGTAGTTAACAGGCTCTGACTGCGCAACAGTAAGTGCAACATCTGGACCAGTACCAGCAACAACGGCTGGAAGCAAGGTAGCCACATCAATCAGCTTGACGTTAACATTAATTCCACTTGCTGGTGTAAATGTATCATCTACCATTGTCTTTAAGATTGTACTCTGGTCACGACCAGCAACAATCCATACATCCATTGTATTCTCTCCTGCTTCGTAAACACTACCAAGAGAAGACGAATTACTAAAGAATGAATTGAAGAACATCTGACATTCATGAACTGCTTTGTCAAAACCATTCTCAGTTACTTCTGGAAGATTCTCTTTTGAATCAGCCAAAGCAATATAGTCAATATCAAGTGAAGTCTCTGCTAATGTGTTAATCGCAGTACCTAACGCACTGATATTCTCTTTAAAGTTACTTAATGTAGTAGGAATCTTGTCTGGACGATCCACAAACAGTTCCATCTGGTTAGCAAGTGTCTGTGCAATTGAAACCTGCTGACTACTCTCACCAGTATAAGCAATAACCTGATCAACCAGCTTGTAAAGACGTTTTGACTCTAATTCCATCGCTTTGATTACATCTGGGAAAACTTTCTCAATCTGATAATCACGGAAATCATCTGGGTCGCTTCCTGTCAATACAAGAATCTTACGATACATATCATTCATACGTCCTACGCTATCAGAGAGGTCTGAAAGAAGCTCACCGAAATCTCCTAATGTTACGCTAAGACGAATTGTATGTTTACCTTTTGTAAGTGGGAACTTGTATGCATTGCCCTTCTCATCCTGAAGAACTGTCATGCTCCAAGTATTACTGTATGTAAATTGAATCTCACTCACTTCTTCAAATGGTGTTACACCATCAATAGATAAGTTACGTGTTGCAACAAATCCTCGATTGTAACCCTGACGTCCTTTGATACCAATTACATAAGAACCATCTTCCGGAACTTCTGTATCAAATTCAATCCAGTCACCAGCTACACGCCATTGAGTACCACCAGTCATATTCAGCTTGGTCTTACCAATGCTCTTAGGTTCTGTCTCACCTGAAGAACGGTCATAACTAGCATAGAGAGAAGGTGAAGAACGTCTCACTGCGCTCTCTCCCTGAATCTTCTGACTGTAACCGCTTGGTGCTGCAACTGCTAATGCGGTTGAATTCTTCTTAGAATATTCTTCATAAGAAGCATTATCACCTTTGTTCTTGATAACCAGCTTGCGAATAGCAAATGGCTCATTCACGCCTGTTAGGCGAATTGTGTTTTTACCTTTATTGAAATAGAACTTATATGGTTCTTTCTCATATCCGGTAGAGTCAGAGAAATATACATTCTGCCAGCTTGGATTCTCTGCCTGTGTTGGGCGAATCTCATTACCCTGGTTATCCTTCTTAATCTCTGTTGCATCGCTATAAACGCGCTTAAAATCAATCGCATCAGCTCCACTAAATGGAACAGTACCATTGATTGTCAATTCACGTTCAATCGAAATGCCTCGACCTTTAATTGGATAATACTCTGTATAGATGTTATAAAAACCTGCTTCTGGAATATTGACTTTCCATTGGGTATAGCCATCTTCTGCCATCTGCAGTACATCTGTCTCCCCTCCAGCACTAATCTTACTAGCACCTTTTGCTTCGTTGTACTTGAATAAATCAACTACAACCTCTTTACTTGGGGATGCTGCATTCTTATATTCATCCTTGCTTACGTACTTCGTATAAGTGTCACTACGTCCAATACCATCTGCATCACTCGCTTCTAGATTGGCTCCCTTATACTTTTCGGAGTGGTCAGCAATTGTACTTCCAGCAAAAAACTGCTGATATACAACAATCGCTACAATACATAACACGATTACTGCTGGAATTATGATGACCTTTTTGTTCTTAATCTTCGACATGGCTGTCTCGATCTCCTTTCGCCCTTTCTCTTTTATGCGTTTCGCACAATTTTTGACACCGTATTCGGATACACATTATTATTCTTTGTGTATTTTGTATACTTTTTGTTATTTAGTATACCATCAAAATTGGCACATGTCTATAGTTTAATATATTATAGGGGTTAATTCTGCTCAAAAATTGCGATTCTATTCTCATAACTTGCGAATTTTATTCATAATAACCAAATTTTGAGGTGATTTTCGAACTTTTTCTGTTTTCTATTTACTTTCCTCACCTCCTGTATTAAAATGAAGTCATGATTTTGCTTATGTCTTGTAGACTATTATATCATTTTTACAATTTTTCGTAAGCTTTTTTGAGCAAAATTACTACATTCTGTGTCTTTTAAATCATATTTTCAATCGCAATAATTAAGTTATATACACAGAACAGGGAATAGGAGGATAATATGCCACAGAATTACCATGGAATCATGGAACAGATTAGCTATACTAACGAATTCACTCTAATCTTATATGAAAATAATACTCCAGAGAGCTATGCACCGCACTGGCACCCTGCTATTGAGATTATCATGCCTCTAGAGAATTCATACGAGGTGGTCGCTGATGGCAATCACTACAAACTACAGGTTAGTGATATCATCGTGATTCCTGCTGGTGAGTTACATGAGTTAAAAGCGCCTACGACTGGCTCACGATTAATCCTTTTGATTGACCATTCGTTAATCACAAGTTTGAAAGGAATGTCAAGTATTCTTCCTGTACTTCGTGATCCTCGCATCATATTGCATGATTCTGAGCAGGACAAAGATATTCATCCACAGCTACAAAAGTTGTTAGCAGAGATTCGTGATGAATACATGAATAAGGATCCATTGTGGGAAGCTTCCATATATTCTAAGTTAATTGGTCTTTTTCTTTTAATAGGAAGAAAGTACTTATCTGGGAATCAGATTTTTCATGAAAGTAAGCAAAGCAAGCAAAAAGAATATATTGAAAAATTTGATTTGATTTTTGATTACATACACAATAATTACATGAAAGAAATTTCACTAGATACCATTGCGGGAATTGCTAATTTCAGCAAGTTTCATTTTTCCAGGCTTTTTAAGCAATTTACGAATATGTCCTTCTATGATTACCTCAACAAAGAGAGAATTCAAGTTGCCGAGACGCTGCTTCTTGATCCCAAATTGTCAATCACCGAGGTTGCATTTCAATCAGGCTTTTCAAGTATCTCAACCTTTAACCGGGTATTTAAGAATATGAAAAAATGTTCACCAACAGAGTTTCGTTCTCTGTATCAAATAAAATAAAGGAGACTTCTTATGTCAACAACTTATAACAACCCAATTTTTCCTGGATTTTATCCTGATCCATCCATTTGTCGTGTCGAGGATGACTACTATCTTGTCACTTCAACATTTGCTTATTTCCCTGGTGTTCCTATCTTTCACAGTACAGACTTGATTCACTGGGAACAGATTGGTAATATACTTGATCGTAACGAGCAGCTTCCTCTCGCTGGTGCTGAAACATCAGAAGGAATTTTTGCTCCTACTCTTCGCTATCATGATGGCACTTTCTATATGATAACAACCAATGTTAGCAATGAGCTTGGCAATTTCATCGTTACTGCTAAAGACCCGAAAGGACCATGGTCTGACCCATATCCTCTTGGTTCCGAAGGAATTGACCCTTCACTCTTTTTTGATGATGATGGAAAATGTTACTATTGCGGAACAAAGCCACGTCGTGAAGGTGCTCGATATTTTGGAGATAACGAAATCTATATTCAAGAGCTTGACCTAACCACAATGAAACTTGTCGGGGAAAGTTACCCCGCATGGCACGGAGCTCTTCGTCAGGTAGAATGGCCAGAAGGTCCTCATATTTATAAAAAAGATGGTTACTATTATCTGATGATATCAGAAGCAGGTACAGCACATGATCACGCCATCAGTATTGCTCGAAGTAAAAGTTTAACGGAGCCATTCACGGGACATCGTGGCAATCCAATCATGACACACCGTCATTTGGGTTATAACTATCCAATCGTAAACGTAGGTCACCCTGATATCGTTCATACGAAGAACGATGAGTGGTTTATGGTTTTGTTGGCCTCCCGACCATATGGTGGATATTATCGCAATCTCGGACGTGAAACATTTCTAGTACCATTTACCTGGGAAAATGGATGGCCTGTCATCAATCCTGGCAAAGGAATTGTAGAAGATACCGTCGTTGCACCAAATCTCCCATTGTATGAAGTTCCTGAAGTCGCAAAGCGTGAAGATTTTGATTGCAATCAGCTTCCTTATCACTTTATTTATCTTCGAAATCCTAAGCTAGAAGATTACTCATTAACAGAACGCCCAGGCTGGCTTACGATGAAGCTTTCCCCTGTGACCCTTGAGCAACGCGAGAATCCATCTGCTGTTCTTGTTCGACAACAGTCAATGGACTTTACCGCTTCAACCAAGCTTGATTTTGCTCCATCCAATGACAAAGAAGAAGCTGGACTCATCCTACACCAGAGTCAGGATTTCAACTATCAATTCCTCGTAGGTCTAAATTCAATACGAGTTATCAAAGTGGAAAAAGGCGAAATCAATACCATTGCTTCACAGAGTTGCGATACAAACGAACCAATCACTCTTTGTGTGACCGCGAAGGGACAAGACCTCACCTTCTCATACTCGATTGGTGGTGACAAATCTTACACGCTGATAGAGCATGTTGATGCTAGAATCCTATCAACTGATGTTGCCGGCGGATTCGTAGGAACATGCATTGGTATCTATGCCACATCAAATGGAACAAAGAGTAATCAAGTTGCTTCCTTTGACTATTTCGAAATTCAATAAAAATCAAAGACTAGCCGGAATGATTTCATTCTAACTAGTCTTTATTTTTACCCTATTCCCGATTAATTACTATATTCTAATCGAAGCATCTCTTTTTTCAAACGCTTCATAATCTTCTTTTCTAACCTGGATATGTATGATT
>CAZUGH010000027.1:13562-21646 GCA_964619785.1 uncultured Lachnospiraceae bacterium | reverse complement strand
ATTAAGGTGAAGAATAGTAAGAAGAAAGCAAAATGGTCAATCAAGAAGGGAAGCAAGTACATTTCCCTCAGTAAAAAGAAGAAGAGTAGCGTTGTTGTAAAAGGGAAGAAAGTGGGCTCAGCAGTTGTTCAGGCTAAGATTGGTAGCAAGAAGCTGACATGTAAGGTTAAGGTTGTTAAGGCTAAGGCTAAGGCTGCACCAGTTGCAACACCTGTCGTTCCAGCGATTACAACAGCACCAGTTGTGACGCCAACTCCAACACCAGAAGTTCCTAAAGTGACACCTGGTCCAACATATGCACCAACAGAGTTCAAGTATGAAGGAACAGATATTACTGGTCTTGATCCGGAGAAACCAGCTGTGGCATTTACTTTTGACGATGGTCCTGTAGGTAATAAAGATACATCCAATTCGATGATTATACATAAGGCATTAAAAGCCCATAATGCACACGCAAGTTTCTTCTATATTGGTGGTTCTGTTAAGGCTGGTCCAGATGCACAGGATGAAGTAAAACAGGCTAAAGATAATGGGTTTGATGTTGGTAATCATTCCTATGGATGGGGTTCTGTTCCTTCTATTGAAAGAACAATTAGAACTTCAATAGGTGATACCAATAAGCTGTTAACAGATATTACAGGATATAGTAATTTCTTATTCCGTGCACCTAATCTAGCATATAATCAGAAGATGCTTGGCTATATCAATGCACCATTTATTGATTGTTCCGTAGATTCTAAGGATTATGTTGAGGGTACGACATCAGCTCAGATTCGAACAAATGTCAATGCGGCGAAAGACGGTGATATTGTTCTAATGCATGAGACAGAGGATAATACAGCAGCCATTATTGATACCATTTTAGATGACTTTGACGAGAAGGGAATTCAGGTTGTGTCTGTAACTCAGTTATTCGCATTGAAGAATAAGCCATTGATGACAGGTACGATTTATCAGTCCGTTGATAGAACTAAGACAATTGGTTAATTTAAGGCAAGAATTTCTTTGAAAATTTAAGAAATTCAAGTCCCATATATGGTACTTTAAATAATCTATACTTACGCCATAAGTTGATTTGGAGGTGTAAGTATGGATTATTTTGATTTCGAGACAGTGAGTATGTCAGTGGTTGTATTGCTTATGGTTTTAGTGATTTGTTTTGTCCCTTGGGGAACAATCTTTTTTGCATAAGATATGTGGTAGTATTGATTTTTTTCGAAAAAGGTTGAAAAAAGTTGCGAACCGATATACACTGTTAAGATAAATAAGATATAAACAGTGTTGAAATGAGGATTTATATGGATCGCAATAGAAAAGTATACGTTTTGGGACATAAGAACCCAGATACAGATTCCATCTGTTCTGCCATTGCATATGCCTACCTGAAGAATCATACGGCAGGAGATCATTTCGTGGCGAAGAGAGCTGGTAACATCAATGAGGAGACGAAGTTTGTTCTTGATTACTTCAAGGTAGATGAACCAACGATGCTCAAGCAGGTGAAACCACAGGTGAAGGACATTGAGATGCGTCGAATTGAAGGCGTCAGCAGTGAAATTTCTCTTAAGAAGGCGTGGAATCTGATGGAAGAGCGAGATGTAGTTACTCTTCCTATTACAAAAGGCAAGAAGCTAGAGGGCTTGATTACAATTGGAGATATCGCGACATCTTACATGGCTGTTTATGATAACAGCATTCTCGGACGAGCAAGAACGAAGTATCGCAATATCATTGAGACGATTGATGGCGAGATGCTAGTGGGAAATGATCATGGATACGTGACCAAAGGTAAGGTGCTGATTGCAGCAGCGAACCCTGATTTGATGGAAGACTATATTGAAGAGAATGATTTGGTTATCTTGGGTAATCGTTATGAGTCTCAGTTGTGTGCGATTGAGATGAATGCAGCATGTATCATTGTATGTGAGGGTGCACCGGTATCGATGACGATTAAGAAGCTAGCAGAGGAAAAGGATTGCGCGGTGATTTGCTCACCACATGATACCTATACAGTAGCACGCTTGATTAATCAAAGTATGCCAATTAAGTATTTCATGAGAAGAGAACCATTGATTACTTTTGAGACCGATGAGCCAGTAGAAGAAATTCGTGACATCATGACAGGCGTGAGACATCGTGATTTCCCGATTCTAGACATGAACGGCGACTACTATGGGTTTACTATCTCTCGACGTAATCTGTTGAGCCTGAGGCGCAAGCAAATGATTCTGGTGGACCACAATGAGAAGGGTCAAGCGATTGAGGGAATTGAAGAGACCGATATTCTTGAGATTATCGACCATCATCGTTTGGGCTCTCTTGAGACGATTGCACCTGTATTTTTCAGAAACCAGCCATTAGGATGTACGGCTACGATTATATATCAGATGTTTATTGAACAGGGCGTGGATATACCAAAGGATATTGCTGGTTTATTATGTTCGGCGATTATCTCAGATACATTGATGTTCCGTTCACCAACTTGTACGGGTGTGGATGAAGAAGCCGCACATGTATTAGCGAAGATATCTGGTATTGATATTCGTACTTATGCAGGTAAGATGTTTAAGGCAGGCAGTAATCTATCATCGAAGACACCAGAAGAGATATTCTATCAAGACTTTAAAAAGACAAGTGTGGGTGCGATGACATTTGGTGTGGGCCAGGTCAATGCATTGGATGGAGACGAGTTGGTAGAGATTAAGGAACGACTCATCCCTTATTTAGAATCGACATTTTCCAATCATGGAGTAAGCATGTTATTCTTTATGCTAACGAACATTATTGAAGAGAAGACGGAATTGATATTCTATGGAGAGAATGTAGAAACTGTTGTTGAGAAAGCATTTTCACTACCGAACAAGCTAGATGGGGAGAATTCCTGTATGCTTGAAGACGTTGTATCGCGTAAGAAGCAGGTAATCCCTGCTTTGGTTGTTGCATTACAGAATTAGTTGTAGATAAAATTAAGGCACAGATGAAAGTCTGTGCCTTTGTTGTATTATATATGACCGAGCTCTTCACCTTGGTGAATCTTGGTCTCATATTCGTTTGCTGTGTTGGTGAGTAGATCTTCACGAATTTTGATTCGATCCTTTTTTACAAGCACAATGATGGTTGAACCACCAAATTCAAAATAACCTTTTTCTTCGCCACGTAATACTTCATCTTCTTCGTGGTGATTGGTAATCTTACCGACCATCAGCGCACCAACCTCCATCTGAATCACATCACCAAATTCTCTTGTATGCAAGACGGTGTACTCTCGTGCATTTTCCTTATAGATTGGCGTATAGTCATTGGCAATTGGATTAACGGTGTGTAGAAGTCCGGGAATAAAATAATTCTTAGATTTGATACCATCGGCTACATAGCAATAGCGGTGATAGTCATCTACGGTTAATCGTATCACAAAGGCATAACCACCCTCATATCGACTAGCTAATCTGCGACTCTGTAAGAGTGTACGCAACGTATATTCTGTGTGCTTTACAGAGAACGTTGTTTCAGACGAGATAGGGTATACGGTTACATTACCATCACAAGGACTAATCAATGTTTGACAGTCACCCGTGAGAGGACGCATATCCGCTTTGATTTTACGTGTAAAAAAATCATTGAAAGAGGTATATGTTGTGTTCTGGTATTCATCCATATCAATTTCAGATGATTTGATAAAAGGTTTGATAAAAACTTTTGATAAACGACTGCTAAGTACCTTGCCCATAAACTTTGAAAAAGAAGGGGCTACAAGTGGCTTTAGCATAAGTCTTCCGATTGCATGAGTATAAAGAAATTCAAGAATCTCATCTTGAGTTGTCGTTGATTCCTGAGGTTCTCCCTCTCGATTCATATATTTCATTTCGTATAATCTCCAAATTCATAATAATTAGAAAACACGTAATATTTTCAACATAACAATAGCAACAAAAACGATATATACAGCAATCATCTGATTCGTTGGTTTCTTCAGCTTAAAGTCTAAAATGAAGAGAAACGCAACTGCTAGCATTGTAAAAGTAAGAATGGTGATGAAAAGCTGTGGCTGTAACATGCTTCGAAATAAGTACAGAATTGGGAAAATAATTGCAATTGATGTAACAGGTAATCCACGGTAAGAACGACGTTCTTCTTTTACGGGATTGGCTCTTGACATCTCATCTTGTACATTAAAGAAGGCAAGTCGTATAACGGCACCAAGTACGTAAGCAAGTGCAACTAATTTACCTAAGGTGTCATCCATGCCCATTGAGTAGGCAAATACTGCTGGGAAGATACCAAAACATACACAGTCACATAGCGAATCAATCTGTACACCAAATAGTTCGGCTTCTTTGGTTCGGTTTTTCATACTTCGAGCAATCTTGCCATCGAACGTATCGCAGGCTCCAGCGAGTGCTAAACATAAAATAGCAACAGTAAAGTGTCCAGATAGTGCTTCGGTCATACCAAATAATGATATGCCAAGGCCTAAATATGTGAGTATTACGGAATAATTATAAAATCCAATCATGATGTTCTCCCCTTTGTTTTGGTTTTCCCAATTGTAAGATGACTATAAAAAGTGACAAGTGCACTAATAAGTACAAGTGCATAATAGCTAATTCCTCTGCTAAGCAACATGGCGGATAGAGTTAGATTGATGCTGCCAGCAAATATTGGAACGAAAATTCGCTTGAATAAATGCTCGCTGATTCCCATACCACCTGGTAGTGGTAACATATCAACGGCAATGGATATGGTTGCTTGTAGAATCGTAATCTCCAATGCAGAATGCCCATGAAGTCCGAAACTGCAGTAAACGATATAAGTTACAAAAAAAAGTATAAGCCGCTGTATGAGAGAAATGATAAATACATTGAAAATAGCAGGCTTGTTTTTCTTCAAGAAAACGGAAGCCGCTTGGTACTGATCCATAGAATGTTCTAATTTAATCAGCTTCTTATCTAAATTCTTCATGATATGAAGCTTGCCAAGGATGGCATATAGCTTTTGCATTAAAAAATGTGAGGTATTTGGTAAAAAAACTAAAAAGCTCATAAATACGACACAAAAAACATTCAGAGCAAGTCCTAAATATAGATAAAATTGAACTTCAGTACTTAGCATCTGTACAATCGGTTGACCAAATAGTATCAATCCAAGACCAATAAATACTAATACAAACTTATATTCAATCGTAACAAGTAGAAGAATAATCGTGGACGTGGGAATATCAAGTCCTTCTTTCTTCATGTAATATATCTGTGCGGGTTGTCCGCCCGTTGCAGATGGTGTGATACAACTAAAGAAGAATCCGATAAAGGAATAGCGAATACATCGATATAGCGGCCACTTGATTTTCACAACATGAAGTAGATACTTAATAATTACAGATTCACAGCATACAAAAACGATAACGAGTAAAATTCCAATCAATAAAAAACGCTTGCGAACCTGACCAAGTTTGTCAATGATAGAAGCTAAATCCTGTCCATGAAACATGATATATATTGTAATCAGAAACAAAGCAATCAAAAATATGATATTAAATATTGTTTTTTTCTTGTTCTCCAAAATCTGGCTCCTTTATAAAATGTCCCTTGAACTTCTCGTGAATACTTTCGAAAAATCGCATAACATAGCGATATAGGGAACTGTGATGAGCAATGTAGTACATTAGTTCAGCAAGTACTACCCCACCGATGACATCAATTATATAATGCTGTTTTGTAACCTGCGTTGAGACCATAACCATGATAGCAAAGAAGCAGGAAAAAGCACGATACCATGCAGGAATCTCCTTACGTCCACGGATACCAACATAGCAGAACCAACTTACGAGGCAGTGTATCGATGGAAACAGATTCGAAGGTTGGTCAACGGAAAAGACAAAGCGCATCAGAATCTCAGACAATGAATTGCCATCTATCACAGGTCGGATATTGGTGGTTGGCATCAGGAAAAAGAAAATACCACAGACTAGGCGAGACATGATATCAGCCGTAACAAAACGGTAAAAATGGTCGCGGTCTAATCTACCTACCATAATATAGTTAACTATCCAAAATAAATAACAACCTAGATAAATATATATAAACCAAGGAATAACGGGTACTTTCAAGTCAAAACTATTGGTAAAGTCATAATGATGCCAATCTGTCGTGATTGTCATCGCACCACTATATACAAGCATGTTAATAGCAAAGCATGAGATGAGAGGGATTATGCTCTCAAGTGGAACGATAGGGTCAATATATTTTTTAAACCATCTATACATAAATAGTAATCCTTTCTATAATAACCCTCTTATTTTACAATAGTTTAAGGAAATTTGCAACCGATGAATTAATGCTTGTAAAAAGATGGTAAATATAGTATAATATAGGTGCAACAAAAGGAAAGCACGGAGGGAAAGTCTCACCGAAGGTGAGCCGTAGCAATGAGAGAGATACTTAAAAAGGTGTTTCCTTATTTGTTAGTGATTGTGCTAGTAGATTATTCAGTACTGGGATGGAATTATTTAGGGGCAGGTGCTGACATTTGGCCTGTAGAGGGAATCCTTATTTTTCCAATGATTTATTTTTTATTAAGTCTTTTATGTGCATTGAAGAATGGATGGATACCACAGTTTCCATTTGTAGCGACGTTGCTATTTGTGCCTGGAGTATGCATGAGTAGAGGGTCTTATGCCATAGGGAGTCTCATGTGTTGTTTAGTATTATCCTGCTTTGCCATGATCATAGGAAGTTATTTTTACAAAAGGACATACGAATAGGGAGACAACGTATTGAAAAGCCCTGAAAGAAAGCATTGATTTCTTTCAGGGTTTTGTCGTATACTATAAGATAGAAATTTATTTGGAGGATTATCATGGGAATGTTTGATTATTTTATTGCGTTTTTACAAGGTATTGTAGAGGGAATCACAGAATGGTTACCAATTAGTAGTACAGGACATCTGATTTTGGTCGAGAATATGTTTCACGGAATCTTCGCTTTTGGAGATGCTGATTTCACAGAGATGTTTCGAGTTGTCATACAGTTAGGAGCAATTTTTGCTGTTGTTTTGTTATTTTGGAAGAAGATATTTCCTTTTGATTTGAAAGCAAAGACGGATCATAAGCCATTTGTGAAGAAAAATATCATGATGATGTGGGTTAAGATTTTAGTGGCTAGTGTGCCCGCTGGTGTGGTAGGCGTATTATTTGATGATGCGATTGATAGTGTTTTCTATAAACCATATGTTGTTGCAGCTGCATTGATTGTTTATGGTGTATTGTTTATTCTTGTTGAGAATTGGAATCAGGGTAAAGAGGCAGCGATTCAGTCCATTGGTCAGATTACATATAAGACCGCAGTGATTATCGGTGTATTTCAGTTACTTGCTGCGGTGATTCCAGGTACATCCCGTTCGGGTGCGACTATCGTAGGTGCCTTATTGATTGGTGTGTCTCGTGCAACGGCAACAGAGTTTACCTTTTATCTTGCAATACCAGCTATGCTTGGAGCAAGTTTACTTAAAATGTTGAAGTTTGGTGCAATCGCTGGAAGTGAGTTAGGTGTATTGATTGTCGGAATGATTGTGTCTTTCGTGGTATCACTCTTTGTCATTAAATTCCTGATGGGATATATCAGAAAACATGATTTTAAGGTATTTGGTTACTACCGAATTGCATTAGGTATTATCGTGCTCTTGGCATTTTACGTGATTGGTTAGAGCTGAGTAAGACCAAGGTAGTTGAGAAGGCCTACATAGATTCCATAGGCAAATTGGTATTCTCCTGTGGATAGCAGCATAGCGTCTTCATAATTTGAGATATAAGCGAGTTCGATTAATACGGCGGGCATGTTGGTTCGTCGCAGTACATAGAGAGATGGATTGGCGATAACACCATTGTTTTTGGTGCCTAAGCGTCGTACAATTTCATTCACAATATCTCTAGCTAGTATAGCGGGACCGGAGTCTAGTCGATAGACATAGCCTTCTGTCCCGTTTATATTTGGATTTTCATTGGCATTGCAATGGATGCTGATAAAGTAGTCAGCGCCCCAGGAGTTTGCCATATCCACGCGTTCACGAAGACTTGTTGAGTTGTTGTAGCC
>CAZUGH010000027.1:0-13462 GCA_964619785.1 uncultured Lachnospiraceae bacterium | reverse complement strand
GTAGCCCAAAACCTTCTGCACCAGCATTAAAGCCGTATGGATTGTGTCCCTGGTCAACAAAGATGCGAATTGCCATAGATAACCTCCAAAGAATTGATTATAGTTATCTTATGGGTAAGAATATAGAATGTGAGGATTCATATGAGATTAGATAAATACGTAACCTTATGCACGGGTATGTCTAGAAAAGAGGCGAAGGGGGTGATTTCATCCAGACGAATTACAGTAAATGATGAATCGGTGAATCGACCAGAGTTTCAAGTAAAGGAAAATGATATCATTATTCTGTCAGGAGATGCCCTGAGCTATCAAGAGTACGAGTATTATATGCTAAATAAGCCAAGTGGAGTTGTATCTGCAACAACGGATAATCGAGATACTACAGTTGTAGATATGCTGGATGGGGTGAGCCATAAGGAACTATTTCCGGTGGGGAGACTTGATAAGGATACCGAAGGACTTTTGATTTTGACAAATGATGGAGCGTTGGCGCATCGGTTGTTATCACCGAAGCATCATGTGGATAAAGTATATGAGGTTAGCGTGGATGAGGAGTTAACTAGTGACGATGTGGAAGCCTTTGAACAGGGGATGGATATCGGTGAAAAACGAATTACAATGCCTGCAAAGCTTCAGCCACTGTCTCAATGCCGAGGGCTTGTGACCATTCGTGAAGGCAAGTTTCATCAAATTAAGAGAATGTTTGAACATCAGGGTAAGAAGGTAATCGGACTCAAACGAATACAGATGGGAAGTTTAGTGCTAGATGAGAACTTACCAACAGGAGCTTATCGGAGTCTGACAGATGCTGAGATAGCAAGCTTGAAAGGAATGGAATAGATATGGGAAAAAAGTTTTATGCAGTGAAACAAGGACTGAAACCGGGGGTATATACAACCTGGGATGAATGCAAGGATAATGTACATGGACACCCAGGAGCAATCTACAAAAGCTTTCCGACACTCGAGGAAGCACTTCGTTTTGTCGGTATTCAACAAGAAGAATCTACAAATGTAGAACCAAGTAATTCTGGGACCATTGCGACAGACGGCGAGAAGGCAGTTGCCTATGTGGATGGTAGTTATAATGTGGCGAATGGTCAATACAGTTGCGGTGTTGTTTTGTTTCATCATGGAAAAGAGGAACATATTGCCGAGAGAGGAACCGATGAGAGTCTGGCTTCTATGAGAAATGTAGCTGGCGAAATATTGGGCGCAAGGCGTGCAATGGAAGAAAGTATTCGACTAGGCATGAAAGAAATAGATATTTATCATGATTATCAAGGAATTGCATCTTGGTGTCTAGGGGAGTGGAAGACAAATAAAGAAGGAACAAAGAATTATAAAGCTTATTATGATTCAATTCAAGGACAATTAAAGGTGAATTTTATCAAAGTAAAAGGCCACTCATCAGACAAGTACAATGACTTGGCTGATGAACTGGCCAAAAGTGCAATTTTTGAATAAATTAATCTTCGGACGTGTGATCGAGTGGCTGGAAAACACGTTCTTTTTTTGCCTTATCGAGATGGCTATCAGGAGCACATGCGATGGCTTGTTCACAGAAGTACATCTGTGCAGAAAGAGCTTGCTTGCCACGACGATCAACTTTGGCATAGGAACCGTCTGGTTGCATAACCTGTGCCTTGACCGTGTCCTCAAGCTGGATTTCAAGAATGTGTAACACTTCTTTCTTGAGGTCTTCATCTTCTACTGGGAAGAGGATTTCTACACGTTTATCCAGGTTACGTGGCATCCAGTCGGCGCTTCCCATATAAATCTCGTAACCGCCACTATTTTCAAAGTAAAAGATACGTGCATGCTCTAAGAAGGTTCCGACGATAGAGCGTACATGAATGTTTTCGCTTAATCCTTTGACACCGGCACGAAGACAGCAGATTCCACGAATAATCAAGTCAATCTGTACACCAGCTTGACTTGCCTCATAGAGAGCTTCAATAATACCTGGGTCGCACAGTGAATTCATCTTGGCAATGATACGAGCTGGTTTACCTTTTGTTGCGTTGGCAGCCTCCTGTGCAATCATTGTTAGAAATTTGTCACGTAACCAGATAGGAGCAAGTGATAATTTGTTCCACATCAAAGGTTCGGAGTAACCAGATAACATATTGAAAACAGCGGTGGCATCTTCACCATACTTACGTTTGCATGTGAACATACCCATGTCAGTGTAGAGTTTGGCAGTAGAGTCGTTGTAGTTACCTGTTCCTAGATGGACATAGCGACGAATGCCTTCTTCTTCCTTACGCACAACAAGAGTGATTTTGCTGTGTGTCTTTAGTCCGACGAGACCATAGATAACGTGACAACCTGCTTTCTCAAGCTTCTTCGCCCACACGATATTATTTTCCTCATCAAAACGTGCTTTTAATTCTACCAATACGGAGACTTGCTTGCCATTCTCGGCTGCCTCGGCAAGGGATGAAATAATCGGTGAGTTGCTGCTGACACGATACAGTGTTTGCTTAATTGCTAATACATTTGGATCTTTCGCTGCCTGACGAATAAAATCAACAACAGGATCGAAGGATTCATATGGATGATGGAGGAGAATGTCCTTTTCACGAATCTGTTCAAATAGTCCACGATTGGGATCAATCCCTTTTGCAACACGAGGAATATAACGCTCTTCTTTGAGATTGTCAAAACCATCCATGCCATATACTTTCATCAGAAAAGTCAGGTCAAGAGGACCTGAAATCTTGAAAATGTCTTCTTCCGAGATGTCTAATTCTTTCTTCAAAATCTTGAGAAGGTTCTTGTCTGTCGTTTCCTCAATCTCAAGACGAATTGCCTCACCCCACTGACGTTTCTTCAACTGCTTCTCGATTTCCACAAGTAAGTCAGCTGCTTCATCTTCATCAATCGTCAAATCGGCATTACGCATAACTCGAAATGGCGAAGCACAAAGAACTTTGTAGTTTAGGAAAAGTTTTTGAATATTCTTCTCGATAATCTGTTCAAGGAGAATGACAGTTACAACGTCTTTTTGCTCAGAAGGTATCTGCACGATTCGCGGTAATACGGAAGGGACCTGAACGGTTGCAAAGTCTGTAACGTCCTTTTTCTTTTTGTCCTTTAACAAAGCGGCTATGTTAAGTGTTTTGTTACGAATCAATGGAAATGGACGTGAGGAGTCTACGGCCATTGGAGTAAGTACAGGATATACCTCGCGTTGAAAATAATCATCGACAAAAGCACTTTGCTCATCCGAAAGTTTCTCATATTCTGTTACAATCTGAAGTCCATTTTGCTTCAGCTGTGGAAGAAAAGAACGATTATAAGTAGTGTACTGTGTGTACACGAGATCGTGAGTCTTCTCAGCAATTTCCTTCAACTGTTCCTTCGCTGTCATGCCGGCAATATCACGTTTTGTGTATTTGGCATGGACCATATCCTTTAAGGATGCGACACGAATCATAAAGAATTCGTCTAGGTTCGATGCGGTAATACTTAAAAACTTAAGCCGCTCGAAAAGCGGTATATTCTTATCTCTGGCTTCGGAGAGTACACGATAGTTAAAATCTAGCCAGCTTAGTTCACGATTTTTAAATCTTTCCATAGGTTTTCACGCCCCTTTTCTGTCTAAGTATAGGTCGGATGCCAAAGACTTCTTCAAAGGCATCACAAGAACGATGGAATACGCCTTGTTCTAATGTTATGTCAGCTAACGTATCTGCTACAATCATAAGCTGTTCCTCTTTTAGAGAGATACGAACTTGACTAATCTTATGTCGATTGCTCTTATCAAGCGTGTTGGCAAGATGCAAGATAGCACTTAATTTAACTGCTGTAATATAATCATCACGTGTAATGTCATCAGTAATGCTCGTGAAATCAGGGAAACGCTGATGGTTATACCGTACAACATTGGCAATCAAAACACGTTCGCGATGAGATAATCCGATAATCTCTGTTGACATGATAATCTTGTAAGAATTCTCGCTTGATTGTTCTAAGTTAATAAAGGAGCCACAGCTATGAAGGATAACAGCAATCTGTAACATGAGGCGCTCCCTTTTCCCTAGACCATGAATTTTACGAATGCGGTCAAAAATATCAAGTGCCAGGTACTCAACATTGTCAGCATGTTCGGTATCTGTTTTGTATTTCAATGCAATATTACGAGAGGCAGACAAGATATCTTTCTGAAAATCATGACTAGGTATCATCTTTAGTTTCTTCTCTGCGTATTCAGCGACCATACTGTCGCATAAATCAATGGCTGAGAGGCATAGATATTCAGCGCCAGTCATGGTAAATAACTTCTTAAGTAGTATGATGGAAGACAGCATGGAGGAACGCTGATTCTTCGGTATCTTCAATGAGAGAAATTCCTTTTTTGAAAGTTTGCCATCAAAGTCTGGATTGCACTGAAGAATTAGTTCCTTCAAATCTCTGTTGCGATCGCCCGCAGCAATGAGATTTTTAATCTTATAGTCTTTGAAGTAAAAGTTATTCAATGTATTCAAATCTCGTTCCATATATTCAGCAATCAGGTCTGCATAATTCACGGACTCAGTATCTAGCGAACGAAGTATCTCGCGAATACGAGCAGAACCCATCTTGAGATTCTGTGTAGATACGAGCATTCCTTGACTAAACAGGGAAAATTGAACACTTCCTGCACCCGAGTCGACGATCAGTGCACCTTTCTCAATCGCTGAATCAAAGTAAGTATCCTTCAGCGCGATAGCCTTATATCGAAGAAGACGTTGTTCACTGTTACTAAGTATCTTAACTTTAAAGCCGGTTTGAAGCTTGATTTGGTCAAGCACGACCAGATTATTCTGTGCTTCACGTACAGCACTTGTGGCATAAGCACTATAAGCCTGACAATCATATTCTTCCATGATTTGTGAAAAGTCTTTTAAAACCTGACAAATCTCAGAAAGAGTAGTATACGAAATGATGCCTTTGGCATATGTCTCTGCACCGAGCAAAAGCTTGTGTCTAATGTGAGCAAGTTCACGAATTCCATGAACTTTAGATACCTCGAAAATCTTCATGGATAGTTCGCTAGAACCTACGTCAATCGCAGAAAAAGTTGGTATTGCCAATCGGAATCCCCCCTGAACAATTAATTTATGTTATCCCTCTTATTGTACTCTTTTTTGTGTAAAAACTCTAGTACTATTTCTGTAAAATCCACGTATACCCAATTGCCGAAGAGTGTGATATACTGTATAATGATTTTGTGATATTGTGAATTTAGAAAGGACTAATATATATGAAGACAAGTGATTTTTATTTTGATCTTCCTGAGGAACTGATTGCACAGGATCCACTTGAGGATCGTAGTGCATCGAGACTTATGGTGCTAGACCGTGAAAGTGGTGAGATAACACATGAGGTATTCCATGACATTACGAAGTATTTACGCCCAGGTGATTGCCTGGTTCGTAATAATACAAAGGTCATTCCCGCAAGACTCTATGGTGTCAAGGAAGGAACGGGAGCATCCATTGAGATATTATTACTGAAACGACAGGAAAATGATATTTGGGAGTGTCTTGTAAAACCAGGAAAAAAAGCAAAGCCAGGAACAAGAATTGTCTTTGGCGAAAGACTATTGATCGGCGAGATATTAGAGGTTGTAGAAGAAGGAAATCGTCTGATTCGATTTTACTATGAGGGTATCTTTGAAGAAATTCTGGATCAATTAGGTCAGATGCCACTTCCACCATATATTACTCATAAACTAAAAGATAAGAACCGTTACCAGACCGTGTATGCAAAATATGATGGTTCGGCAGCAGCACCAACAGCAGGGCTTCATTTTACCAATGAATTATTAGACCAGATTGAGAAGATGGGGGTGACGATTGCCAATGTTACATTGCACGTAGGTCTTGGTACATTTCGTCCTGTGAAGGTTGATGATGTAACGAAGCATCATATGCATTCGGAGTATTATCGCATTGAGCCTTCGGAGGCAGAGAAGATTAATCAAACAAAACGTGAAGGTGGACGTATTATCTGTGTGGGGACGACAAGTTGTCGAACCATCGAATCAGCAACAGATGAACAGGGAATCTTGCAGCCTGGCGAGGGTAATACGGAGATATTCATTTATCCAGGTTATCAGTTTAAGATGCTAGATGCGCTGATTACGAATTTTCATTTACCAGAATCGACGTTGTTGATGCTAGTGTCTGCACTAGCGGGAAAAGAGAATGTTATGGCAGCTTATGAGGAAGCAGTGAAGGAAAAATATCGGTTTTTCTCATTTGGGGATGCCATGTTCGTAAATGTACATTAAAAACGCGGATTTGAAAGAATCCTAGAAGGGAGTTTGTATGGAACGTAAAAAACTATTATTTATCTATAATCCAGTAGCGGGCAAGGGGTTATTACGCCCAAAACTTTCAGAGGTGATTGAGACATTTATGAAAGAGGATTACCTTGTTACGATATTTGCAACAAGAAGAGAGCATGAAGCGACGGAACTTGTTACAGAGTTATCTGCTGCCTATGATCGAATTGTATGTTCTGGTGGAGATGGAACGATTCATGAAGTGATGGATGGTTTGATGCAGTTGCCAGAAGAGGAGCGAAGACCTTGTGGATATATTCCAGCAGGTACTGTGAATGATTTTGCCAATTCGATGTTTATTCCGAATAAGGTTGAAGAAGCTGCGAATGTGGCTGTTAAAGGAAAACTTAAAACATATGATATTGGTAGTATGAATGGCAGATACTTTAATTACATAGCAGCTTTTGGTGCATTTACTTCAGTTTCGTATGAAACACCTCAGAACTTTAAGAATATATTAGGAAAAGCAGCGTATTTTCTTGAGGGCATGATGCAATTGCCAAGTATTCATCCATATCACATGACGATTCGTGGTGACCACGGTATTGAAGTGGAGGATGATTTCATCTTTGGTATGGTGACGAATGCCAAGTCAGTTGGTGGCTTCCCAATCTTTAAAAAGACCAAGATGGAGTTAAATGATGGCGTATTTGAAGGTGTGTTTGTTCGTAATCCGAAGAATCCAGTGGAACTTCAGTCAGTCATTGGGGCATTTCTTACGGAAAGCTCGAATGACCAGATTGTTGCATTTCGTAGTTCGTCTTTTGAAATCATATGTTCAGATGAAGTGTCATATACGCTTGATGGTGAAGATGGTGGCAACTATAAGGATGTGAAGATACTGAATCATAAGGCTGCAATTACTTATGTGCAAGCCACACCACCTCTTAAGAAAATTAGAAAAACGAATAAGTAGCAGATAGGAGCAAGTTATGGTTACAGATAATATTTTAGATTTGATTGGTAATACCAACCTCTATAGTTTCAAAAAGTCGATGGGACTTAATATTTATGCTAAGGCAGAATTTCTGAATCCAGGTGGAAGTATCAAAGATCGTATTGCACTAAACATGTTGGTTCAAGCTGAGAAAGCTGGAAAATTGAAACAAGGAATGACAATTGTGGAACCGACTTCGGGTAATACTGGAATTGGTCTGGCACTTGCCGGTGTTCGCATGGGCTATGAAGTCATCATTGTTATGCCTGGGAATATGAGTGAAGAACGTAAGAAAATTATTCGTGCACTGGGTGCTAAACTCGTCTTGACACCAAAAGAGTTGAGTATTGGTGGCAGTGTAGATGAAGCAAATCGCATTGTTTCACAGAGTAAAGATTATTTTATGCCACAACAATTTATCAATCAGGATAATCCGGACGCTCATTATCAATCTACAGCAGTAGAACTATATGAACAGTTAGATGGCAAGATTGATATTTTTGTTTCGGGGCTTGGTAGTGGTGGTACCCTTCAGGGAATTGGTCGTTATCTCAAGGATAAAAATCCGGATGTCAAAGTTGTAGCTGTTGAGCCAAAAGGGGTTTCGGCTTTACTTGATGATGAACCGGGTCTACACAGTATTCAGGGAATTGGTGATGGATTTGTTCCGGATATCTTAGACACTTCGATGATTGATGAGATTGTGGAAGTGACAGATGAGGATGCAATCGAGACCACGAGAAGTCTGGCACGTAACCAGGGCCTTCTCTGTGGAACTTCTTCAGGAGCCAACATCTGGGCCAGCAAGAAGGTGGCAGAGAAATTTGGCAAGGATAAGGTGATTGTCACGGTACTCGCAGATCGTATGGAACGATACTTTAGTACAGGACTTTTATAATTATTGCTTATTAAATACACGATAGTGGTGGAGTGAGAGCAGGTCTTGTGCCTGCTCTTTTGCTGTTTCACGATAAAACTCAATGCGAAGAGCTCCTTCTGCAAATTCACGGTTGTGTAAGATTCCGATATTCTTAATACTGATTCCATTGCTGGCAAGAAGAGTTGCAATCGTAGCAATTGCACCAGTCTCATCGGCTATATCTAGGAAGAGTTCATAGCATCGTTCGATAACACTCGCTTTCTTGGCAGGAATCGAATCACGATAATTGCCTGCTTCTAAAAAGGTATCGCGAAGACCTGTTTCATCTTGTGTTAAGAGTTTGGCATCAAAGTCTGCAAGAATTTGTTGGAAAGACTGCAAAAACTGGTGAATACTTGCAGTGTTTGAAAGGCATATGTTTTGCCACATCTCAGGTGAGGAAGAGGCAATGCGTGTAATATCTTTGAAACCACCAGCAGCAAAATGCTTCATGTTCTCATCTTCGTCATCCGAAAGCCGTACCATATTAACTAATGAAGTAGCGATGATATGTGGCACATGGCTAATCGCTGCGGTGACCTGATCATGTTTCTCAGGTGTCAGGACAACGCAGATGGAGCCAAGCGTATCCACAAGATTTTTCATTAGATCAAGGTGAGCCGGACTTGTCATGGATGTTGGCGTAAGAAGATAGTACGCATTTTCTAATAGGGTAGTGCTAGAATTAGCAAATCCCGTTTTCTCGGAACCTGCCATCGGATGTCCACCAATGAAACAATCATCAAGTCCTAGTCGTTTCGCTTCTTCATGAATATTACCCTTAACACTTCCTACATCAGTAATGATTTGGGATGATGACAGAAATGGCTTAATCTGTCCGAGAAGTTCGATATTGACAAGGACAGGACCACATAGGAAAATGAGGTCACATTGCTTTAGCCAATCGGACAAATCATAATGTAGTTCATCTATGATACCGTCATGAACACCATGGTCAAGGTCAGGGTTTGGTCTGCGTGTATATACACAGACAGTAACGGGTTCTTTCTTTATCTTTAGTGTTCTGGCGATGGAGCCACCGATGAGTCCAAAGCCAAGAAATGCTATTTTTAGTTTTGTCATATTCCCTCCATGCTAAGATAATTCATTGCTTTAACTTAATAAAGTATAACACGCTTATATAAATAATTCAATGAGGGGAGGGGTTTTTTTTTAGAAAAATATATGTTAGAATTACGAGTGCTTGGGAAACCTATAGTTTGAAAGGAATTATCCACATGAGAAAGTTATTGAGATATCTAAGTCATTATAAAAAAGAAAGTATACTTGGACCATTGTTTAAGATGACAGAGGCGGTATTTGAGTTGTTTGTTCCGATTGTTATGGCTCGTATCGTAGACATCGGTATTCGTGGACGAGACATGCATTATGTATGGATGATGTGCCTTGTTATGGTTGGACTCGGCATCTTGGGGTTAACTTGTTCCTTGACCGCTCAGTTTTTTGCAGCGAAGGCAGCAGTTGGCTTTGGTACAGAACTGAGAAGGGATATGTATCATCATATCAATTCACTCAGCTTTCAAGAGATTGATGAGGTGGGAACCTCAACTTTAGTAACGAGGATTACAAGCGACATCAACCAGGCACAGACGGGTGTGAATATGGCACTTCGACTTTTCCTACGCTCCCCATTCATTGTAGTTGGTGCGGTTGCGATGTCATTTGCGATTCATGTCAAGTTGGCTTTCATCTTCGTGATTATGGTTCCGATATTGTCATTTGTTATTTTTGGAATTATGGGAAAATGTATCCCTCTATATAAAAAGGTTCAGAAGAAACTAGACCGTGTCATGCTAACGACAAGGGAAAATTTATCAGGTGCTAGAGTTGTTCGTGGATTTTCCAAAGAAAATGAAGAGAAGGATTCTTTCCAAGAACAAACAGAAGAATTAACCCAGATGCAGATTCAAGTAGGGAAGGTTTCTGCGTTGATGAATCCGCTTACGTATATCATTGTTAATGTGGCCATCGTGATTGTATTGTGGTTTGGTGGCAAGGAAGTTAACGTGGGAGGAATCACACAAGGAGAGCTTCTCGCACTGATTAACTATATGACACAGATTTTGGTTGCGCTTGTCGCATTTGCCAATCTGATATCCAATGTCACGAAAGCGCTGGCTTCGGCAGAACGTATTAATGAAGTATTTGATGTTCATGCTACGATGAAGGATGGAACGAAGAAAGTTGATTCGCGAGGCAAGATGGCGGTTTCATTTTCCCATGTTACGTTCTGTTATGGCAAGACAAAGGAAAGTGCCATTGAAGATATCACATTTGAGGTACCGAAGGGACAGACGGTAGGTATTATTGGTGGTACAGGTTCTGGTAAGAGTACATTGGTACAGTTGATTCCACGTTTGTATGATATTACGAGTGGAGAGGTGAGTGTCTTTGGAGAAAATGTATCAACGATTGAGCCAGATTGTCTACAGAGGCTTATCGGTATGGTGCCACAAAGAGCGGTTTTATTTGCTGGAACGATAGAAGATAATATGCGTTGGGGTTATCCGAATGCGACAGAGGAAGAAATATGGCAGGCACTTGAGACTGCGCAGGCGGCGGATTTTGTTCGCGAAAAAGAAGGTGGTTTGAAGGCACGAGTGGCACAAGGAGGGGAAAATCTCTCCGGTGGTCAGCGGCAGCGATTAACGATTGCACGGGCTTTGGTCAAGAAACCAGCAATTTTGATTTTAGATGATAGTGCTTCTGCACTTGATTTTGCCACGGATGCGGCACTACGAAAAGCAATTCGTGATAATACAGAGAATACGACTGTATTTATCGTATCGCAACGAGCAACTACAATTAAGAGTGCAGACCAGATTGTTGTACTAGATGATGGTCAAATGGTAGGCTTGGGTACTCATGAGGAGCTCTTGAAACAGTGCGATATTTATGAGGAAATCTGTCTGTCTCAGTTATCGAAAGAGGAGGTGCAGGCACATGAAAAATAAGTCAACGATAAAACGTGTACTGTCACTTATTCGCCCATTTCGACTGTGGGTATTGCTGTCACTTGTATTTGCAATTGTCTATGTGGCATTAAGTTTATATGCACCGATTCTGATTGGATACGGTGTGGATTATATTATTGGTGTTAATCAGGTCGATTTTCAAGGTGTATTGAGCTTGATTGTTCGTATCTTAATTGTTGTGGGAATCACGGCACTGGCACAGTGGGCGATGAATCTATGCAATAATCGAATTACGTATAAAGTTGTGAGAAATCTGAGGAATCAGGCTTTTGAACGATTGGTTCACCTGCCACTTAGTTATATTGACAGGCATCCGCATGGAGATTTGATTAGTCGTGTGATTACGGATGTGGATCAGTTGGCAGATGGGTTGTTGATGGGATTTACACAGTTGTTTACAGGTGTTATTACGATTCTTGGTACGTTGATTTTCATGTTTACAATTAATGTGTCAATTACTGCTTACGTTGTTGTGATTACGCCACTATCTCTTTTTGTTGCCAGCTTTGTGGCGAAACGTACGTATACGATGTTTCGTAAGCAATCAGAAACGAGAGGTGAGATGACCACACTTGTAAATGAGATGGTTGGTAACCAAAAGGTTGTCAAAACATTTGGTCATGAAGAGGAAGCTGAGAAGCAATTTAATCAGATTAATCAGGATTTACAAAAATGTAGTCTTCGTGCTATCTTTTTTTCATCACTTACCAATCCAACAACGCGATTTGTCAATAGTTTGGTTTATACTGGAGTAGGCATTTTAGGAGCCATTATGGCGATGAATGGTCGGATTAGTGTTGGACAGTTATCTTGCTTTTTGACGTATGCAAATCAGTATACGAAACCATTTAATGAGATATCGGGTGTTGTGACCGAACTTCAGAATGCGCTTGCTTCTGCGAAGAGAGTGTTTGAGCTGATTGATGAAAAACCGGAGTCAGATGTGGTAGGAAGTGTTGAGAAGAGAAATGTGAAGGGACATGTGGAAATTCGCGATGTTTCATTTTCCTATACAGAAGAAAATCCGTTGATTGAAAATCTGAACTTGGATGTAAAACCAGGTCAGCGTATTGCCATTGTGGGACCAACTGGTTGTGGCAAAACGACCATGATTAACCTGTTGATGCGTTTTTATGATGTGAAGAGCGGAGAAATTCTAGTGGATGGTGTTCCAATTCAGAAGATGGGTAGAGAGACCTTACGGACACAGTTTGGTATGGTATTGCAAGAAACTTGGCTGAAGCAGGGAACGGTAGCAGAGAATATTGCTTATGGATGCCAGGATGCTACGAGAGAACAGATTGAGGCGGCGGCGAGAGCTGCGCATGCGCATGGGTTTATTAAGCGTATGAAGGACGGATATGATACAAAGATTACAGAGGCTGGTGGTAATCTATCGGCAGGACAGAAGCAGTTGCTCTGTATTGCACGTGTCATGATGCTTCTGCCACCAATGTTGATTCTTGATGAAGCTACTTCTTCAATTGATACGAGAACGGAAGTGAGAATTCAAAAAGCGTTTGCAAAAATGATGGAAGGTCGTACCAGCTTTATCGTAGCACACCGATTGTCCACCATTAAAGAGGCTGATATGATTCTTGTGATGAAGCAGGGGCATATCATCGAACAAGGAACACATCAGGAACTGCTTGACAAGGATGGGTTCTACGCCAATTTATATCGAAGTCAGTTTGCCGTCTAGCTGTTGCATAATTGCATCGACGGTGCTGCGAATATCGAGATGCTCTTCGTCTACTTTGATGTCTGCGTACTTCTTGTAGAGAGGGCATCTTTCGTTATATACGTCAAGAAGTGTCTGACCCGGACGCGTTACGACACCACGTTCATTGAGGTCTCCGAGACGTTCCACAAGAACTTCATAAGGAACACTGAGATATACGACAATACCATTTTTCGATAAGTGTTCCATAGCATGATGACCAAAGACAGCACTTCCTCCTGTTGCAATGATGGAATTCTCTACATTGATACTAGCATTGACCTGATCTTCGAGGGCAATAAACTGCTCTGTTCCTTCTTGCTCGATAATCTCATGGATCCTCCTGCCATCTTTTTTCTGGATCACAAGGTCAGAGTCAAGAAAGTCATAACCTAGAACTTTGGCAAGAACAACACCTACTGTGCTTTTGCCAACTCCGGGCATACCAATCAATACGATATTTTTCATTATCACACAATCCTTCCATTTGTCATTTTTTCTGATTATAGAGTTTGGTGTTATGTTTTGTCAAGTTAGAGTATAATTATTATTGG
>CAZUGH010000026.1:9972-22387 GCA_964619785.1 uncultured Lachnospiraceae bacterium | reverse complement strand
CGGGTAATCAAATCCATCTCAGAGGTGGAACGTGAGAAGTTCAGGTATTTACAACCGTACAATAATGGTGGGCAGGCAGGTCGAATATGAACTTCCTTGGCACCACGCTGGTATAAAAATTCTGTTGTTTCACGAAGCTGTGTTCCACGAACGATAGAGTCATCGATGAGAAGGAGACTTCTATCCTTTATTAAGTCGTGGACTGGAATTAGTTTCATCTTGGCAATGAGGTTTCGTTTCTCTTGCATCGTTGGCATAAAGGAACGAGGCCAGGTTGGTGTATATTTAATAAACGGACGGGAAAATGGAATCCCGGAAGCGTTGGCATATCCGATGGCATGAGCCGTTCCTGAGTCGGGAACACCAGCGACGATATCTGGTTTTACATGATCACGAGAAGCTAAGAGCTTACCGCAGTTATAACGCATCTCTTCTACGCTGACTCCCTCATAGGATGAGGAAGGGTATCCGTAATAAACCCAAAGAAACGTACAAATCTTCATATCTGTTCCTGGTGCAGCGAGTGTCACAACGGATTCCGGTGTGATGGCAACGACTTCTCCAGGTCCTAGTTCTTTATAATCTTCATAGCCGAGATTGAGGTATGCAAAACTCTCAAAAGCAGCGCAGAACGCATTTTCCTTACGTCCAATCGCAACAGGAGTTCGGCCTAGACGGTCTCTAGCAGCATAGATTGCTTTCGGTGTTAGAAGCAGCATGGTCATAGAACCGTCAATAAGCTCCTGTGCATATTGGATACCTTCGACTAGATTCTCACGCTGGTTGATGATGGCGGCGACTAATTCGGTAGCATTAATCTCGCCTCCACTCATCTCGAGAAAATGGGTGTTACCATCCTTGAAAATCTTATCAACAATTTGGTCAGCATTGTTGATTTTGCCGACTGTAGTAATGGAATAGGTTCCATGATGGGAACGAACGATTAGTGGCTGTGGTTCAAAGTCAGAGATACAGCCAACACCCATTCGCCCTGTCATCTTATTCACATCCTTTTCAAACTTGGTTCGAAAAGGAGAATTCTCAATATTGTGGATAGCACGGTCAAATCCGCGTTCTCCGTAAACTGCCATACCACCTCGTCTGGTTCCTAAATGGGAATGATAGTCCGTTCCAAAAAATAAGTCAAATACACAATCCTCTTTCGAGGCTACAGCAAAAAATCCGCCCATATTCACATAATCCTTTCATAGCTAGTCTCTTTTTCCATCCATAATTGTAACACACTATAGATTTCCCCCGCAACTGAAAATATTGATTGGATTTTATTCCTGATAATGGTAAAATTGAGATATACTAATGGCATGTGTAGATGCAGAAAGAGGTGTGCTTATGAAGGTGAGAGAAATACGCGATATCTTGGGGGCTAGAATTGCATGTGGAGAAGAATACTTAGACCGAGAAGTTCAAACGGCATGTGGTTCGGATATGATGAGTGATGTGCTGGCATTTTTGAAGGAGCAGGCCGTTTTATTAACGGGGCTTTGTAATCCACAGGTTATCCGTACAGCTGAGATGATGGACATTGTTTGTATTGTTTTTGTACGAGGCAAGATGCCAGATGAGACGATGATGAATCTGGCACACGAGCGGCAGATTCCGATTCTTGTAACAGGTCACCGCATGTTCAGTGCCTGTGGAATGCTATACGAGAGTGGACTACGGGGAGGTGCCGATTATGAGCGAGACAATTAAACTGACCTATCAGGTAGATGGAGAAGACTTTACTCGTGCTGGCGAGGCATCGAGCGACCTTAAGAGCAAGTTAAAGCAGATGGGTGTATCGCCAGAGTCTGTACGCAAGGTAGCGATTGCTATGTACGAGGGCGAGATCAATATGGTGATTCATGCGGATGGGGGCAGAATCGATGTTGAGATTTCACCAGAAGATATTACGATGGTATTAGCGGACAGAGGACCGGGAATTGAAGATATTGATCGTGCGATGCAGGCGGGATTCTCAACAGCTCCCGACAATGTTAGAAATCTTGGATTTGGGGCAGGGATGGGCCTGCCGAATATGAAGAAATATACGGACGAGATGAAACTAGAGACAGTAGTCGGAGAAGGTACGACGGTAACGATGAAGGTATATATTAGCTAAAGGGGGCGCTGACAGAATGGATAAGTTTACGAAGTCCGTTCGTTTAGACGAAGACCTATGTATGGGGTGCATTAACTGCATTAAGCGTTGTCCGACACAGGCGATTCGGGTACATAACGGAAAAGCAGTAATTAAGAATGAATTTTGTATTGACTGTGGTGAGTGTATACGTATCTGTCCACATCATGCGAAGAAAGCAACTTATGATTCGATGGATTTGATGAATGAATTTGAGTATACAGTAGCGCTGCCTGCACCATCTCTTTATGCGCAGGTGAATAATCTCGAAGATGTCAATATTTTATTGACAGCGCTTTTACGTATGGGATTTGACCATGTATATGAGGTGAGCGGCGCGGCTGAGATTATTTCCGCACAGACACGTAAGTATGTAGAAGCACATGAAGAGCAGTGGCCGCTGATTAGTACGGCTTGCCCTTCTGTGGTTCGGCTGATACGTGTGCGCTTTCCAAATCTTCTCGAGCATTTATTGCCGATTCAGGCACCGGTTGACCTAGCTGCCGAACTGGCACGTAAGGAAGCGATGGAGCGTACCGGCTTGCCATCTGAGAAGATTGGAATTATCTTTATCTCACCATGTCCTGCTAAGGTGACGGCGATTAAGTCACCGCTTGGCATAGAGAAGAGTCAGGTGGATGGTGTCTTTGCGATTAAGGAAGTGTATCCTAAGCTTGTTCATGAGATGAGCAAGGTGGGCGATGATATCGAAGAGCTTGCTATCAGTGGGAAAATCGGAATCAGCTGGGGTGGAAGCGGCGGAGAAGCTGGCGGTCTGTTGACAGACAGCTATCTGGCAGCAGATGGGATAGAAAATGTAATTCGTGTATTGGAAGATTTAGAGGATCAGAAGTTCACCAATCTGGAATTTATCGAGTTGAATGCATGTAGCGGAGGCTGCGTTGGTGGAGTTCTTACTGTGGAAAATCCATACGTTGCCAAAGTGAAATTAAAGCACTTACGTAAATATATGCCGATTGCTTGCAACCGTATCGAAGTACCATCTGAGATGGTGCATTGGAACCAAAAGGTTGAATATGAGCCCGTGTTCAAGCTGGGTGATAATATGAAAGAAAGCATTCAGCGTATGTCTCAGGTTGAAGAGCTTCTAGAGAAGTTCCCGGGACTAGATTGCGGAGCGTGCGGAGCGCCGACGTGCAAGGCACTAGCGGAAGATATTGTTCGTGGTGTGGCAACGCAGCGAGACTGTGTTCACTTGCTTCGTGAGTTTGTTGACAAACTGACCGATGAATTTTCTTTATTAGGAGGGAATAACAATGACAATTAAAGATTTGATAGACAGTAAGATTTTTACCCTCATTCATGAAGGCGAAGAGGTAGACCAGGTAATCACAAAACCATTTTGCTGTGACTTACTCAGTATTGCGATGTCAAAAGCACCAGCTGGTGCTGCATGGGTTACGGTGATGGCCAATATGAATACATTGGCGGTTGCAACATTGACAGAGTGTGCGTGTATCATCCTAGCAGAGGGTACGAGGTTAGATGATGCGGCATTGAATAAAGGGAAGATGGAAGGCATCACAGTTTTGGCAACAGAGGAGCCCGTATTTGAATCAGCACAGAAGGTCGCAGAGCTTTTGTAGAATGAACTGTGAGGTGGAAGTATGGCATTGACCTATGATTTACACATTCATTCCTGTTTGTCTCCTTGTGGAGATGAGGATATGACACCAGGTAATATCGTGGGAATGGCGGCTTTGAAAGGGCTGGATGTGATTGCTGTCACGGACCATAATAGCTGTCTAAACTGTGAAGCGGCGATGGCACTTGGCAATGAATATGGTGTAATGGTGATTCCGGGGATGGAACTGACAACGACGGAAGAGGTTCATGTCGTGTGTCTTTTTGAAACACTGCGAGATGCACTGGAGTTCGATGGATACGTCTACGAGAGATTGATGAATATACGCAATGATGAGCAGATTTTTGGTAAACAACAGATATGTAATGCCAAGGACGAGGTGATTGGAAGTCGCGAGAAGTTATTGATTAATGCGACATCGATTTCCTTTGATCAGGTATTTGATTTGATGGAGCAATTTCACGGTGTGATGATTCCTGCGCATATCGATAAGCAGGCAAATAGCCTTTTTGGCAATCTGGGATTTGTCCCTCCCGACAGTCGATTTACGATTGCGGAGGTACGGGACATGAAGCAATTACATGTATTTCAAAAGACCAATCCCTATCTGTGCCAATGTCAGATTATATCGGATTCAGATGCACACTATCTACAAGATATTAATGAGCCTGGGATGACGAGAGAAGGAAAACGTGAGATTGCAGATTTCCTGTCTCACATGCGACATTATATATAACCCATGGAACGAAGCAGATAAATCCAGAAGGTTAAGGACACAGACGAGAATAAGGTAGTTAAGACAATGATGCTGGAAGTTAGAACGGCATCATTGTTTGTGTTTTTGACCATAATATAGCATGATGGTGTGGCAGGAGAACCTAACATAATGAGTGCTGCTACGAGTTCCTGATTGCGGAATCCGAGCCAGATAGCAATTGGCAGGAAGATGGCAACGAGTGCAAAGAGCTTGATCAATGTTGCAATGACCGTTGGCTTCAGTTTTTGTATCGCTTTACGTCCCTGGAATGTGGCTCCGATTGATAGGAGAGCAAGAGGGGTAGCGGTAGATGCTAAATTATTTACCGTCTTTGACAAGAAAGCTGGTAACTGAATCTGGAAAAAACAAAAAGGAAGTGAGACAACGATTCCAATCAGAATCGGGTTTTTGCAAATGCTAATGAGAGTGGATTTAATATCTGGTTTCTGCCCTGAGGTGTCTCCTTTGATTGTTAGTATGATAACGGAAAAGATGTTGAACAACGGAACGGCGCCGAGTATCATCAGTGGTGCCATGCCAGCACCGTGAAACATGTTGTCGATAAATGCCAGCCCCAGGATGGCGGCGCTGCTTCGGTAGGAAGCTTGGACGAAAGCACCTTTCATGGATTCATTTTTCATGAAAATCTCCGTAAGCCCCCAAATCAGTAAAATCACAACAGTGGTGGTAATCGCGCAATAGAGGACGAATCGACCATCAAAACCGTGCGATATATCTGCTTCACTCAGATCACGAAATACAAGCGCCGGAAGTGCTGCATAGAATACAAATTTGTCTGCAGCCTTGGCAAATGGCTCGTTGATAATCTTTACTTTATAAAGGAATTTTCCCAGAATCATGAGAACGAAGATGGGAAGAGTGGCATTAATACTATAGATAAAGTTGTCCAAAGGGAGGACCTCCTGTCGAAAATTATAAAATAAGTATAGCAAGGTTGTGTGAATGTGGCAAGTTTCATTGAAATGTAAAAGAATCAGTGCTACAATGAAGTCACAATATTTGGTCAGGAGGATATGACATGCTAGAGCAGTTAAAAAAAGATGTATACGAAGCCAACATGGACTTAGTAGCCAAAGGAATGGTGATTTATACGTGGGGCAATGTAAGTGGCATTGACCGCGAGAAGAATTTGATTGTTATTAAGCCAAGTGGCGTAGAATATGATGAACTTACCCCAGATGATATGGTGGTAGTTGATCTGGATATGAATGTTGTGGAGGGCGTCTATCGACCTTCTTCTGATACAGAAACTCATGTGGAGTTATATAAGGCATATCCGAATATCGGTGGTGTTGTACATACTCATTCGACTTGGGCAGTTAGCTTTGCACAGGCAGGTATGGCAATCCCAGCACTCGGAACGACACATGCAGATTATTTTTATGGAGCAATTCCATGTACGAGAGACTTGACAGCTGAGGAGATTAATGAAGCCTACGAGCGTAATACGGGCAAGGTGATTATCGAGACAATTGCAGAGCGAGATCCGATGGAAGTGCCAGGAATCGTTGTGAAGAATCATGGACCTTTTGCCTGGGGAACCGATGCAGCCAATGCCGTGTATAATGCGGTTGTTTTGGACAAAGTGGCAGAGATGGCACATCATACGATGTCGTTGAATCCATCTGTGAAGCCAGCTCCGGATTATCTGATGGACAAGCATTATTTTAGAAAACATGGTGCGAATGCATATTATGGACAAAGCAAGTAAGGAACGATTTCAGGAGGCTTGTGACAAGATTGTCTATCAGCAACGAGAACGTGAGGGCATTGGTACGCTGAGTGAGAAGACGATGCATGCGGTTGTGAAGAATTATGTGGAGCCAGACGAGCAGTATCATGAGATTCCAACGAATGGATTTGTGGCGGATGTGCGCCATGGCCAGGAGATTTTGGAGATTCAGACACGCAGTTTCAATGTGATGCGCCGCAAGCTTGAGAGCTTTTTGCCTTTGTACCAGGTGACAATCGTTCATCCCATTCCTGCGACGAAGTGGCTGTCCTGGATTGATGAGGATACAGGCGAGGTGACGAGCCGACGGAAGTCGCCGAAGAGAGGGACTCCCTATATGGCATTTAAGGAGTTATACAAGATTAAGCCATTTCTTATGAATGAAAATCTGCGCATTCGGCTGTTGATGATTGATGTGGAAGAGTCGAGATTGTTAAATGGCTGGAGTCAGGATCGCAAGAAGGGCTCGGTGCGTCACGACCGGATTCCGGTTGAACTGATTGAGGACATACTGATTGAATGTCCGCGAGATTACATGATGTTGATACCAGAGGAATTACCAGATGAGTTTTTGACTAAGGATTTTGCCAAGGCATCAAAACTCCCACTGGGGCAAGCTCAGACAGCACTCAATATACTTCATTTTCTTGGCTTGGTTGAACGTGTGGGCAAGCGGGGAAATGCATTTATTTATCAAACAATATACTAAGGAAAATTCAAATCGATTTACGGATGAAGTGAGTGGATTTGAATTTTTTTGCATTTTAATGATTGAAAATGAAAGAAAATGATTGACATTGCCCACTTTCTTGTTATAATGAGGTTATAGATGATAAAGTAAACCACTCAGAACGGAGGATTCGTATGTTATCGCAAGAGAGATTTCGATTTATTATGAGCGAACTAGAGAAGAAACGAACGGTCACGGTGACAGAGCTAGCGAAGCGGATGTCAACGAGTGAGTCGACGATACGACGAGATTTATGTCAGCTTGACAAGCTTGGCAAACTTGAGAAAGTGCATGGTGGAGCTACCATCATTGAAGAGAGGAATCATACACAGGAAGAGGCAGTCAGTGAGAAGGCTTCTCAGAATGTGGAGGAGAAGCGAGCGATTGCAAGATACGCAGCTAGCTTAATTCAGGATGATGATTTCATTTTCCTAGATGCAGGAACTACAACAGAGATGATGATTGATTATATGGAACATACGAAGGCAGTTGTCGTAACGAATGGCGTAGGTCACGCGAGTAAGCTGGCTAAGAAAGGGATTCGAACCCACATGCTTGGTGGGGAGTTACGAGTCCATACAGAGGCTGTTGTTGGTACGACAGCATTGGAGCAGTTGACGGGTTTTAATTTTACAAAAGCATTTGTCGGAGCCAATGGTATATCGGTTCGTAAGGGATACACCACTCCAGACATTGAAGAAGCACATATGAAGAAGACAGCACTTGCGATGGCAGCTTCCAAGTATATATTGGCTGACCATACGAAATTTTCCCGTGTAACGTCGGTTACTTTTGGGGAAATTAAGGATGCTTGTATGATTACCGACCATATTCCAGATACTAAATATGAAGAATTGACAGAGATAACGGAGGTGAAGTTATGATTTACACAGTTACTTTTAATCCAGCACTTGATTATGTCGTTCATATGGATGAATTGACAGAGGACAGAGTAAACCGAACAACAGGTGAAGAAGTGTATATTGGCGGCAAGGGAATTAATGTGTCTTATGTACTTAAGGAACTCGGACATAAGTCGGTAGCACTGGGCTTCGTGGCTGGATTTACAGGAAAGGCAATTGAAGACGGCGTGATGCAGATGGGTATCCAGGGCAGTTTCATTGAGCTTCCAGCAGGACTTTCCCGGATTAATGTGAAGATTAAAGCGGGGAAGGAGACGGAGATTAATGCTTCTGGACCTGCTATTCCACAGCATGCTTTGGAAGAATTGATGGCTCAAATGAAGCTTCTTGATGAAGGAGATACCTTGGTGTTGGCAGGAAGCATTCCGAGTAGTATGCCAGAAGATATCTATGAGCAGATTATGGCACTGGTTGATGGCAGAGGTGTTCGTGTTGTCGTGGATGCGACGAAGGATTTATTGAAAAATGTGTTGAAGTATCATCCGTTTCTGATTAAGCCGAATAATTTTGAGATTGGTGAGATGTTTGGCGTTGAGCTAAAAACGGACGAGGAACTAATCGAACATGCGAAGAAGCTTCAAGAGATGGGAGCGATGAATGTACTCATCTCGATGGCAGGAGATGGAGCGATATTAGTTGCCGAGGATGGCAAAGTATATCGTATCGGTGTACCTGTTGGAGAGGTGAAGAACTCAGTAGGTGCAGGAGATTCGATGGTAGCGGGATTCTTGGCAGGCTACTTAGATTCAAGAGATTACGCATATGCGCTTCGTATGGGAACGGCATCGGGAAGTGCGACGGCATTCTCGGATGGTTTGGCTAGACGTGGACGGATTATGGAACTGTTGAGTGAGATTGTATTTGATGAATGAGGTGAAAGCTATGAAAATTATTGATTTGTTAAAGCCACAAGGAGTTTTGCTAGGACAGAGTCCAGCAGATAAGGCAGCTGCATATGATTTGTTGATTGGTTTGCAGGAGAAGGTTGGCAATCTATCAGATGTTAATGTGTATCGTCAGGGGATTGAGGCAAGAGATGAGGAAGGTCCTACCGCGATTGGAGAAGGAATTGCGATTCCACATGCAAAAAGTGATGGGGTGAAGCAGCCAGGTGTTGTTGCCATGACAGTGCCACAGGGCGTGGATTGTCAGGCGCTCGATGAGCAGCCAAGCAATCTATTCTTTATGCTGGCAGCGCCAAAGGATGGAAGTGATGTGCATCTAGAGGTGTTATCACATCTGTCTACGATTCTGATGGATGATGATTTCCGTGAGGGTCTGGTGAAGACACAGTCAGTGGAAGCCTTTCTTGAGATGATAGATGCCAAGGAAGCTGAGAAGTATCCACAGGAGGTTGTGCCAGAGCCTGAGGTAACGAAGAATGAGAAGTATGATTTGTTGGCAGTCACAGCATGTCCAACGGGAATTGCACATACGTATATGGCAGCTGAAGCACTCGAGAAGGAAGCAGGGAAGATGGGCTATACCATTAAGGTTGAGACCAATGGTTCTGGTGGTGTCAAGAATGAGTTGACAGCAGAGGAGATTGCCGGAGCAAAGGGAATCATCATCGCGGCAGACAAGAAAGTTGAGACAGCACGATTTGATGGTAAGAAATTAGTGCAGACACCAGTATCGGAGGGAATTCATAAGCCAGCCGAGCTGATTGAAGAAGTCCTTGATGAGAAGACGAAGGTCTTTCATAGCAATGAAAAAGCAGAAGTTAAGAGCACGGGCAAGGAGAGTATTGGACACCAGATTTACAAGCACCTGATGAATGGCGTTTCACATATGTTGCCATTCGTTACAGGTGGAGGAATTCTGATTGCGTTGGCATTCTTATTCGATACTTTTGATGCAGCCAATCCAGGCAATTTTGGTATGGGAACACCGGTATCCGCATTCTTGAAATCTGTCGGCGGTCAGGCATTTGGATTTATGCTTCCTGTTTTAGCGGGTTACATTGCAATGAGTATTGCCGATGTACCAGGATTGGCAGTTGGTTTTGTCGGTGGTATGATAGCCAATCTTGGCATGACATTATCAAATCCAACAGGAGAAAATGCGGTATCGGCTGGTTTTATCGGTGCGTTGATTGCTGGTTTTGTAGCTGGATATCTCGTCTTGTTGCTAAAGAAGATATTTACCAAGCTTCCAAAGAGTTTAGAGGGAATCAAGCCAGTTCTTCTATATCCGCTGCTTGGAATTTTCCTGATTGGTCTGATTATGTGTGCAATCAATCCAGTTGTAGCGATGTTAAATGAAGGATTAAGCCATGGTCTGACAGCGATGGGAAGTGGCAGTAAGATTCTTCTTGGTTGCGTACTTGGTGGTATGATGTCCATCGACATGGGTGGCCCATTCAACAAGGCGGCTTATGTATTTGGTACGGCATCCATTGCATCGGGAAATCTCGATATTATGGCGGCTGTTATGGTTGGTGGTATGGTTCCACCACTTGTGATTGCGCTATGTACTACATTTTTCAAAAATCGTTTCACAGGAGAAGAGAGAAAATCAGGTATCGTCAATTATGTAATGGGCTTGTGCTTTATCTCAGAAGGTGCGATTCCATTTGCGGCAGCAGATCCCATTCGTGTGATTCCATCTTGTATTATCGGTTCTGCCGTAGCAGGTGGACTTTCGATGGCATTTGGCTGTACCTTGCGAGCACCTCATGGCGGCATTTTCGTAGTTGGTGTGGTTGGTAATCCGTTGATGTACCTCATCGCATTGGCAGCAGGTTCGCTCGTGGGAATGATATTATTGGCTATTTTGAAGAAGCCCGTAAAAGAGTAATCTTCCATAAGCAATATACACACGGAAGTACAAGAAAGATATTAATAAAATCGGTCATCTCCCATAAGAATTCCAGGGAAAATGAGGCGCCCAGCACAATCATCACCAAGTAGGTGAACTGATAGAGCCGGGTGCCTTTTTGACCCCCAAGATACGAAGCACCCTGCCAGCCGATATAGGACCAGCCGATGAGTGTAGCTACAGCAAAGCAGGCAATCTCGAGTGCGAGAAGCTCTGGCCCGATAACGGGAATCGTGGAAAATGCCTGGGCGGCCAGAGAACCCGCATCACCCGTTGTGAGGATAGAGGGTGTGTTCATAACATAGATAACAATTACGATGCCGGTGACTCCACACATGAAAACGGTATCAAAGAAAGTGGCACACATGGAGAGGGAAGCTTGTGACTTGATTTGATTGGCTGGTGCCTGACCGGCAATGACACCTGCTGTTCCTAATCCAGCCTCGTTGGTGAAGAGTCCCCTTGCAATGCCGAACCGTGCAGCTTTGTTGACAGTAAAACCAAGAACACCGCCACTAATTGCACTTGGAGAAAAGGCACTCTTTAGTATCAAGCAGATAGAGGAACCGATGATGGTATAATTTTTAATTAATATGTAGAAACAACTTCCGGTGAAGAGGATGCTCATGATAGGAACTAAGGCCATACAACATCGCTCCATGTTTTTGCTGCCCGGGAGAAGGATCATGCCAGTTAGAACCGCTGTGACTAGACCGATACTCCAATCAGGTACAGACATGAATTGGTGGCAGACAGTTACAATGGCATTGACTTGAGTTGTGCATCCAATCAAAAATGCTGCCAGACACAGAGCTCCTGCATAGAAACATGCCATTTTTCGGTGTCCTAAGAGGTGATGAAGGAGATACATCGTGCCTCCCTGACCTTTATGCTGATGGCTTAGTGCCTGGTGGCTTTCTGCATAAGTTGTTGCCATTCCTAGAAGCCCCGTGAGCCAGCACCAGAATACCGCTCCGGGACCTCCATAGAATACAGCAGTTCCTACACCAATAATATTGCCGGTCCCTAATGTGGCAGCGAGTGTTGTTGTGAGTGTAGTAAGTCCATTTTTTTGAAAAGCATAGGAAAGGCCCAATCCTAGATGACGTTGTGGCAGGCGATAGAAGATGGTCAGATAAATGTGTGTTCCTAATAGCAGAACCATCAGCGGTCCACCCCATAGAAACAGATTTAGACGATTAATAATGGACAAAAATTTATCTCCTTTAGTATCAATTATGAATTTTCTATGATATAATTCTATTATATGCACAGGTTTAACGCTTAGAAGCGGAGGATAAGGGATTATATGAAGAGAATACCATGGTTTGTTATCGCAGTTACAGTCAGTGTCCTGATGATTATCAGTACCTTTTTTAGTTATTTTCGAAATAATAGCAAGAAAATGGGTGAGATTAGTGTTCAATACATGGATGAAATCGCAGCAGGATACAGCCAATTAATATAGGTGACCGAGATTATTATAAGAAATTGACAGACGGCAGATCGGGTATTTCCCAGCCAGTTATGTCAAGATACATTGATGAGAGAGTGATTCTTGTATACACACCACTAGTTGTTAAGGATTTAGGGGTAATTGGTGTGACAGGTATCTTTGAACTAGATGATTTGGCAACGAAGTTTTCTACCGATACATTTTCGGAAAATGCTTCTTATCACATCGTT
>CAZUGH010000026.1:0-9872 GCA_964619785.1 uncultured Lachnospiraceae bacterium | reverse complement strand
GGCAACGAAGTTTTCTACCGATACATTTTCGGAAAATGCTTCTTATCACATCGTTGACCGGGAAGGTGAGATGATTACAGGAGAGGGAGCTTCGATTAAGAATATCCTTAGTAAAGAAGATGATTTTCATAATCGTAAACCGGGAAAAATCAGTTATCAGGATGGAGGAAGTCTGATAAATGGTTACTATTTACCATTATATGTGAATGATTGGTTTGTCTATGTTAAGCTTTCGGATAAAATAAGTGCCGCCATGGTAACACCTTTCCGGAATAATGCGCTTTTATTTATCGTAAGGGGAAGTCTTGCTTTAGGATTGTTAGCGCTGGCATTTGTTCCGCTTAGAGATTGTACACCCGGATAATTTTGCTGTTATTGAAGAGGGATTTAGAAAGCTTAGACAAGGCGAACCGGTGGTAGATATTCAATTCAGAGTGCGTAGTATGGGCGGAAGATATACTTGGGTGAACCTGATTGTCAGTCCTATCTTTGATGAAAAAGGACATGCTGTCCGTGCACTCGGTGTTTTAGAAGATATCAGCAAGCAGAAGCTGCTTGAAGGCCGTCTTGAGAGAGAACAGAAGAATTGCGTGAAGATGGCACACGAGAAAAAAGCTATACTGGTTGCCAACCTGACTTCGGGTGAGATTACAAACTACTGGGAAAAGGGTGAACGTCAGCTAGATTTTTCCTATGGTAATTTGTTTAATTTCTTTCTTGCCCGTGTTGACGTGAACAGTCAAGAAGCGGTGAAGCAGTATTTTGAGGCAAATGATCTGATTCATCGTTTTCATAAGGGTGAATATGATATCAGCTTTCGATGTGGTGTAACTAGTACGTTTGGCGAGGGCTGGGAGCAATTTGATATGCATCTGCTTCAAGATCCAATTAAGAATGAGGTGCTATTATATCTATATATTAGTGATATTACACAGCAGATGTTGGAAGAGCAACGGGAACAGCAGGCGAAGCAGCGATATCATCGAACAGTTGAGTTGTTAGGTCAGAGCTATTTTGCGGTTTATGAGGTGGATTTAGAAGAAGATACCTATGAGCTTGTATTTTCCCAGAAAGAGAATGGCGTGATGGGTTCTCGTGGAAAATACAGTCAAGGCGGGACCAATTATATTGAGAAATACGTTCATCCTGAGGAACGAGAGGCGATGCATAAGATTTTTGACCTTGACGTCTTACTGCGAAGGCTTCAAAAAGGTGCAATCAATATGGAAGAGGAATTCCGTCAGAATGCATTGGATGGAGAGTATGTATGGACAAGCGTACAAACTGTTTTTGTCCCACAGGTAGATGGTAAACGAATCTTGGTTGCCTTTCGTGATATTAGTGTACAGAAGAGCGTGGCACTTGAACAACGTGAATTCCTGCACAATGCGATGCTAGCGGCAGAGGGCGCGAACAAGGCAAAGAGTGAATTTCTTGCTCGGATGTCTCATGATATCAGAACGCCGATGAACAGAATTATTGGTATGACAGAGATTGCCAAGATGAATATGGACAATCCAAAGCGTGTGGAAGATTGTATTAAAAAGATTGATATGTCATCGCATTTCTTATTGACCTTGATTAATGATGTGCTTGATATGACACGAATTGAGAGTGGTAAAGTCAGAAGAGGCCGGTATGAATGCGCATTTAGCGAAGCCGGTAAATGTCGGGGAATTGAAAAAAGAACTTCAGAATTATCTATCTAGATAAATGGTTTGGGCCGCTATCGCTAGCGACCCATGTAATGAAAAGAGAGTGTATGTTATCTAGGAGCTTTGTACGGTTGATACAGCCGTCCTAGAAGGCTTCAGTTATGATTAACTGTTAAACATATTATATTTGGATTTTGTGGACTGTTTGTGTGGAAAATGTGAAAAAAGTGTGTTCTATCATATTAGGAGGTAGAAAATGAGATTTCTTCATGTATCAGACTTACATATTGGAAAAAGACTTCATGAATATTCATTCTTAGAAGATCAGGAATATATACTAAAGCAAATTTTATCCATCGCAAAAGATGAGGCCGTAGATGGAATCTTGTTGGCAGGAGATATCTACGATAAATCAGTACCATTAGAACGAGGAGTTGCTTTGTTCGACAGTTTTCTGACGGCATGCAGTCAGGCGAGTTACAAGGTTTTCTTGATTAGTGGAAATCATGATTCGGGACAACGAATTCACTTTGGCGAGAGTATCATGGAAGAGAGTGGAATCTACATTCAGGGCAATTTTGATGGGAGCATGAAGTGTATTCACCTCGAGGATTCGTATGGCAAGGTGGATGTTTATCTGCTTCCATTTATAAAGCCTTCTTCAGTGCGTCCTTATTTTGGCGAAGTTGAAAGTTACCAGGAGGCAGTAGAGAAAATCCTTGAAGCGCAACCCGTTGATAAGGATGCTCGCAATATTTTGGTTGCACATCAATTTGTGACGGGTGGGCATACCGAGCGTGTACGATGTGATTCGGAAAGCGTTAATGTGGGAGGCGTGGACAATGTGGATGCCTCTTTATTTGACGATTTTGATTATGTGGCACTCGGGCATCTTCATGTGCCACAAGCGGTCAAGCGTGACTCGGTGTATTATTCTGGCTCACCACTTAAGTATTCCTTTTCAGAGGCTGAGGTGCGCGGTGGCATCATGCCAGAGAAGTCTGTGATGATTATCACATGTGAGGAAAATGTAACGCTGCATACGATTCCCCTCAAGCCGCTTCGGGACATGCGCGTGATTCGTGGAAAATGTGAGGAGCTAATAGAACCGGCAACTTATAAAATGGCAAACACAGATGATTATATACGAGCAATTTTGACAGATGAGGAAGAATTATATGATCCACTTCGTACGTTGCGCAATGTCTATCCCCATGTGTTACGGCTTGATTTTGACAACCAGCGCACACGAATTCAAGATGATATCTCTTTGTCTGCTGAGAAGGTTCAGGATATGTCGATGTTTGATTTATTTTCGGAATTTTATGAGAAACAAAATAATGTGCCGTTGACGGAGGAACAGAAGTGCCTCCTCGAGAAGGAGGGAGCTAAGTGAAACCATTACAATTAACAATGACAGCTTTTGGCCCCTTTGGCGGCGAGTGCGAGATTTCTTTTGAACAAATGGGAACACACGGTATTTTCCTAATTAGTGGTGATACGGGTGCTGGTAAAACAACGATTTTCGACGGAATATGTTTTGCTCTTTTTGGTGAAGCAAGTGGTGATACCAGGAAAACGGACTCGTTACGCAGTGGATATGCCAAAGAAGATACGGCAACGCAGGTGCGTCTCATTTTCCTACATCGTGGTGAACGATACGAGATTGTCAGAAATCCAGAATATATGCGTCAGAGTAAACGTGGTAACGGTATGACTCCGCAGAAACAGGATGCCCTATTATTATGTCCCGACGGTAGTCAGGTCAGTGGTTTTCGTCAGGTGAGTGCGGCAATTATCCAGTTGTTAGGCGTGGATAAGAATCAATTCAAACAGATTTCGATGATTGCGCAGGGTGAGTTCATGAAACTTTTGAATGCCAGTAGCGAGGACCGTGGAAAAATCTTTCGAAATGTGTTCAACACGATGCCACATTATCAGTTGCAGCTTCGCCTCGGCCAGCTAGAGCGCGAGTTGGCGGGTATGTGTAAGGATTTTGATAAGAGTATGTCGCAATACCTGATGGGTGTTGAGGCATGCGAGGACTCGAAGTTTTATATGCAATTGCAGCAGGGTAAGGATTCAGGAAATCTGGAGTTGATTCAAGAACTTCTACCGGACTTAGTCGATGAGGGCAAGTCGCTTGCAGCGCTTGCAAAGTCCGCTAGGGAGAGCCTTGGAAGTAAGGTGAAGGTGCAAGAGGAACTGCTTCATCAGCAGGAGTCTGTGAAGGAGCAGCTAAAACTCAATGAAGAAAATCAAAGTCGTGGTCGTGAGGAAGTCCGTAAGCTAGAGGAGCAGTTGCAGGAGTTACATCATGCTGCCACTCAATTACTAGATTTAAAGGATGCCAATACGCTGATGTCTCATGAGATTATGGAAGAGGAGAAGGTATTGCCAGAATATACTCTTCGTGAAGAACATCGTAAGGAGAAGATACGGCTTGAGGAAACGCAAAGCAAGTTAGAAGCTGCTGGTAAGACTTTGGCGGGTGAGCTTAAGGAGCTTTCGGAGAAGAGTCAGCAGGCGGCATCACGAAGTCAGGAGTTAGCGGATATTCCGGTACAATTAGAACGGCTGACACTGAAACAACAGAGTCTTGAAGAACAAACGAAACGATTTGAGTTGACGCGTGATTTGCTAGATAAAATAGCGGTGCAGGAGCAGTCATTAGAAGATATGCAGGCGCGTGTCATCCAACTTGAACAAGAGTATGCGAATGCACGGGACGCTTATCACACGATGGAGTTATCTTATTATCACCAACAGGCAGGAATCCTAGCGTCACATCTAACTGAGGGCGAGCCTTGTCCCGTGTGTGGTTCGACGAACCATCCACAGAAGGCCAAACTAGAAGACGAGGCTGTTACAAAGGAGCAGCTTGACGCAGCGAAGCAGGCAGAGGAATCTGCGCAATCCATCTGGCAGCAGGAGATTCAGGCTTGCACCGTGAAAAAGGGTGAAATACAGACACTACAGGGACGAATTCCAGTGGAGTGCCTGCCATATGAGGATAAATTTGCCTTATTCAAAACCGAGACAGAGGCGGTAGCGCAGAATCTACAATCTATGAAGGAAAAGGATAGTCAGCGCATTCAAGCAGTTGGGCTGGTACAGCAATGCGAACAGAAGATTCAAGAAGACACCACCAAACTAGAGGAAAATCGCAAAGCCCTTCATGAGATAGAGCTACAGCTTCGTGTCATCGAAACCAAGCTGAAGGAACAGTCGAATCAGTTGCGTTATCCCGATGAAGATACAGCGAGAGTGCAATTAGAAGAGAAAAAATGCAAGCATGAGAAATATCAAAACGATGTTAGCACAACAGAAACGAAGCAGCAACAATGCCAACAGAACCTCGCGGCTAAGCGAGGCCAACTCGAGGAACAATCTTTGCAACACGAGGCTCTAGAACAGAAACTTTTAGAGAGTGCTACACTAGATGTAGATATGTTAACAGCTGAACTTGCGGATATGAAACTTCAGCAGGCTCATCAGGATGAATTGTATTTATCTTATCATGCAATATGGACAGAAAATGAAAAGATCCGGCAGAACGTCGTCGCACTTGTAAAGGAACAAGGTAAAACGCGCGAACGTTACTTGATGGTGAAAAGCCTATCCGAGACAGCGAACGGTACGCTTTCAGGCAAGGATAAGGTGGATTTTGAAAAGTATGTCCAGGGCTTTTACTTCAAGCGTGTTGTATGGGAGGCAAATAAGCGTCTTCGCCTCATGAGCGGTGGCCAATACGAACTTCGTTGTCGTGAAAGTGCGTCAGATAAGGTTAGAAAATCAGGACTTGAATTGGAAATCATGGATTACTACATCGGTGCGCTTCGCTCCGTCGGAAGTTTATCAGGCGGCGAATCCTTCAAAGCAGCCCTTGCCCTCGCACTAGGAATGTCCGATGTGATGCAAAGTACTGCAGGAGGAATTGAAATTGATGCCATGTTCATCGATGAAGGTTTCGGAAGCCTAGACAGCACCTCACTCGAACAGGCAATTGAGGTGCTAATGCAACTGGCACATGGCAACCGAATGGTAGGCATCATCTCACATGTAGCAGAACTGAAAGAGCGTATCGAACGAAAGATAGAGATTACGAGAAATAGTGAAGGAAGCAGCTGCCGGATTAGTATGTAGGCATCTGCAGTACGGAAAATTTCGTTGTGAGCGGAGGTGCCGGCGGGGTTGCTGGCGTTTTGGCTGGTAGAGGTGCTGGTGAAATGGGTTAAATACACTCAGCGGGGTATAGATGCTATAATTTCTTGATTTATACCCCGCCTCTAATTTGGCACCCTTGACAAACAACGCATTTACGTTGTGTAATATATTTACAATTTAGGATTTTGGCAGTAACTATAGATATTTATGCTATTATACCCCGGTTTTCGTAAAAACCGGGGTATAATATTGGCTTTTTTCATATGTACTGCCACTTTTCACAATTTACAATAATTGCCTGTACACAATTACGTTGTTTCAAGAATCCAATTTATGGGAGCGGGGTATAAACGGCCAAAAAGTCGAATTTTTAGCCCATTTTCCCTACCGCCCGCCGGCACCACAGCAGGCAACCAAATTAGAGCCGAAAAGAACCCTGCCCACCGTAAACGGTGAACAGGGTTCTACCCATATTGCAATATAAATTAGATGACACCTACAAATGCTTTGGTACGTTCATGTTGTGGGTGCTCGAAGATTTCGGTTGGGGTACCCTCTTCGACGATATTTCCGTCTGCCATGAATAGGACTCGGTGTGCAACATCTTTGGCAAATCCCATCTCGTGAGTTACTACAACCATGGTCATGCCGCCTTTTGCCAAGTCTTTCATAACTTCAAGTACTTCGCCTACCATCTCAGGGTCGAGTGCTGATGTGGGTTCGTCAAATAGCATTACTTTTGGATTCATGGCTAGAGAACGAGCGATAGCAACACGTTGTTTCTGCCCGCCAGATAGCTGTGCGGGATAGGTGTTGATTTTGTCTGCTAGACCAACCTTAGTCAGTAATTCGATAGCTTGTTTTTTGGCATCTTCTTCCGATAGATTCTTGAGCTTCATAGGAGCTAGCGTTACATTTTCCAAAATGGTTTTGTGAGGGAAGAGATTAAAGTGCTGGAATACCATGCCAATTTGCTGCCTTGCTTGATTGATATCGGTATCAGCTGAGAGGATATCCGTCCCATCGATAACAATGCTTCCTTCAGTTGCATCTTCTAGACGATTGAGGCAACGTAAGAAAGTGCTCTTGCCGGAGCCAGATGGACCGATTACGACGACACATTCTCCAGCGGTTATGTGAGTATCGATTCCTTTCAGAACAGATAGGTCACCGAAGTCTTTTTTGAGATTTTTAACGTTGATCACTGAGACGAAGCCTCCTTTCAAATACACCCAAGCTTTTGGTCATAATCTTCACGACAAGGTAATAAATAATCGCAATGGCGATGAGTGGTAGAAATGTTTCATAGGTTCTAGAAATGATGAAGTCAGAAGCCTTCGTCAAATCTGCAATTGCAACATAGCCGACGATGGAGGTCTCTTTTACTAATGTAATCATTTCATTACCCAGGGCTGGAAGAATGTTTTTGATTGCCTGAGGTAAAATGATATAACGCATCGTCTGTCCGTATGTAAATCCGAGAGAACGACCACCCTCCATCTGACCAGGGTCAACCGCAAGGATACCAGCACGGATTATCTCTGCGACATAAGCACCACTATTGATACCGAATGTGATGATGGCGGCGATTACACCAAACTTGTTTTGAAACAGCACCATATAGATGATCAAAAGCTGAACCATAACAGGTGTTCCGCGAAGGATGTCAATATAGAGATTTGCAATGCGTGACAGAATCGTCTTCTTCTTGCGACGGACTTCTGTAAGTTTCATCAAAGCCACGATGAAACCGAGAATGATACCAAGGAGACAGGCTGCAACGGAAATTCCAAGTGTAACACCGAGCCCCTTTGCTAGTAACTGATACCCTTTTGTATCAACGAAAACATATTTGAGCTTGTTGACGAAATGAATGAAAATGTTGTCAGAAGCAACGCTTCCCTCTTGTGAGTTGCCTTCAATATACTCGCTGAAGATGCGGTCGAAGGATCCATCTGCCTTGATTGATTTCAGCCCTTCATTGATATCAGACAAGAGCTTCGAATTGCCCTTCGCTACTGCGATACCATAAACCTCCGCAGCAGTATTGTCCTTGACAAGCTTAAGTGAATCTTGGTTGAGATTGACAAAACGCTCGCCGGGAGCCTGGTCGATTACGACAGCATCCACGCCACCATTTTTCAATTCAATAATGGCATCAGAACCCTTTTTGAATCGCTTGACGGTAGCATCTTCTAGGGCAGAGTCATCGGTACCAGGTGTCGCCATCAGATCGCCTGTCGTACCCTCTTGAACAGCAATGCTTTTCCCCTCTAAATCCTTCATTGTAGATACCGGACTGTCTTTGCCAACAATGATGCACTGAGTTGCCTCATAATAGCCATCGGAGAAATCTACCGATTGCTTTCTTTCGTCGGTGATGGTCATACCAGCAGCAACGGCATCGAGACCGCCTGTCTTAAGCGAGGCGGTAAGTGATTTGAATTCCATGTTGGTAAAATGAACCTGATAGCCCATTTTCTCACCAATGGCATTCATGATGGCCACATCAAATCCATCGATATCGCCATCGTCATTAACATACTCAAATGGTGGGAACTCCGCATTCGTTCCTACGTTGAGTACTTTCTGTTCATCGGTAGACTGGCTACAGCCCGTGATAATAAATCCACAGGAAAATACAAGTATCAGTAGTCCAAAGAGCAGAATTCTTGGTTTCTTTTTCATAAATGTTCATGTCCTCCATTCTGTATAATCGTGACTCTAGTATAGCAAAAACTTAGATAACATCATAGCAATATTTTCTGAAAAGATTGAAAATCCTTTGAGAAAATAGTATTCTATTAAAAATACGAAAGAATAATGAGGTACTTTAATGAGATGGATTATGTTTGTGGCATTGCCACTAATTATTTTAGCACCGGTAGCAATATACATGTATCACTTTTTAAAGAGGAGCTTATCTTTTTGGAAAATGGATTTTGGTAAGAAGTCAAGGAAACGTTTTCTCGTGGTTATCTCCATTCTGATATCGCTTTTGGCGGCAAATATCTGGGGATTGCCAGCGTTGGTTATCTTGCATATCATTGTATTTTCCTTGTGTCTTGATTTGATTCACCAGATTGTGAAGAAGGCAAGTCATGATAAGGAGTTTTGGCTGACAAAAGTGTACCTGTGCGGTTTGGCTCCGATTCTTCTGGGACTTGCTGTGGTTGGATATGGATATTTCAATATGCATCATGTGATTGAAACGCCATACACCATCGAGACGAATAAGTCATTGAGCAAGGATTACAAAGTGGCGATGATTTCGGATTTGCATTTTGAGACAACGATGGATTTAGATACATTACAAGATTATTGTGATGAGATTGGAAGCCAGAAGCCGGATTTGGTTCTCTTGTGCGGCGATATTGTGGATGAAAATACTTCTATGCAAGGAATGATGAGTGCGATGAAGGAATTGGCAGGTATCAATTCCACATATGGAACATTCTATGTATATGGCAATCATGATAAAGCGACCTATTCAAGTTCTCCTGCTTTCACGCCGGAGGAACTGGCGACACAGATGAATCAGGTAGGCATTCATGTTATCGAGGATAGCAGCTATCAAGTGGCCGATGACTTCACGCTGGTGGGGCGCGTTGATCGTTCATTTGGTGGAGAGATTCCACGTTTGACAACGAGTGAGCTGTTGAATGGAGTTGATAAGCAGGACTTTATTCTACTAGCAGATCACCAGCCAGTTGACTTGGTAGAGAATCAGGAACAAGGTGTGGATCTTCAGTTATCAGGGCATACACATGGTGGTCAGATTTGGCCGGTTGGACTGATTTCTGATGTGATGGGATTTGGTGAATTAAACTATGGATACAAACGCCAGGACAATTTCCAAGTGATTGTGTCATCCGGAATGGCAGGATGGGGCTATGCCGTGCGAACAGGACATCACTCGGAATATCTGATGGTGACAATAAAATCAAAATAGCACAAGTAGAGGGCTGCCTGAGGGCAGCCCTTTTAAATTAAATGCCAGTAGCCTTCATATGAAGATATTTTTCCTTGGTGGCCATGCCTCCGCGGATA
>CAZUGH010000025.1:0-22854 GCA_964619785.1 uncultured Lachnospiraceae bacterium | reverse complement strand
CCTGTATTTATATATTAAAAAGGGGCTGTTGCAAAATAGCTGAGTAATCAGCTATTTTGCAACAGCCCCTTTTAATGTCTAGTATTTCATATCTTTTAGAATGTCACAAAAATCAAAAGTTGAGAAGTAGTCCTGTGGGGTCTCACCACGTCGAATCATCTGTACATTGCCGTCTTCTTTTAACAACAATTCCGGAGATTTTAATTTGCCGTTATAGTTATAACCCATTGCATATCCATGAGCTCCAGTGTCATGGAGGACTAGATAATCGCCCTTATCAATCTTAGGGAGCATACGGTCGACAGCAAACTTATCATTGTTCTCACAGAGGGAACCGGTAATATCGTATTTGTGGTCGCAAGGCGCATTTTCTTTACCAAGGACGGTGATGTGATGATATGCACCATACATAGCAGGACGCATCAAGTCGCAAGCACAAGTGTTTAGTCCAATGTATTCTTTATAGATGTGTTTTTCGTGAATCGCTTTTGTGACAAGTTGTCCATAAGGGCCTAGCATGAATCGACCCAATTCGGTGAAGATAGCAATATCACCGAGCCCAGCAGGAACCAAAATCTCTTCGAATTTTTTACGAACACCCTCGCCGATGGCAAGAATATCATTTGGCTCTTGGTCTGGAGTGTAAGGGATTCCTACACCACCCGATAGGTTAATATATTTAATATTTGCACCAGTTTTTTCTTTTAACTCTACAGCTAATTCAAATAGGATACCTGCAAGCGTCGGATAATACTCATTCGTTACAGTGTTGCTAGCGATAAAAGAGTGAATACCAAAATTCTTAGCACCAAGTTTCATCAGCTTTTTATAACCATCAATGAGCTGTTCTTTTGTAAATCCATATTTGGCATCACCTGGGTTGTCCATAATGTCTGTTCCAAGGGAAAATACACCGCCTGGATTGTATCGGCAGAAGATGGTCTCAGGAATTCCAGGACCTTCTTTTAAAAAGTCAATGTGTGTATAGTCGTCTAAATTAATATATGCTCCTAACTCGGATGCTTTATCATACTCCTCCATTGGTGTAACGTTTGAAGAAAACATGATGTCCTCATGTGTGAAACCGAGTGCCTCAGAAAGCATCAATTCAGTAAGGGAAGAACAGTCTACACCACAGCCCTCTTCCTGCAGGATTTTTAAAATAAATGGATTGGGTGTTGCTTTGACAGCAAAATACTCACGATAACCTTTGTTCCAGGAAAATGCTTGTTTTAACTTACGTGCATTCTCACGGATACCCTTCTCGTCATAGAGATGGAATGGGGTTTTATAAGTATTCTCAATCTCCTGCACTTGCTCTTTTGTCACAAATGGTGTCTTATTCATAGTGTTCCTCCTTCAATCTTGTAATATGCTCTCTTATTATAGGAACTTTGTGAAAGCTTGTCAATAATGAAGGTATGCTTGAAAAATTATTTTTGTTATAGTAAACTGAATAGAGTGTGTAAAATAATACAGAATAAGCTAAGATAAATGAAATGGGGATTATAGAATGCAAGATTATGATGGAAGTCAGATTGTAGTATTAGAAGGATTAGAAGCGGTTCGTAAGAGACCTGGTATGTATATTGGAAGTACGGGCTCAAGAGGTTTGCATCATTTGATTTGGGAGATTCTTGATAATGGTATTGATGAACACCTAGCAGGCTACTGCTCTGAGATTTCGATTACCTTGACAAAAGATGGGGGAGTGGTAATCGAAGATAATGGTCGAGGTGTCCCTGTAGATATTCATCCAACGCAGAAGATTCCTACGGTTCGCGTGGTCTATACTGTACTTCATGCGGGTGGTAAGTTCTCTAACTCTGTATATAAAGTGTCGGGTGGTCTTCATGGTGTAGGCGCATCTGTCGTCAATGCATTGTCCTCTCGTATAACAGTCGAGGTACGTCGTGATGGTAAAGTATACGTGGATGAGTATAAGGATGGTGGACATCCTGTAACGAAATTGGAAAAAGGAATGCTCCCTGTTGTTGGTAAATGCAATAAGAGTGATACGGGAACGAAGGTTACATTCTATCCTGCTTCAGATGTATTTGAAACAACGGACTTCAAGCCAGAAGTAATCAGTAAGAAGCTAAAGGAGATTGCTTATCTTAATAAGAATCTGAAGCTCATTTTCCATGATGAGAATTCTGGTGAGACGAAGACTTATCAAGAAGAGTATGGAATTCAGAGCTATGTAAAATATATCAATCGTGATGCATCACCAATTCACGATGATGTTATCTATATTGAAGGAAAAAGCGGTGATATCGAAGTAGAGATTGCTTTTCAATATACGAACAGTTATACAGAGCAGATTAATTCCTATTGCAATCGAATTAATCTAGTCGATGGTGGAACGCTTGTCACAGGGTTTAAGATGGCATTGACACGTATTATGAACCAGTATGCAAGAGAGTTAAATGTGTTAAAAGGGAAAGATGAAAATTTCGATGGTAAGGATGTGCGTAATGGAATCGTTGCGATTATCTCAATTAAGCATCCGGCTCCTCAGTTTGAAAGTCAGACTAAAAATAAATTAGGTAATACCGATGCGAAAACAGCAGTTGACGAGGTCATGAATGTAGAGGCACAACGATATTTTGATAAGAATGTGGAACTACTTAAGAAGATACTAGACAATGCTCTCAAGTCATCTCAGGCTAGGCGCGCAAGTGATAAGGCACGTACTGCTGTTATGAAGCAATTAGGTGATGTAGAGACAAGAAGTAAATTGGCATCTTGTTCCTCGAAGAAGTCATCCGAATGTGAAGTTTATATCGTTGAGGGAGATTCGGCGGGTGGTACTGTTAAGACAGCGCGTAATCGTCGGATTCAGGCTGTTTTACCTCTTCGTGGCAAGATTATTAATGTAGAGAAAGCACCATTAGAGAAGATACTTCTCAATAACGAGATTAAGACAATGATTGCAGCATTTGGCTGTGGAATTGGTGAAGAGTTTGATATAAAGAAGCTTCGTTATGATAAGATTATAATCTTAACAGATGCCGATGTAGATGGTGCACATATCAGTACATTGCTGTTAACATTTTTCTATCGTTTTATGCCAGAGCTGATTCTAGAGGGTAAAGTTTATCGTGGTTTACCACCGCTTTATCGTGTTGAATACAATCAGGCTAGTGGTAAAGGCAAGAAACAAGAGCGAGCATCTGAGTATTTGTTTAATGATTATGAGTTGGAAAAATTCCGTAAGAATTCAGGGAAGAAAATACTGGGGTTACAGCGTTATAAAGGTTTAGGAGAGATGGATGCCGACCAGCTTTGGGAGACAACGCTTGACCCGGAGACCAGGCAGCTAGCGAGAATATCCATTAGTGATAGTGTGGAAGCGGATGAAGTTACAGACATGCTGATGGGAAGTAATGTACCACCAAGAAGACAATTCGTTGTAGAAGAAGCCAAGTACGCCAAACTGGATTTGTAGAAGGAGAATACACACATGAGTAGCAATATAATTGAATTAGATTTTTCAGAAGAGATGAAGACATCCTTCCGTGACTATGCCATGAGCGTCATCGTTGCACGTGCTTTGCCGGATGTAAGAGATGGCTTAAAACCTGTACAGCGAAGGATTTTATATGCAATGAGAGAACTGGGATTATCTCCAGATAAACCACATCGTAAGAGTGCTCGTATTGTGGGTGATACGATGGGTAAATTTCATCCACATGGCGATAGCTCGATTTATGATGCTATGGTTCATATGACAGAAGATTATTCATTGAATGCACCATTAGTAGATGGCCATGGTAACTTCGGCTCGATCGATGGGGATGGCGCAGCTGCCATGCGTTATACAGAGGCACGCTTGTCGCCGGCAGCGATGACAATGTTAGAAAATTTAGATAAAGGACTCGTTGAATTTATACCAAACTTTGATGAGAGCGAGAAAGAACCAACGGTCTTACCGGCACAATTGCCTAACTTATTGATTAATGGAACAACGGGTATTGCTGTTGGTATGGCGACAAACATTCCACCACATAACCCTGCGGAGGTGATTGATGCTGTTATCGCATGCATGGATCGACCGGGTATTTCAATTACAAAATTGATGGATTATATTCCTGCACCTGATTTTCCAACAGGTGGGGTGATTATTAATGCAAGCGAGATGGAATCCATCTATCAGACAGGTGAAGGTAAGATTCGTCTTCGTGCAAAGACAGAGATTGAGAAAGGTAGTAACGGTAGACAGAATATTGTTATTACAGAGATTCCATATACCGTCACAGGAAATAAGACGAAGTTGGTAGAGAACCTAGCTACACTTATGAAAGACAAGGTGTTTGACGAAATCTATGATGTAAGAGATGAGTCATCGAAAGAAGGCATTCGTATTGTCATCGAGGTGAAAAAAGATAGAGATGTAGAAAATCTATTAAATGGTTTGTATAAAAAGACAGCGATGGAAGACACCTATGGTGTAAATTTGCTCGCGATTCGTAATGGGGAACCTCACGTATTTAATTTGAAATCTTTGATTGAAGAGTTCATCTTGTTTCAAGAGGAGTTATATACAAAAGAGTATAAGCATCTTCTCTCAAAGGCAAAAGCGAGACAGGAAATTGTTAATGGCTTGATGAAGGCTACCGATGTAATTGATTTAATTATTGAAGTTCTTCGTGGAAGTTCCTCCCTGAAACAGGCAAAGGATTGCTTGATTCAAGGTATTACAGAGGGTATTAAATTCAAGACAAAGGGTGCTGATAAAGAAGCTGCGAAGCTTCTGTTTACAGAACCTCAGGCAGATGCTATCCTTAGTATGCCATTGAGTCGTTTGATTGGATTAGAGATTTTGAAGTTACATGAAGAGCAGAAAGAATTGGCTGAGCGTATTGCAGAGTATGAGAATGTTTTGTCGAGTGTCAAAGAACTTTACAAAGTGATTAAAGCACGTCTTCGTCAGTATCGTAAACAACTTGAGTATGAGAGAAGAACCGTGCTGTCAGATGAAACGACTTCTGCTTATGTTGAGACAATCAAGATTGAGGATATCTATGTGTTGATTGATCGTTTTGGATATATTAAGACGATGGATGCGACTGCATTTTCACGTGTTACTGAGGATACGAAGAAAAAATTTTCCTTCTTAATTACGATGAAGAACACAGATAAGCTATGTTTGTTTACTGCGCAAGGCAATATGTATCAAGTGAAAGCGATGCAATTACCTCGCTGTAAGGCGAAGGATAAAGGAACTTTAATCCATTCATTATGTAAGATGGATAATAATGAAGATGTGCTTCTCTACACATCATTTGAGTCATTGTTTGAGTCGATGTTGATGTTTACAACAAAGAGTGGTTATATTAAGTTGGTATCTGGCGCAGAATTTGATACTAATCGTACACAGATTAGTGCGAGTAAGTTGGATGAGGGTGATTGTTTAGTTGGCATTTCATTCCTTAGCGCAGGTGAGATTTTATCTGGCAATAAAAAGGTGATTCTCTTAACAGATAAGGGCTTGTCACTAGGATTCCCGATAGAAGAGGTTCGCGAGTTTAAAAAGACGAGTCGTGGTGTAAAAGCAATTGCACTTGATAAGGGTGATTATTTGATTTTTGCAACAGCAGTGAATCCACAAGATGATACCTTTGAGTTTGAGGGAAGGACATTAAATGCTAAAAAAGTTCGCAATCGAAAGAGAGCTGCGAAGGGACAGAAGGCAAACTTAAAATAATTTTAAATTTATGTTAATTTATTGATGAAATCTTCCGATAGATAATATAAGAAGCATGATGACTAGAGATGTTTAATATGTTTAGGTGGTGAAATTATGAGAATTGATGCGTACATGCAGGTAAGTCAGCTTTATCAGAGCAATAAGCCAAAGAGAAGTAATCAGACGGAATCTTCTTCTGCTTCTGATACTCTTGAGATTTCTGATTTTGGAAAAGAATATCAGATTGCTAAACAGGCAACAAAGAGTGAAAGTGGTGTAAGAGAAGATAAAATTCTTGACATCCAGAGACAGATGGCTGCAGGCACCTACAACGTTTCAATAGAAGATGTAGCTAGCAAGATGGCGGATAAGTTACTAGGCGAATAGAGAGATTTGCAGGAGGATAACTTCGTTGGCAAGCTTAATGGAAGAACTTATTTCTACTTTGACACAAGAGGAAGCTCTGTATCAGAAGATGATTCCCGTGTCGGAGGAGAAGACAAAGGCGATTATAGCAAATGATTTAGAAGCATTGCAATCCGTAACAGACCAAGAACAGATCATGGTAGATCAAGTTGGGATGTTAGAGAAGAAGCGAATGGAAGTGGTGAAGAACATTGGAGTTGTTCTGAGTCGCAATCCGGATACGCTGACACTACAGGCGATTGTTGATGTATTGCATAATCAGCCAAAAGAGCAGAGGTTACTTCGAGAGATACACGACAAGCTGAAGGCTACTACTTCGCGTTTGAAGGATATAAACGGGCAGAATAAGTCGTTAATCGAAGAATCTCTTGAGATGATTGAATTTAATATGAATGTTTTGAGAAGTACACGGATGTCTTCAGGAAGCAGCAATTATACGAAAAATGCGTCACAGATGGATGCCACAGGAATGGAATCTGGCATGTTTGATGCAAAACAGTAGAAATACCGCAGCTGCCACCGGTCATCGGTGTATTTCTGCGTTATAAAGATATAAAAGTGAACGAATCGAGGTGAGAATCATGGGTAATTTAATGGCAAGTTTTAATGCTGGCGTGTCAGGTTTAAAGGCTTCACAGACATCATTAAATATGACTGCACACAACTTGGCAAATGCAACAACAGCTGGTTATACGAGACAGCAGACCATTATGACAGACCATTATTATTCAACGAGTACGGGGACATATAGTAATCTTCTACAAGTTGGTTTGGGAACTAATGTTGCCATGATTCGTCAGGTTCGTAATGAATTTTTAGATGATAATTACCGATTACAGGTAGGTAGACAGAGTTTTTACGAGGCACAGGCAGATACAGCTTCTGAGATTGAGAATTTATTTGGCGAGCTTGAGGGCGAGCAATTCTCCACGACGATTTCTGATTTATGGACGTCGATTCAGGAATTACAGAAGGAACCAGAGAGCCTTGTTAAAAAAGATCAATTGGTGTCAATGGCATCCACATTTGTGGAACGAGCGAATGTGGTTCGTAATCAGTTGACTGATTATCAAGTGAATCTTAATACAGAGATTATGCGTCAGGTTACGAGAATTAATGAGATTACCTCACAGATTAAGGATATGAATGACAAGATTAAGAGATATGAGGTGACAGGGGAACAGGCGAATGATTATCGTGATGCAAGAAATCTTCTATTGGATGAGTTGAGTTCTTATATGGATTATGAAACAACAGAGGAGATTGATGGTACACTCAGTGTATATGTTCAAGGTCAGTATCTTGTTTCATCGGAAAATGCATATCAACTTGGAACCGCGCGAATTGATGAGAGTACACAGATGCTCAAGGTTGTTTGGAAAGATAATGGTGGTGGAGACTTCTTCGCAGAAGATTCTCTAAAATACTCCATGGATAATAATACGGATATTGGTTCTTTGAAGGGGCTGATGACGGCACGAGGCAATAATAAGACCAATTATACCGATTTGCCAGTAAGACCAGAGCAATCAGATTATGAAAGTCAGGCTGATTACCAGCTAGCATTGAATAATTTCAATACATCATTAGAAGAGTATAATAATAATGTCGAGCCATCCATTATGATGAAGACACAGGCACAGTTTGACTCACTGGTGCATGGCATTGTCACCTTGATTAATGATACCTTATGTCCTAATAAGGAAGTTACCTTACAAGATGGTTCGAAAATCAAAGTATTAGATACAGAGAATTGTCCACAAGGCGATGATAAAGATAATACAATTGGAACGGAATTATTTTCCCGTAAATCCACAGACCGTTATACAAAGATGGATGTGACATTAGAAGATGGCACGACCGCATCTGTATATAGGTATAATGAAGAGGATCCATCGGATATATATTCACTCTATACGATTTCCGAATTGACAGTAAATCCAGACGTGATGAAAAACTCCTCTCTTTTGCCACTGATGGCAAATGATGCAACAGGGAATGCAGGCGGCTATACTTCAGAGATTATGGAGAAGTTATCGGCAAACTGGGACAAGGATATGGGTGCTCTCGATCCGAATAGTTTAACGAAATATACAATCAATGATTTTTATAATGCCTTGATTGTCGGAATCGGTTCACAGGGGCAGGTATGGAATTCAATTGTTAAGAATCAAGAAGACCTCACAACAAGTATTGATAATGAACGTCAGAATGTAATGGGCGTTTCAACAGATGAAGAACTGGTGAGCTTGATAAAGTTTCAGCATTCTTATAATGCTTCATCAAGATATATTACAGTAATTGACGAGATGTTAGAGCATTTGATTGAGAAATTAGCATAAATTTTCTTAGCAAATACTTTTGGAAAGGAAGGATATTATGGCTTCAACTTTTTTCGGATTAGATATTGCATCGACAGGCATGAAGTCCTATCAAGCAGCACTGAATACAACGGCACATAACTTAGCCAATGTTGCGACGCCAGGATATTCTAAGCAGACAGCGAATATGTCAGCGACCAATCCTTTAGTCACAGGCTCTACATACGGAATGGTGGGAACTGGTGTCAATGTGGATAGTATTACGAGACAACGTAATGAGTATTATGATACAAAGTATCGTATCAGTAGTTCTGTTCAATCTCAATATGAGACACAGTCCTACTACCTTAATTGCATTGATAAATATTTTTTCTCAACGGATGATAAAGTAGCAAGTATACCGAATATGTTTGATCAGTTATATACATCGATTACAGATTTGACAAGTAATCCGACTGACGAGACAAAGCGTACACAGGTTGTCGAGGATGCTGATTCGTTTGCCAGCCAGATTACGGCGACAGCAGATTATCTGAGTCAGCTTCAAGGCGAGACGAATTCTCAGATAGCAAATAGTGTGAAACAGATTAATTCATTAGCTGAGAGGATTTCATCTTTAACAAAACAAATTAATTCATTAGAAGTGTTTGGCGGTACAGCCAATGATTTACGTGATCAGAGAGGTGTATTGATTGATGAGTTATCTACATATTGTAATGTTGAGGCTAAAGAAGTAGAGCCAGCAGATGGTGTTGGATATAATCAATTCTATGTTTATGTAAATGGAGAAACTCTTGTAGATACAACGAATTACAATACCTTAAAGGTGACAGAACGTGCTACAAAAGTAAACCAATGTGATGTGGATGGACTTTATGATGTTAGCTGGAGCAGTGGACAGCCTTTTGATTCACGTAATACGAAACTAGGGGGCTCTCTACAGGCATTATTTGAAGTTCGAGATGGTAATAATGGAGAGAATTTTACGGGTAAGGCAACAGGTAGTTCGGGGGATATGGATTTGGCTGTGACAGATACTGATTGTAATGATTTATATCTGTTAAATATTCCAGCATCCGATGGAGAGATTGTCATCGGTGGAATGAAATGCGCATATAAAAGTTTCGATGTGGCTATTGATGCCGATGGCAAGTATTCGTATACATTTCATTTGAAAGAAGCATTAAAAAGAGATGTTGATGAACAGATGCAAATTGGAGATAAGGTGGAGTCTCGAGGCATTCCGTACTATATGGCGCAGATGAACCAATTCACCAGAACTTTTGCAAATCAATTTAATAAGGTTCACAATAGTGGTTTTGATGCTAATGGAGATGCTGGAGTTGATTTCTTTAATGTGGCAAATCCACTGGAGAATAATCTAACACTAGATGAATCCTTGACCAATACGACATTTAGCTCTGTTATGGCAACAGCATCCGATGGAACATTGATTGCTGGACAGACAGGCAATTACTATTGGATGACAGCAGCTAATTTCACAGTGAATTCTGATGTGATGGCAGATAGTAATCTTATTGCATGCAAAGGTGATGCAGGTTCCGGTGATGCAGAAAATGATAATATCGTCGCATTGATGAAACTTAAGGATGATACGAAGATGTTTTTACATGGAACACCAGATTCTTTTATACAGTGCTTGACATCAGCAGTTGGTGTCGATAGCGCGAAGGCAGAGACTTTTTCAAAAAGTCAGACCAATATCATCAAGGCAATTGATAATCAGAGAATATCGGTATCCGGTGTTGATGAAGATGAAGAAGCAGCAGATTTGGTAAAATTCCAGAACCTGCTATTTAACCAGTATAAAGTTCTATCTGTTATGGACGAAGTATATGATAAGTTGATTAATGGTACAGCAGTCTAGGTTCAAATGAGGAATGGAGGTAGCTTATGCGTGTGACAAATACAATGATGCAGAACAATGCATTGATTAACATGAATAAGAACAAGGAATACTACAATAAATATTTAGAAGAGTATACAACTCAAAAGAAGATTCAGAAGGCATCAGATAATCCGATGATTGCCGTAAGATCTCTGAAGTTTCGTACCAACATTACAGAGGCTAGTCAATATGTAGATAGTAATATTCCAGATGCTAAAGCATGGATGGATGCGACTGAGGATGCTATGAAGTCAGTTAATAGTATCTATACAACCATGATTGATAGTTGTACACAGGGAGCTAATGATACACTTGAACCAGAGGATCGAGCCACCATATTAGCAGCGATGAAGGAAAACGCTGGATTTATTTATGAACAGCAAGCTAACGCAGATAATGCTGGAAGATATCTATTTACCGGTTATCGTACCAATGTTCCACTGATTTTTTCTGAGGCAACGAGTGATACAACATATGAGATTACGGAAAAGATGACAGTGAATGATATTCGTAAATACTCCTATGAAAAGAGTACATTAGAGTATGCGGCTGGTGACACAGCAGCAGATTATGCATCAAAGGCTTCTGTTTACAATGATGCGTATCGAATCAATTTATCTTATAATAAAATTGAGTCAATTAGTTCGATTGCTTATACGAAAGCGGATGGAACAAGCGAATCAGTTTCGGTTGGAGCAGTATCGTCTGCCGATCCGAATGCATATGACGTGGATGCATACAATACGGCAAATGGCACAAGTTATAATGCCTTGGCGCTCAAGGAAACAGGTGAAGTGCTATTTTCCAAAGATGTATACGATGCCATGAAGACAGATTCTGTTGAAATTGATATTACGTATAAAAAGACAGAGTTTGAGAAAAATGCCGTTCGACCAGAACACTATTTTGATTGCAAAGCAACGAATAACACAACGAGTGAAGTGACGGAATACAAGAATCCTACAGGACAATCGATTCGATACGAGATTAATTTTAGCCAGAATTTAAAGGTTAATACACTTGGCTGTGATGCTTTCGACTTGTCAGTAGGTCGTGCTGTAGATAATATTGAAAATATCTGTGGAATGTTAGATGAGACGGAGAATCAGATTGGCGAAGTGAAAAAGATGATTGCCGATACGGATGAGAATGACACTTCTACTTTGAATGCATTGAATGAGTTACAAAAGCAATTAGAGAATAAGAAAGAATTACAAAACAAAATGCTTCAGAATGCATTTTCTAGTACGATTACAACAGTACAGTCTGCACAGGACAAGCTGAACAAAGCAGTTGCTGACCATGGTTCTAGATACCAGAGATTGACGATGACAGCAAACAAGTTAAAAGAACAGCAGACAGATTTTAAAGAAGCATTGTCTAATAATGAAGATGCGGATTTAGGAGAAGCCTATATTAAGTATAATCAAGCAGATTTGCTCTATCAGGCAACGCTATCAGCAACCTCTAAGGTGTTAGGCAATACGCTGTTGGATTTTATCTAATAATAAACTATAATGAGAGAAACGATAAGGAGATGACTAGATGTTGACAAAGACTAGATTTTTTGGGGAAATAGATATCGAAGATGACAAGGTGATTGTACTTGAACGAGGTCTGATGGGTTTAGACGAGTATAAGCGTTATACGATTCTATTTGATAATGAGAAAGAAGAGAGACCTTCGATTTCCTGGTTTCAGAGTTTAGATGAACCAAGTTTAGCACTTCCAGTAGTGAGCCCACTTTTGGTTAAGCCGGATTACAATCCGGTTGTAGAGGATGAGTTGCTAAAGCACTTAGGTGAACTGACAGAGGAGAATCTGGTGATTCTTTTGACACTTACTGTACCAGAGGATATTACTATGATGACTGCAAATTTAAAAGCTCCGATCATTATTAATGCGGATACGAGAAAAGGAGTTCAGTTGATTGTTGAGAATCAGGACTATCCGGTAAAATATAATGTATATAACGTCCTTAAGCAACGAAAGGGGGCGCAGTAATATGTTAGCATTGGCAAGAAAATTAAATGAGTCGATTATTATTAATGATAATATCGAAATTACGTTACTTGAAATTAAGGGAGACCAGGTGAAATTGGGTATTTCTGCACCCAAATCGGTACCAATTTATCGCAAGGAGCTATATGTACAGATTCAGGAGTCAAATCAGGAAGCGGCTAAGAATACAGCATCACCAGAGGATGTTAAAAAGTTACTTGATTTATAGATAGGTGAGGGGAGTCAAACAATTTGGCTTCTCTTTTTTTTGTTTTGGTCTTAATTTTCAGAGAAAAATGTCCGATAGAGTAAGTAGGATATATATGTTTAGTATTTCACATGGAGGTGAATGATTTATGGCAATGGAGGCAATTAGCAATCATCAGGAATCACAGGGGACTTCAAGTGCACAATCGACTCATGTTGAGACGAAACCAATTGAGATGACAGATCGTGCACAGACGGTTGAGATGGTCGTAGACCAGATATTAGGTCAGAAACAGGAAGAAAAAAGACCACGGGATTCTCTAGGAGGCAAGGTTGCAGAGAGTACCGTTCGTAATGCGGTGAAAAAGACCAACGAGGCACTTCGTAGTACAAAATGTGAATTTTCATATCATGAAGAGACACATCGTGTATCAATCCGAGTGTTAGATAAGAAGACAGACGAAGTGATTCGTGAGATTCCTCCCGAGAAGTCTCTAGAAATGTTAGAGAAGATGTGGGAGATGGCTGGAATCCTCGTGGATGAAAAGCGTTAATGAATAGAATGGAGGATGGCTATGGCGATTCGTACAACAGGACTGGCATCAGGTCTAGATACAGAGCGTATCGTTAAGGAATTGATGTCGGCGAAAAGTCTGAAGAAGACTAAGATTGAGAATAGTAAGACAAAATTAGAGTGGAAACAGGATAAGTGGGCAGAGCTGAACACAAAACTGTATAAGCTCTATACAGAACAGGTGAGCAAGTTACGTCTTCAGGCTACCTATAATGCGAAGAAGGCTAGCTCATCAAATGAGGTGAAGGCAGGAGTGACTGCATCACCAACAGCTACAAATGGTAGCTATACGTTAAAGATTGATCAGGTAGCTACAACTCAATATCTAACAGGTGGTAAGATTGATGATTCGGCTATCACAGGTGGCGTTGCTTTGACTACAAAGCTAACAGATCTTGATAGTTCATTATTGAATCAGGAAATCACCTTCAAGGGTAAGGATAAGGAATCAGCATTTCAGATTCGAAGCGATTCCACGATTAATGACCTTTTGAATGCAGCCAAGGGAGCAGGCCTTAATGCAAGTTTTGATGCGACACAGAAGAGACTCTTTATCAGTAGTAAAGAGAGTGGCGCAGACCAGGGATTTTCCCTAACAAGTGCAACCTTGAGTAGCGAAGAGGTTACAGCAAGAGCAGACATTGAGGCGGTTGTTGATTATAGCAAGCTTGGTAGTGCTAGTAAAACACTAGTTGATAGCGTATATAGCAAATTGAATGAGGCATATGAGAAGTTCAAGACAGAGCATGCTAGTATGTCAGAAGAGGAACAGTTGACAGGCTTTCAAGCTACAAAGGACTATACAAGCGCAGTAGAGACATTAGCGGATGTTGCTTATACTCAAAAGACTGCTAGTATCACCGCAGCTGCAACGAATGTATTGAAGGCAAGATTATATACCGAGAATGTGGACACAATCAAAGAAGAACAGCTTAAAAAATTCTATGATGTGAATGAAGAGACAGGGGAAAAAACGGTAAAGGAAGCTTATTCCACCAAATTCGGTAAAGCCTATGATGCCCTGTCTGAAGAAAAGAAAGCGGAACTTGGTCAGAGTAAAGAGGAATATATCGAGGCTCAGACAACGGCAGCTTATGATAAAGCAGTAGATACAGAGACAGTATCAAAAGTTAATACATTGGTTGCAAAAGATGCAGATACGAAGACTCGGTTAGCTGCACTTGAGACAAGTGGACTCGACAATCTCGATGAATTCAGTGAAGAGATGAAGACGAAATACTCGTTGACTACATTTGATAGTATGGAGAGCATCAGCAAAGAAGGCTATGCAAGTACACTAAGCGGTTTGGTAAATACTTACCTTGGTGTTGATGTTCATTCAACGACAGATGCATCTGCAATTAGTAAGCTTGGTTTGGGTAATGTCACTGTGGATGGAACTGGAAATGTGGTGTCTACAGGAGGCCCATCTGACATGGCATTAATTGGTGCGAGTGATAGCAAGTTTACATTAAATGGTGCGCAGATGACGTCTGGTAACGCTAGTGTATCAGTTAATGGACTAACTATTGATTTGAAAGCGACAACGGCAGCAGATGAGACCATTACCTTTACGGTATCGAACGATTCTTCTGGCATTTATGATACGATTAAGAATTTTGTAACAGAGTATAATACTATCATGAAAGAGATGAATACCAAATATAATGCTTCTTCAGCAAAAGGCTATGATGTCTTAACGGACGAAGAGAAAGAAAGCATGACAGATGACCAGGTTAAACTTTGGGAAGACAAAATCAAAGATTCTCTTCTTCGTAATGATTCGACATTGAGTGGCATTATGAGCGGAATGCGTTCTTCACTTCAGGCATCGGTTGAAGTGGATGGAAAGAAATATTCGCTTGCTAGTTTTGGAATCATGACTTCAACGGATTATACAGAGGGTGGACAGCTTCATATCTATGGTGATTCAACAGATTCCACTTATTCGGAATACAAGGATAAGCTAAAGAGTGCAATTGAATCAGATCCAGACCTAGTTGCCAATGTCTTATCTAAGATTGGACAGAATCTATATAGCACCATGGCAGATAAGATGAAGACAAGTAAGGTTAGTAGTGCATTAACATTCTATAATGATAAGCAGATTAAGTCTGATTTGGAGACATATCAGGACCAGATCGATGACTGGACAGATCGTTTGCAAGATATGGAAGATGATTATTATGCACAATTCACGGCGATGGAGAAAGCAATGGCAAATTTGAATGCGCAGTCCAATTATCTAAGCAAATTGTTTAATTCAGGATCGTGATAAATACGAATGAACGGAGGATGAAACGATGAATAATGCGGCAAATGCTTATCAAAATAGTTCGATTCAAACGGCTTCACCAGCGGAGCTTACGTTGATGCTGTATGAAGGAGCAATCAAATTTTGCAATATTGCTTTGATTGCCTTAGAAAAGAAAGATTATATGAAAGTTAATATGAATCTAAAGAAGGCACAACGAATCATCATGGAGTTTCGCATTACGCTCGACCACAAGTACCCTGTATGGGAAGACTTTGAACGAGTATATGACTATATTTATCGTCAGTTAATTGAAGCAAATATTCAAAAAGACCCAGCCATTATTGAGGATGCCCTTCATTATATTCGGGAGATGCGTGATACCTGGAAGGAAGTTATGAAGTTAAATAAGGTTGCCAAATAGAAATGAGGTTTACTATGAATGAACAAGAAGCATATATTCACCTATTACGAGATACATTAAAACGCAAGGTGTCAATCCTTGAATCTCTATTAGCAGAGACAAGAGAACAACAAATACTGTTATCTCAGGAAGCGATGGATGTAAAAGCTTTTGAAAAAATTCTAACTCATAAAAAGGAAATGATAGACGAGTTAAATGAGATGGATGAAGGTTTTGATTCTATCTACAAGCGCGTCAGCACAGAACTTCAATGTAATATTGAGAAGTATGGTGCAGAGATTGCCCAAATGCAATCATTAATTCGTAAGATTACAGATCTTGGACTTCAGATTCAAGCCTTAGAACATAAGAATAGCGAGAAGTTCAAGCTCTATGTGGCAGGAGAGAAAAGCCAGATTCGTGATGCAAAAGCAAATAGTCGTATGGCTAGTAGCTATTATCAGAATATGGCGAATCAACACCAAACCGAAAGTTCATACTTTTTTAATACAAAAAAGTAAAAAAACTTGTTAAAAAAGGTTAAGTGGTGTGATATAATGCCGATATAGTAATCAAGAAACAAAAAACAACTAGTGGCATGGATGCCACGACAAATTCAAGGAGGAATGTATTATGATAGTACAACACAACATGGCTTCAGCCAACACAAACAGACAGTTAGGAATTACCAACACAAACCTTTCCAGATCTACAGAGAAACTTTCTAGTGGTTACAGAATCAACCGTGCAGGTGATGATGCTGCTGGACTTAGTATTTCTGAGAAGATGAGAGGACAGATTAGTGGTCTTAAGAGAGCTTCTGACAACTCACAGGATGGTATCTCATTAATACAGACAGCAGAGGGTGCTATGAATGAGCAGCATGCTATCTTACAGAGAGCTAGAGAATTAGCAGTACAGGCAGCTAATGATACTAACGTTACTGCTGACCGTAATGCAATCAAAGAAGAGTTAACTGCTTTACATGAAGAGTTCACACGTATCGGTGATCAGACTGAGTTCAATAAACAGAACTTGTTAGATGGTAAATTCACTGATAAACATCTTCAGGTTGGTGCTAATGCAGGTCAGAGCATTGCAATCACAATTAGTAAAACTTCAATGACTGATATTAGTGGTCAAGTTGCTAGTTATGCGAACGCAACAGCTGCTATTACAAGTATTGATGACAACATTACTACACTGTCTACACAGAGATCTAAGCTTGGTGCTATCCAGAACCGTTTAGAGTATTCTATTCGTAACTCAGATAACACAGCAGAGAATCTTCAGTCCGCTGAGTCTCGTATCCGTGACATAGATATGGCCGAAGAGATGACTAAGTACGCTAAGGACAATATCTTACAGCAGGCAGCACAGTCTATGTTGGCTCAGGCTAACCAGGCAACACAGGGAGTTCTTTCCTTACTTCAGTAAGAAGCGAATTCTCACTAACATTGTTTCTTATGGAAGACCTTGCCGGATATCTGGCAAGGTCTTTTCTTTTTTTATATAAATAAAATGGAGGGTGTTATGATAACAAAGCTTGAACAAATATGTATGGCGTTTTATCAGGAGAGAACAAAAATTGCGTATGAAGCTTTTCAACAGATATTGCCTGCATTACTTCAAACATTAGAGAATAAAGTGGGTACAGAGAGCTTGGTTTTGGTAAATCAAATGTTAGATTGCGCGCAAGTAAGCGATTGGGTGATGATGGCAGATATTATAAATTTTGAACTAATTCCACTTTTAAGTGACTTGGAGGAACAGGGATGAATATTTGGGAAAAGAATTGCGAAGCACTTGCAAAACGGGATATACGACTAGAGAAAATGATAAAGCAATATACAGCCAATTCAGAAAATGTGTCCTCACAAACAGCAAAAGATGGGGGCTTATATCAGATATTTCATAATGTACGTTTGAACAGTGCGTATTCTCCAATGAATGAAGCCATATGTTGGGGCCTACGTTATAAAAATATTAGTGATGACACCGTATTTCTTGTTCATGGTTTAGGAAATGGAATCTTTATCCGAGAATTAATAAAGCAAAAACAAGGACAAAGAGATGTTCTTGTATATGAACCATTTCCAGAGATATTTTATGACACGATGAAAAACTATGACATTACAGATATTATCAATAATCCTCATTGCAAAATCATTGTGAAGGACATGAATGAATTTACATTAGCAGCGGAGATTATGAACTTGATCACACGGTTTTATAAGTGCAATACGAATCTCACATCGCTACCTCAGTATTCGAAGATAGATTCAGAAGGAATCAATTATCTAGAGGATATTTGGAGAGAGGAAAATGATTTATTACAGATTAATAAGAATACTAATAAGAGATTTAGTCAGTCCGATTATCATAATCAATTATATCATTTTAAGTATCTACGCAATCAATATCTCATAACAAATCTTGCAGATGTATGGGATAAGAAGATGCCGATGGTTATTGTGGGGGCAGGTCCGTCACTAGATAAGAATATAGAAGAGCTGAAACGACTAAAGGGACATGTACCTATTTTGTGCATGGATTCGGCATTAATTACATTAGAGCAACATGGACTGATTCCTGATTTTTATATGTCGATAGAAGCCAAGAAACCACTTGAATTGTTTCATAAAGATTGGCTAGAGGGTATTCCATATCTAGGAAGGCTGGCTAGCACAACAGAGCTAGTAGATAGTAATGAATTTATAGGACCAAAGATATTTTGTAAAGACACACCATTTATTGAAATGGTATATAAGAAAATGGGCTTGCGGATTCCAACTTGGCAAAGTGGTGGAAATGTTGGAACAGCAGCTTTTACTGCATCTGTTGAAGTGGGAGCTAAGACACTAATACTGGTGGGACACGACCATGCTTTTTCGGAATCGGGTGAAGCTCATACAGATGGACGAATAGAAAAGTATCGTGAGAGCTTTTGGAAAGATGAAAACAATATGGTAGAAGGTGTAAATGGGAGGATGATTCAGTCGAGATGTGATTGGAAGCTCTATTTACAATGGTATGTTAGGTCGATTCCATATCTTGACGATGTCGAGGTGATTAATGCGACAGAAGGTGGCGCTCGTATACAGGGAACGAAAGAAATGAAACTATCAGATGTTGTTAAGCAATATCAAGATTGTGAGTTTTCTATAGAAGAGATTATGGGTGCTATGGAGAGTCCTTTTGATGATGATATGATGGTGCGTATTCATGAGTATACAGAGGAAATGGAACGCCAGAGGAAATCCTTATTGTATCAGGCTGAGAAAGCAGAGGAACTTGCTCGGCAATTGCTTCGAGAGCTGAGCTTGAATCAGGCAATAACGACAAAGAGTATCAAGATGTCTCAGGATTTATTGAAGCTAAATGAAGAAATGATGAAAAAGGAAATATATAAATTTATTGATGAATGTAGAGAGGCCATTGAAAAGGATGTTGAGTTGGGACAATATCATTCAGACAATTCAGAAGTACAGGAATACTTAAATATGTATGAGGAAGCATATCATCAATATGAAGGGTTAGTGGCGGCAGCAAAGTTTTTGAAAGAAAGATAAGAGGTTTCGTATGGGGAAATATATTCTTGCGCTTGACCAAGGCACAACGAGTAGTCGAGCAATTCTCTTTAATGCATTAGGTGAACAGGTGGGTGTGAGCCAAGTTGAGACAAGACTAGTTTATCCACAAGCAGGATATGTAGAACAGGATGCCAATGAAATTTGGGATTCTCAGCTGAATGTTGCAAAAGATGTAATTCGTAAATCTGGTTGCGCGACAACAGATATCGCAGGAATCGGAATTACTAATCAGCGAGAAACTACGATTGTATGGGATAAAAATTCTGGTCAGCCAATCTATAATGGTATTGTATGGCAGTGCCGTCGAACAGCCGAATACTGTCAAGAACTAAAGAATCAAGGATTCGATGAGATGATTCATCGAAAGACTGGTTTACTGATTGATGCATATTTTTCAGCTACGAAGATTAAGTGGATTCTTGATCATGTAAATGGCGCAAGAGAGAAAGCAGAGCGTGGAGAACTATTATTTGGTACCGTCGACACATGGTTAATATGGAAGTTGACAGGTGGCAGCGTACATGCGACAGATTATTCAAATGCAGCACGGACAATGCTATATAATATCGTGGATTTATGCTGGGATCAGGAACTCTTAGAGATGTTTGGTATTCCTGAAAACATGTTACCGGAAGTCCTTCCATCAAGCGGAGTATTTGGCTATACAGAATCTTATTTGTTAGGAGAGAGTATTCCGATAGCAGGTGTGGCAGGTGATCAACAAGCAGCATTATTTGGACAGGCATGTTACACAAGAGGGATGGTCAAAAACACATATGGGACAGGTGGATTTTTGCTGATGAATACAGGAAGTAAGCCTGTATTTTCCTCACATGGATTGCTGACAACGATTGCCTGGGGTATTGATGGACAAGTAACTTATGCCTTAGAGGGCTCCGTTTTTGTGGCAGGTGCAGCTGTTCAGTGGTTACGAGATGAATTACAGATTATCGAGAAAGCTTCAGATACAGAAGCGGTTGCACAGTCAGTTGAGGATACACAAGGAGTATATGTAGTGCCAGCCTTTGTTGGTTTGGGAGCTCCTTATTGGAATCCTTATGCAAGAGGGAGCATTATGGGACTTACAAGGGGTGTTGGGAGAGCACATATCATCCGAGCAACACTAGAATCAATTGCTTATGAGACGTACGATGTTTTGAAGGTGATGGAGGAAGAACTCGGTGAGAAAATTCTCTCTATGCGCGTTGATGGTGGGGCTTCGGCAAATGGATTTTTGCTACAGTTCCAATCGGATTTATTAGATTGTCAGGTGGTTCGTCCAAAATCAATTGAAACAACGGCGTTAGGTGCAGCCTATTTGGCTGGCCTACAAACAGGTTTGTATCAAGGCTTGGAGCAGATACAACAGAACTGGAAGCAAGACTGTGTATTTGAACCAGAGATGGCACAACAGATAAGAAACGAGAAAATAGAGGGTTGGCATAGTGCAGTTCAGAGAGTCCTTTAGAGATAAACTTGCAATTCTTATTTAAAGTGGTAAAATAAAAATGTTGAAAACGTAAGAAGAAAGGATGTTATGATGGAGTCGTATCGTATATTTTTGGATTTAGCAGTTATATTGATTGCTGCAAAGTGTTTTGGCCTGATTGCAAAGAAATTAAGAGCACCACAGGTTGTTGGAGAGATTGTTGCCGGACTGATTATTGGACCAAGTGTATTAGGTCTTGTGAATCAGAGTGATTTTTTGATACAGATGGCACAGATTGGTGTTGTCCTCTTGATGTTTACAGCAGGATTAGAGACCGACCTCAAAGAGATGGTGAAGACTGGACCTAGCGCATTTTTGATTGCTTGTGTAGGTGTAGCCATTCCACTTGTAGGCGGATTTTTCTTGTATTCTGGATTTTATGGATTCTCAGCGGTTGGAAGTGATGGCTTCTATCGTGCTATTTTCATTGGTGTTATTATGACTGCCACATCCGTAAGCATTACAGTACAGACATTACGTGAGATGGGTCGGTTAAAAGGAAAAGTAGGAACAACTCTTTTGAGTGCAGCGATTATTGATGATATTATAGGAATTATTGTTTTGACTTTTGTAATTGGTTTGAAGAATCCTTCACAGAGTCCAATGAAAGTTGTAATTCAGACTGTGTTGTTCTTTGTCTTCTCAATTGTAGTTGGATGGCTTTGCTATAAAGGATTCCAGAAGTTCGAGAAGAGATACCAGCATCGTAGACGTCTACCAATCTTTGGCTTGGCGTTGTGTTTTATCATGGCTTTTGTGGCAGAAAAATTCTTTGGCATTGCTGACATTACAGGTGCTTTTGTAGCAGGTATTATTTTATGCAATTTAAAAGCATCTGATTATATCGCAGAAAAGATGGATATCAACTCCTATATGGTATTTGGACCTGTTTTCTTTGCGAGTATCGGATTGAAGACAGAATTGAGCGGAATGAGTATGGGAATTCTTTTATTCTCAATCGGTTTTGTGGTTGTGGCATTGCTATGTAAAATTATTGGTTGTGGTTTAATGGCAAAATTACTCAAGTTTAGTGGAAAAGATTCGTTACGGATTGGCGTTGGTATGATGACACGTGGCGAAGTAGCATTGATTGTTGCACAAAAAGGTTTGGCAGTAAATCTGATGCCTGCGATTTACTTTACCTCAGTTATCATTATGATTATCTGTTCATCGATTGCGACACCGATTGTTCTAAAACTATTATATCGTGGAGAAGCGGCAGAAGAATAGGTAGAGTTTTATATTGCTATGCAATGATTTGTGTTGCTATGCATAGAATAGATTAGCAGAGTGAATAGGAGGTTCCTATGAGCAAGTTATTACTATTAGGTGAAGAACCCAGGCAGAATTATTTATATGAATTATTAAAGGATAGAGGTCATGATGTCGATTGGGGAGATTCTTATCCGATAACGGACTATGATGGAATCTTACTTCCTGTACCAGCACACCTGACCAATCAGTACGTACAGAAAATTGTAGGTCAATTGCGAGAGGGACAATATGTCTTTGGATGCAATTTTTCAACGTCTATTGTTGAACAGTGTCAGGCCAACTTTGTAGAGTATATGGAAGGGGATAAAGTTGCTTATCTGAATGCAATTGCTACTTGTGAGGGAGCAATCGCAGAGGCGATGATAAGGATGGTAAGTTTTCGGATAAGGACTTTTCCGACGAAATAGAATCTCTTCTGGCAGAAGGCTAATTGCTGACTGACGGAGGAGTTTGCCAAGTATCATAATTCGGGAAATGATGCCATTGACATGATTTTATTCGAGAAGAAGCAGCTTGCACAAGAGATGGGGTTAGAGATTCAGGTTCAAGTGGAAGAAGATTGTATGGAGAACTTGAATACATTTCAGCTTTGTACCTTGTTTGGCAACGCAATGGATAATGCGATTGAAGCGGCTTCTCGTTGCACAGAGATTGGACATGATATTCAAGTTAAGGTGTGTCGCACTCCGGTGGGACTTAGTATGCTATTT
>CAZUGH010000024.1:21919-24153 GCA_964619785.1 uncultured Lachnospiraceae bacterium | reverse complement strand
GATGATAAATTAGGACTTGAAAAGTATGACGTATTATATTACAATGTAGAGAAAAATGATGATTTATAGAATTTCAGGAGGCAGAAAAATGGCATTGACATTTTCTAAGAAGGCAACAGAAGTGAAACCTTCATCCACATTGGCGATTACAGCCAAGGCGAAGGCATTGAAGGCAAAGGGTGTAGATATTGTTGGATTTGGAGCAGGAGAGCCTGACTTTGATACACCAGACAATATTAGCAATGTAGCAATCCAGGCAATTAATGATGGATTCACCAAGTACACACCTGCTTCCGGTATTGATGCATTAAAAGAAGCAATATCTAAGAAATTTAAGGATTTTAACAAACTAGACTATGCCAAGGACCAGATTGTCATTAGTAATGGCGGTAAGCATTCGCTGACCAACATTTTCTCAGCAATCATTAATGAAGGGGATGAAGTTATCATTCCAGCACCATTTTGGTTGAGTTATCCTGAGATTGTTAAGCTTGCTGGTGGAACACCAGTAATTGTATATACAACGGAGGAAGAGAGTTATAAGTTGACTGCTCAGAAATTAGCAGAGGCAGTGACAGATAAGACCAAAGCGTTGGTACTTAATTCCCCTAATAATCCTACTGGAATGATTTATACAAGAGAAGAACTCGAGGCGATTGCTAAGGTTGCGGTTGAGAAGGACTTCTATGTTGTTTCAGATGAGATGTATGAGTCATTGATTTATGGTTCAGATGAGCATGTAAGTATTGCATCTTTGAATGATGAGATTTATAAGAGAACAATTACTTGTAGCGGTATGTCTAAGAGCTATGCGATGACTGGCTGGAGAATTGGATATACAGGTTCTTCGAAGGAATTAGCTAAGATGATGGGAAGTATCCAGAGTCATCAGACTTCAAATCCTAATTCGATTGCACAGAAGGCAGCTGTTGAGGCACTTGAGGGTGGTCAGGATGCAGTGAATGCGATGAAGACTGAGTTTGGCAGACGTAAGGATTATATCTACAAGAGAGTATGTGATATTCCTCATATTCATGCGATTGAACCTAAGGGTGCATTTTATGTATTCGTAGATGTAGCTGAGATGCTTTCTATGAATTATAATGGCAAGAAGATTGAGAACACACAGAATTTGGCAGCTATTTTACTAGAGGAGTATAGCGTTGCTGTTGTTCCTTGTGGCGACTTTGGTTTTGACAAGCATATCCGTTTATCCTATGCAATTTCAATGGAGCAGATTGAAAAGGGTATGGATCGTATTGAAGAATTTGCGAGTAAATTATCATGATAGAAAAATTTAAAGTATTAAGTAGTGAATTGGTTTACCATGGCGCTGTGCTGGATTTTTACTCGAAAGAGATGAAGATTCCAAATGGTAATATTGCAAAGTGGGATTGTTTGGCACACCGTGGAGCAGCGGCGATTGTTCCAGTCACAGATGAGGGCAAGATTATTATGGTACGTCAGTATCGCGGTGGAAATGATGAGATTATGTTAGAGATTCCCGCAGGTGCGCGTGATTCTGTTACAGAGGATATGAAGGTCTGCGCGATGAGAGAGTTAGAAGAGGAGACCGGATTTCGTTCAGACGAAGTGTATCACCTTTTGGATTTCTACTCAGCACCAGCATACACAAGTGAGATGATTGGTATTTTCTATACTGAGCATTTGATTCCATCAAAGCAGCATCTTGATGAGAATGAATTTGTGGAGTTAGAGGAGTATACTCTTGATGAACTAATCCATATGATTGAGAACGGTGAATTAAAGGATGGTAAATCTGTTGCCGCCATTTTCGCATATAAAAATCTTGTGGATAAAAGATAGGTATGTTTCCTAAGTGAGATGCATATGTTAGGATAACAGCTTATAAAGGACAAAGTATATTGATGTTTCAATTTATAAATAGAAGCCACAGCAGGATAAAAAGGATGATTCTTTTGTTTTTGCTGGGCTTCTTTTTTGGTACACTATTTTACTGGATTTTTCGAAATTCTTTTTATCAAGAATTACGCGAGATAAATCAATTAGCGGTGACAGCACAGTCGCCATCATGGAAAGCATTTTTGTTTATTGCATGGGAACAGACAAAAACCTATGGGCTATTGTGGGTGTTGTCTAGCACACCATTAAAAATCCCTTATATCGTATGGATTATACTCTATAAGGGATTTACTAATGCATTTATATTTAGTTTTTTTATTATGGAATATGGCTGGTATGGAATACGACTG
>CAZUGH010000024.1:19502-21819 GCA_964619785.1 uncultured Lachnospiraceae bacterium | reverse complement strand
ACGACTGTGGCTCATACTAGTAAGTCTGTATGTGGCATTAATGCTAGCCTGTTTCTTAGAAATTCACTTCAATATTCCATGGATGAAAGCATTATCTTTATAATGCTTCAGCAACCATATCGATGAGACGTTCGGTCTCACTCCATCCCAGACAAGCATCCGTGATGGATTTGCCATAAGCATGTTCGTTGACTTTCTGATTACCAGGAAGAAGATAACTCTCTACCATTAATCCTTTGACCAACTCACAAATAGCAGGTGATAGGCGACGGTTATGCAAAATCTCCTGAACAATACGTGGTTGTTCATAATATAACTTGTTCGAATTGGCATGGTTTGCATCAACGATACAAGCTGGGTTAGCTAAATCTAGAAGAGAATATTTTTCGTGCAGTCTAACAAGGTCTTCATAATGGTAGTTAGGAATTGATTGACCATGCTTGTTCACAGCACCGCGCAGAATCGTGTGTGCAAGTGGATTACCATCTGTCTTCACTTCGTGACCACGATATAAGAATGTGTGACTTCCCTGAGCGGCGATACAAGAGTTCAACATAACGGAGAAATCTCCACTTGTTGGATTCTTCATACCAGCAGGTAAATCCATTCCACTAACAGTGAGTCGATGCTGTTGATCTTCTACAGAACGTGCTCCGACAGCAACGTAGGAGAGAATATCGTTGATATATGGCCAGTTCTCTGGGTAGAGCATCTCGTCAGCAGCAAATAAATGTGTCTCTGCGATGGAACGCAGGTGCATCTTACGCATAGCGATGAGACCTTCTTGTAAATCTGGCTTCTTCTCTGGGTCTGGCTGATGAACAATCCCCTTATACCCTTCACCAGTAGTACGTGGCTTATTGGTATAAATTCTAGGAATGATAATAACCTTATCTTGAACTTTCTCTTGCATCTTAGCAAGACGGTTGATGTATTCACATACGGAATCTTCGTGGTCTGCAGAACATGGTCCGATAATTAATAGAAACTTATCGGATGCTCCTGTAATGACATCACTAATTTCCTTATCTCTGATTTTCTTTAATTCCTGGTGCTCTTTTGGCAGAGCGTATTCTTCTTTCAATTCCTCTGGGGAAATGACTTGTTTTAAGTAATGTATACTCATCTTGTGTACTCCTTATCCTGTCTTTTCATTTATTCATACATTTCCTCATTTTACGCTTTTTTTTGATAGGTGTCAATGGATTCTCAAATGTGTTCGATGTTCACACAATTTTAACATTATCAGTGTATAGTAGATAACTGAGTGACTAACTAAAGTGTTAACGTTGGTTGGGAACAAAATGAAGGAGGAATTTGTTTTGATTGAAGTAAAGAATCTTGTAAAACGTTATGGCGACAGAAATGTTGTTGATAACTTGAATTTTACAGTAGAAAAAGGACAAATTGTTGGATTCCTTGGACCAAATGGTGCCGGTAAATCCACAACCATGAACATCATTACGGGGTACATATCAGCTACAGAAGGAAGTGTAACAGTAAATGGTCATGATATTTATGATGAACCAGAAAAGGTGAAAGAGAGCATTGGCTATCTGCCAGAGCAACCACCACTTTACCCAGATATGCGAGTACGTGAGTATTTGGAGTTTGTAGCGGATTTAAAGAAAGTTAAAAAGACAGATAAAGCCAAGGCTATATTTAGCGCGATGGAACAGACTAAGACAACGGATGTTTCAGAACGTCTGATTAAACACCTTTCAAAAGGATATAAGCAGCGTGTAGGACTTGCTGGTGCGATGATTGGTGATCCTGAGATATTGATACTAGATGAGCCTACGGTTGGCTTGGATCCAATGCAGATTATTGAGATTCGTAAGCTGATTTTGGAATTGAGTAAGAATCATACTATTTTATTGAGTTCACATATTATGCAGGAAGTAAGTGCAGTATGTAACCAGATTATGATTATTAATCAGGGTAAGCTTGTTGTGTCAGATACACCAGATCAGATTCCACACCATATTTCACAGACCAATGAGTTATCGCTTGTTGTCAAAGGTAATAAGGAGTTAATTAAGAGCATTATTGCGAAACAGGCTAATGTGAGAAAATCCAAGGTGGAAGATACGAAGGAAGAAGATATCTACAATGTATTGATTTCTAGTTTAGTAGAGAATGACCTTCGTGAGGACTTGTTCTATGCATTCGCACAGGCAAATTGTGTAATTCTTGAGATGAATACGAAAGTACCAACGCTTGAAGAGGTGTTCCTGAGCTTGACAGGAGAAGGTACCAAGCAATATGGTGGCAAGAAAAAGAAGTCATTACGTAATAAGAAGAAAAAAGAAGTAAA
>CAZUGH010000024.1:14808-19402 GCA_964619785.1 uncultured Lachnospiraceae bacterium | reverse complement strand
AAGAAGTAAAGGAGGAAGCATAGATGTTAGCTGTTTATAAGAAAGAGTTGAAACAGTACTTTACCTCCATGATAGGTTTTGTATTTATTGCATTTTTCCTAATCATAGTAGGCTTGTATTTTATGATTTACTGTCTGATGAATCAGATGGCTAATTTTTCCTATGTTATGAGTGGAATTCAGTTCCTGTTTATTTTATCTGTACCGATTCTTACCATGAAGATTATCGCGGAAGAGAATCGACAGAAGACAGATCAGTTATTGTACACAGCACCAATCTCAATTGTTAAGATTATTGCTGGTAAGTATTTTGCACTTGTTAGTTTATTCGGCATTTCCATGCTAATTGTATGCTTGTATCCATTGCTGTTATCTAGTTTTGGAACAGTGGATTTTGCGATTGCGTACGGAAGCATTTTGGGATTTTTCCTAATGGGTTGTGCATATATCGCAATTGGATTGTTTATCTCATCGCTGACAGAGAGTCAGGTGATAGCAGCAGTTATATCATTTGCTGTTATGATTTTTACGTATTTGATGACAAGCCTTGCTAGTATGCTTCCATCTGATCACTTGAGTGTGTTCTATATGTGTGCAGCACTTGTTATTCTTATCTGTGTGTTGATTCACCAGATGCATCACAATGGATGGGTTACGTTATTCTTGACCATTTTGTGTGAAGGTGCATTGATTGCATTATTTTTCGTCAAAGAATCTCTTTTTGATGGACTGATTGTTAATATTCTCGGTACAGTTTCGGTGACCGAGCGATATAGTAATTTCAGCCTCGGTATTTTTGATATCAGTGCATTGATTTATTATATCAGTATTAGTTTTATCTTCGTATTTATCACAATACAGAAGATTAAAAAGAAGAGATGGAGCTAGAAAGGAGAAGCAATCATGAAGGAAAAAAATGAAAAACAAAAAGGTAAGTTTAAACAGTCCTTTACGAATCGTCGTTTCAAGCTTGGCGCTTACCAATCTATCATAACAGTTGTTGTTTTGGTAGTGGTAGTCGTTCTGAATTTGATGGTAACTAAGATGAACATTACAGTCGATCTTAGTAGTGATTCTAAATATACATTAACAGATGAAACAAAGAACATGGTAAAGAAGCTACAAGACAAGATTAAACTGTATTACATGGTGCAAGAGGGTAATGAGACCGATATGGTTCAGAAGGTTGTTGAACAGTATGAGAAGTTAGGTGGTAACCTCGCTGTTGAAACGAAGGATCCGATTGTATATCCTACTTTTGCAAAACAGTATACAGAAGATGATATTGCAGACAATGACCTTATCGTAGTCGACGAAACCAATGGTAAATCGCAGCATGTCAAAATGGAAGATATGGTTCCAAGTTCAATGAACTATCAGACATATCAGACTACATATGAGACGCTAGATGCAGAGGGGCAGATTACGGCAGCGATTCAGACAGTAACATCGACAGAGAGTTACAAATTATATATTACTTCTGGTCATAATGAGCAGGCAGTAGCAGATAGTTTCAAGGAATTATTGTCAAAGAGTAACATGACCGTTGAAGAAGTTCGTACGGATAGTTGGCAAGAGATTCCATCTGACTGTGACTATATCTTAATGAATGGTCCTCAGTATGATTTGTCAGATGCTGAATATAGTTTATTGAAGTCATATCTTGAAAATGGTGGAAAAGCTTTCTTTTTCTTGAATAGTGAAGCAAAAGATTCTAACCTAGATAATTACTATAAGCTATTAAAGGATTATGGTGTGGATGTAAAGGCTGGATATGTTGTTGAAAGCCAGGAAAATTGTGTACAGTCTCTGACAGTTGTTAAGCCATCGGTTGAGACTCATGATATCACGGCTGATGTATCCGATACGAAACCAGTTCTATTCCCAATCACGAAGGGACTTGATAAAGTGGCTGAGGTTCGCAGTACATTGACCGTAGAGCCATTATTTACAAGTTCAGATGCATCTTTCTCCCGTGTAAATAGCAAAGAGACATCGACAACAATTGCGAATGGTGATATTGCTGGACCATTTACATTGGCTCAGGCAGTCACGGATACATATCGTGACAAGACTACCAAGTTAGTTGTATTCGGAAGCTATGAAGTTGCGAATGAATCATTTGTTTCATCGGAGCAATATGGTAACCGTTCTGTATTATTAAATGCACTGAATTGGATGTCAGATTCGAAGACAGAATCCTTATCCATTCCAACAAGAAGTATTGCAGAAACCTATGTTGAAGTCGGCTCTGGAGATCGTATCTTCTGGTCGGTTGTACTTGTTGGAGTAATTCCAATTGGATTTTTGATTGGTGGATTTGTAATCTGGTACCGAAGGAGGAGAAGTTAATGTCCGTTAAGAAGAAGAGACTTTTTACGGTTGTTGGCCTGATTCTTCTGATGGTTGTAGTTGGTGTTTTATATATGTTCGTACCAAAGGGCAAAGAAGCAGCGTCTACAGACGAGACAGAAGCGACAGAGGCACCATCCATTACGGTAGAGACAGTGGATAAGAATACCGTAACAGAGTTATCAATGAAGACATCCGATGAAACGGTTGTTCTTCAGAAAAACGATGATACATGGAATTTTAAGGGGGATAAGAAATCTCCTGTCAATACAGAGTTAGTTGATACTATGCTGACTAGTTTAGCACCTGTAACAGCCGTGAAAGAACTGTCATTGTCAGATGGTAGTTTGGCTGATTATGGTTTGGATAAACCATCTCTAGAAGTTACAGCGACGACATCTGATGGTAAATCTTATACGTATACGTTTGGTATTGAGGTGCCAGTAGTAGGTGGGTATTATGGACAGACTAGTGATAACACCAAACTATATGCCTTGAATGCTAGCATCTATACAGCATTTGATCATACCAAGAATTCGTTGATGCAGATTGCCACAGCACCAGAGATTACAGCTGATTACATCACATATATTAATGTTGACAATCGAAGTGGAGAAGATTTTGAAGCAGAGGTGGTTGATGAGAAGGATCGTGTCGACAGCTTGTCAAAATGGAATGTCAATAAGCCATATATTGTTCCTGTTTCAGTGAATGTACAAACTTTCAATACGTTATTAGATACGTATACTACTTATAATTTTGCTAGTTGTGAAGGCTATGGAATAAAGGACTTGGGAAAATATGGACTTGATAAACCGGCTTGCACCATAACGATGAAATATTATACGGTCAAGAGTAGTGGCGCAGAGGCGACAGCGACCCCTGCCGCAACCGGAAGCAGTGAGATTGCGGAGAAGGACCGAGAGTATCACAACTTTAGTGTCAAGATTGGTAAGAAGACAAAGGATGGCTATTATGTTCAGATAAGTGGTTCAGACGGTGTCTTTGTAATTGCAACCGATGCAGTGAAGAATTATATGGAGCCAGATGTGTATACCTATGTGGATCATGCAATCTATGCAACACTAGCGACGAAGATTAAAGGCTTTGATGTTTACACTGGTGGAGAGACCATTAAGGTGACTCGTAAGGCAACTGGTGAGACAAAAGATGGTGTTGAGCAGAATGAATGGTATATTAACAATAAAAAGGTTGATTTATCAGGTGACAAGGCTGAAGAGACGTTTTTAACTCCTTATTCGAAGGGTTATCTGTTAGAAACATCAGGTAAGATTAGTTCAACTGTGAAACCAAAGAGTGACAAAGAAGTATTGAAAATCGTTTATCATGAAGACAAGAAAGATGTTACAATAAGTTATCTTCCTTATGATGGCGAGAATTTCTATCGAGTTAAGAAAAATGGCGAGATGTTGTTCTTGACAGATAAACGAGCAGTCGATGATGTAGCCAAGGCATTTGCTGGTATGCTAGATTTAGTAAAATAAAGAATGAAATAAAGCCCTCTTGCATAGATTGTCTATGTAGGAGGGCTTGTTTTATGTGGAAGATTATTCGAATTTTCTTGGTTTTTGTGTTGCTTTGTGCAGGAGTTCTAGGGTATTACACCTGGCAATGCGTTCGTGAATCGAAACTTAAGAAAGGCATCATTAATAAGAAAAACAATGTATACATTACAACCATAACGGGTGGGGCCGTTCGTGTACTTGAGGGAGGGAGTGTAAACGAGTATCCATTACAAGGAAAGCCAACAAGCGCATTGACAGCAGGAGTGGCTGATGTGAGTGTTATGGATGGCTTGGTAACAAAGATTGCGATGAAGCCGGATACTGTATCGGGTAAAGTTCTTACCGTGGAGGAAAATGGATTGGAGCTAGAACAGTATGGCTGGCTTCCATTTTCCTCGAAACTTCAAGTGTATCAGTTGGGAGAGACGGTGACGATGGCTGAATTTTCCCAGATAATTGTGGGGTATTCAAACACAAGTTTTGTGGTAGTGGATGGGGAGATACAAAGTGCATTGATTGGACCTATGCTGACGCAGCCAGATGAAACAGAGATTATTCGTGTGCTGCTTATGACGGATGGATACCAAGGTTACTATCATGAGAAGGTTGTTGTGTCAGGGACGAAGGGACTTACGGTGGTGCAAGGAGGGATGACGACGAATTATCATGTGGAGGCGTTGAAAGCACAGGCAGTATGCGCAAGAAGCTATGCAAAAG
>CAZUGH010000024.1:0-14708 GCA_964619785.1 uncultured Lachnospiraceae bacterium | reverse complement strand
TATCATGTGGAGGCGTTGAAAGCACAGGCAGTATGCGCAAGAAGCTATGCAAAAGAACAGATTCGTGCGAATCGGCTTCATCGTTATGGAGCACATGTTGATGACAGTGTTGCTTATCAGGTGTACAACAATATTAAGGGGAATGATAATAGCGAAAGGGCTGTGAATGAGACAAAAGCACAGGTTGCATGGTGGGAGAATCAAGTTGCCACTACATATTTCTATTCAACGTCGTGTGGGAGCTCTTCAAGTTCTCAAGATGTGTGGTATACAAAAAAGGTTCCGTATCTATCTGAACGTGAAGGTAATAATCTGGATTCAGAAGCGTCTTTTCATGAATTTATCTCTGGTGAGGATGCGAATTGTTATGACTATGGGGCTCCGTGGTATCGTTGGCAGGTGACGCTCACCGAGAAGAGTATTCGGGAACAAATCAAGGCACATATCAATCAACGATACAAGGTTAGTAAGTCCTATATCCGGGTGAAAAAGGGAAATCGTTATGTGGCAGAAGAGCCAGGGGCGATTGGTAAAGTGGAAGGGGTACGTGTGATTCGAAGAGGGAAAAGTGGAATTGTTACGACGATTGAAATCGAGGGAAGCAAGAAAACAATTCGTGTTTATTCAGAATACAATGTGCGCCTTTTGCTGGCAGGAAAAGATGCAACCTATCAGAGAAAAGACCAATCGAATGCAAGTGGACTTACCATGTTACCGAGTGCATTCTTTGAAGTAAAAAAAGAAAAGGGAAAATTCGTGCTAAACGGAGGCGGCTTTGGACACGGTGTGGGTATGAGTCAGTGTGGAGCAGATGGAATGGCGAAGATGGGAAAAAGCTATCTAGAAATCATTGCTTATTATTATCCTGGGACGAATGTTTTAGAAGGAACACATTGACCTCAGCACCGAGGAATATAAAATTGATGCAGAAGTAGAGCCATAACATGAAGGCAACAATGTAAGTCAAACTGCCATACAGAGATGACATGTTGGAGAAATAATCAATGTAAATCGAGTAGAGGTATGAGAACACAATCCACAAGATAGAAGTAATCAGCGCTCCTGGAATTTGTGTGCGCATACGAGTGCCGCGACCTGGTATAAAGGTGAAGATGAGTACAAAAAATAGTACAAAGATGGAAAATCCAATCAACAAACGAAAAGGAAAGATGGTATTAAATATCTCGCCAATATAAGGAATGTGATTGTTAATAATGGTAAACAATGTGTTGCCATATACGAGGATGACTAATGAAATGGCAATCATAACAGAAAAAGCAAGTGTATACACAATTGCTAATAAGCGCGCTAGTATGAAATTGGGCTTCATATCATTGCGATAAATCTTACGAATGCCAGCAGAGATACCAAGAAATCCTTTTGAACTAGCCCATAATGTTGAGATTAAGGTTACGGAAACAACTGCACTTGCAGAATGCTTATAAATTTCGTTAACCCAGGAGGTTATCGTAGGAGACAACGAAGCGGGTGTGATTTTCTCGACAAATTGAAAAATCGTCAGCTGATCAATTGGGAGATATTGAATTAAGGTGATTAGTAAGAGGACAAAAGGGAAAATTGAAATCATAACAAAAAAGGATACCTGAGCAGAGTGTGCCGAGATATCATTATCACCATATTCTTTTGAAAACCAAAGGATGTTCTCTAAAAATTTCATATGAATCCCCATTCCGAAAATAAGTATATGTATTATAACATATTCCCAGAATACTGACAAATATTCAATAGAATTTGAATTAAGGCTTGACATTGAAAAACGGAGTGTGCTATTCTTATCAAAGATAAAGGCTATGAAGGTGTGGGCAGACTGCCCGCATGCGCTATATTTCTTACAGAGAGACGGGGTCATCGGCTGGGAGCCCTGTTAAGTTCAGATAGTTGCAGAATTTCGCACTGGAGCCGTGCTATTGAAGGAATCCTGGTAGGTAGCAACGTGGATGCACGTTACGCATGTAATGAGAGTTCATCATTTGATGAGAATCAGGGTGGTACCGCGGAGTATATTCGTCCCTTGTAAGATATTATTATCTTGCAAGGGACTTTTTGTATAGACAACGAGCCACATAAGCAGATTCGTGCTTGCACGACAATCTGCTTATGTGGCGACTGTCCATCATCGAATGACGAAGTCATGAGATGATGGACAGGTTGTCATACTCGAGTAGGGAACCTACTCGAGTGTAGACAACGAGCCACAGTGATGTGTGCTTGCAACGTATGAATTAACTATGAAAGGAAGATAGTCATGAAAGAAAAATTGACAGGCATCATAAACGATGCACTTGAACAGATTCAAAACACAGACGAATTGACAAAACTCAATGATATTCGCGTAGCGTTTCTTGGAAAAAAAGGAGAATTAACTAGTGTGTTAAAATCCATGAAGGATGTGGCACCAGAAGATCGACCAAAGATTGGACAGATGGTTAACGATGCGAGAGCGGAGATTGAGAGTAAGCTTGAGGAGCGCAAGAGCGCATTTGAAAAATCAATTCGCGAAGCCAAGATTAAAGCAGAGACAATTGATGTAACATTGCCTGGTAACAAACCAGAACTTGGTCATCGTCATCCGAATACGATTGCAAGAGAACAGGTAGAAGAAATCTTTATTGGAATGGGATATGAAGTTGTTGCCGGACCAGAGATTGAGTATGATTATTATAACTTTGAAGCTTTGAATATTCCAGCTAATCACCCTGCTAAGGATGAGCAGGACACGTTCTATATTACAAGTAATATTTTACTTCGTACACAGACATCCTCCGTTCAGGTTCATGAAATGGAAAAAGGAAAGCTTCCAATTCGTATGATTTCACCTGGTAGAGCATTTCGTTCTGATGAAGTAGATGCGACACATTCTCCATCCTTCCATCAGATTGAGGGACTTGTTATTGATAAGAACATCACTTTTTCTGATTTGAAGGGAACACTAGAACAGTTTGCACAACAGTTGTTCGGTGAGGATACGAAAGTTAAATTCCGCCCACATCATTTCCCATTTACAGAGCCAAGTGCTGAGATGGATGTGACTTGCTTCAAATGTGGTGGCAAGGGATGTCGTTTCTGTAAGGGTGAAGGATGGATTGAGATTCTAGGTTGTGGTATGGTTCACCCACACGTATTAGAGATGAGTGGAATTGATCCAAATGTGTACACCGGATTTGCTTTTGGTGTAGGATTAGAGCGTATCGCACTTTTGAAATATGAGATCGACGATATGAGACTTTTATATGAAAATGACAAACGTTTCTTAGAACAGTTCTAGAGGAGGGACCGAGATGAATACACCATTATCATGGATTAAAGCTTATGTGCCAGAACTTGAGTGCACAGAACAAGAATATATGGATGCCATGACACTATCAGGAACAAAAGTGGAAGGCTTCGAGAAATTTGATGAGAATTTGGAAAAGATTATTGTAGGAAAAATTAATAAAATTGAGAGACATCCAGATGCTGATAAGCTAGTTGTTTGCCAGGTACAGGTGAATGAAGCTGGCGATGAAATTCAGATTGTTACTGGTGCACCCAATGTGAAAGAGGGTGACAAGGTGCCTGTTGTTTTAGATGGTGGTTGTGTAGCAACTGACCATAGTGGCAACAAGGTTGCTGGTGGAACCAAGATTAAAAAGGGTAAACTTCGTGGTATCGAATCAAACGGTATGATGTGCTCAATCTTTGAATTGGGTTCTAATACAGATATGTACCCAGATGCAGCAGAGGATGGAATCTATATTCTTAGTGACAGCGAGGCATACAAGGATGCAGCAATCGGTAGTGATGCCGTTGAATTGTTGGGTCTTCATGATGCAAACTTTGAATATGAAGTAACATCAAATCGTGTTGATTGCTTTGGTGTTGTAGGTATTGCAAGAGAAGTGGCAGCTACTTTCCGCAAACCATTTGTACCACCTGTTGTTACCGCTACAGGCAATCAGGAGAAGACAGAGGATTATATCTCTGTAGATGTGCAGAATAAAGAATTATGTTCGCGTTATGTGGCACGTGTTGTGAAGAATATCAAACTTGCTCCATCACCAGAATGGATGCAGAGAAGACTTGCAGCAAGTGGTATTCGTCCAATCAACAATATTGTTGATATTACGAATTATGTCATGGAAGAATTTGCTCAGCCAATGCATGCCTATGATTTAGATACAATAGAGGATAAGAAAATTGTTGTCCGCAACGCTTCATCAGGTGAGAAGTTTATCACGCTTGATGGCCAGGAGAGAGAATTAGATGAGTCAATTCTCATGATTTGTGATGGCAAGAAGCCAGTTGGTATCGCAGGTATTATGGGTGGTCAGAACTCCATGATAACAGATGATGTAAAAACAATGCTATTTGAAGCAGCTTGCTTTGATGGAACCAATATTCGTCTCAGTGGTAAGAAGCTTGGTATGCGTACAGATGCGCAGGCAAAATTTGAGAAGGGATTGGATCCTAACAATACAATGGAAGCAATGAATCGTGCTTGCCAGTTAATCGAAGAACTTGGTGCAGGTGAAGTTGTTGGTGGTTGTGTGGATGTTTATCCAAATGTAAAAGAAGATACAGAAGTTGCATATAATGTTGAAAAAATCAATCAGCTTCTTGGAACCGAGATTCCTGAAGAAGAGATGGTACGTTATTTCAATATGGTAGATTTGACAGCGGATACGAACAAAAAGGTAGTGAAAGTTCCTACTTGGAGACAGGATATCAAATGTCTGGCTGATTTAGCAGAAGAAGTTGCACGTTTTTATGGCTATGACAAGATTCCTACAACACTTCCAAGTGGTGAGGCTACTTGTGGAAAACTTCAGCCACAGATGCAGATTATGAATTTGGCACGCAGTGTTGCTATGTCATTTGGTTTCTGTGAAGCAATGTCATATTCATTTGAGAGTCCAAAAGTATTTGACAAACTATTGCTTACGGAAGATAATGAATTAAGAAAATGTATTGTTATATCGAATCCTTTAGGGGAAGACTATAGCATTATGAGAACAACACCATTGAATGGTATGCTAACTTCTCTTGCTATGAACTATAACAGACGTAATAAGAGTGTTAAATTGTATGAGTTTGGTAATATTTATTTACCAAAGGCATTGCCACTTACAGAACTTCCAGATGAGAAGATGATGATGACACTCGGTATGTATGATTCAGGTGATTTCTTTGACTTAAAAGGAATTATTGAGACGATATTTGCTAAATTCGGAATTCATCAGGTTATCACATACAATCCAAATGATGATAGACCATATCTACATCCAGGTAGAAAGGCAGATATTATCATTGATAATACGGTCATTGGTTATCTCGGAGAGGTACATCCAGAAGTTGCTGATAAGTATAATATCGGTACAAAAGCATATATTGCAGTATTAGATGTAAAAGAGCTTGAAAATTATGCTAACTTTGATGTAAAATATGAAGGAGTTGCAAAATACCCAGCCATAACTCGTGATATCTGTCTTGTGATGGATAAGTCGATATTAGCTGGTGAAGTGGAAGCAATCATTCGTGAGAATGGTGGCAAGTTACTTGAAAATTATGATTTATTCGATGTGTACGAAGGTGAGCAGCTAGCAGCAGATAAGAAGTCACTGGCTTATTCAATTCGATTCCGTGCACTTGATCGAACACTAGAAGATAAAGATGTTACGACAGTAATGGATAAGATTTTAAAGAAAATGTTTGAATTAGGAATCGAGCTCAGACAGTAGAAACCATATAAAGGGGGAATGCATTTTTGAAAAAGCTAATTAGTGTCTTATTGACACTTTGCTTTTGGTGCTACATGGCACTCTTATTGTATTTCCTCTTTTTTAGTGAGCGATATGGAAGAACGGTTCACTATACAGAGTATCAGTATAATTTTCAATTGTTTCATGAGATTGACAGATATATTCAATACCGATTACGGGTTGGCTCAGAATATTTCCTGATTAATGTAGTTGGTAATGTCGCTGCGTTTATTCCTTTTGGATTTTTGGTTCCTGTGATTATGCGGGAGCAGAAGAAACAAAGGACGGTTAACGGTAGATATTTTCGCTATTTCTTTCTAGTTACATTTTTGGGATTTTTATTTAGTCTGGCAGTTGAGACAGTACAGCTATTGACCAAAGTTGGCTGTTTTGATGTTGATGATTTGTTTTTGAATACAGTTGGAGTTGTGATTGGATATGTAGGCTACATCATTGCGAAGAAAGTGATTGGTCATATCGGTAAAAGAGATGAGAAAGGGAGATTGTCATGAGGCTGTTTGGCAAGCGAAGAAAAATACAGTTTACAGACAAAACACATCCGATGATGGGCATTGTGTCCGCGGGAATTGGTGTTGTGTGCTTGATTGTCACGCTTGTTTTGTTTATTGGAGCTGGTAAAGCGAAGGGACATGCCCCTGCATGGTATGGATATATTGGAACGCTAGATATGCTTGTTTCCTTGTTTGGCTTTATCATTGGTATTCGATGCCTTCGCCAAGAAGATATCTATATTACGACACCATCGATTGGTATCACATTGAATGGGATCCTGACACTGGGATTTATCCTTCTTCTTTTTGTGGGAGTTCTCTGATTCGCTTGGATATGGATACATTTTTGAAGATATCTTTATATACTCTTGAATCTGCTTCTTCAATATAATTTGTTAGATAGTTTTTAATATACCCTTTTTTGATTAATATAGTAGCCGCCTTGTTATATGCAATGGCGGCTTCTATTTCGTTTGCATATCTACCGACGATGAAGTCTCCATTGATATGGATTCTTGTCTCATATATGGATTTGCCTTGTATTTGCTTTTGAGAAACGCCGTGAAAGCGATTGGTAATATGAATATTATCATACCGAAAATCCATATGATTGCCATTGACAAATTCGTAATCTCTTCCCCTGACAGCAAAATTTTTTATGCCATAACGAGAGAGGATGTTGACTTGCATACCGTAGTCAGAGACAAACAAGTGTCCACCACGGCGCATGATGGAGTGCGTGGAGTAGTAGAATAAATCATCAACATCAAAGATAAGATAATCATGGCGGGAAAAATAATACCGAAATGATTTGTCTTCCATATAGATGGGTGTCTTAATATACATGCCATTATCACGAAAGTTGCAAAGAATGACCCATTTGATAAAGGTTAGAACACGATTGGACGTGTGATAATCAAGGTGTGAAATGCGAGCATCAGAAAATAGCATACCAGCTTCAAGGTAAGCACGCGACGCCAACAATTCATTATCAAAACTGCCTAAGCTGATGTGCTTATTATGGTATGTGATTGAGGAACGATAATATACCGTACCATTTTTTTTCTTGGCAAGATAAACACCTGGTAGCATGAGAGACCCCCTTTTTCATATTATTTTAGCATGAAGGTACCATTTTGGTAAAGGTAAATGATGGAATAAATTCTAAGACAAGTTCATATACTATTTATTAGCGACGAAGAACATACGCTAATGGGAGGAGTAAATGAAAAAGAATCTTGCTATGGTTTTTATATATGGCTGTCTATCTATTTTCCTTGTTTCATTGTGGCAGATTGAGGAACAGAAAAAGCAAAGAGTTCTTGCTAAGGAAGTGAGTGCTCCGGCACCAGTTACTCATGCGGCTGTTGCAGTGGCGACAGCGAAACCAACGCAAGCACCAATATCTACACCGAAACCGAAACGGAAGAAAAAGTATAAGTATCATTTAAGTAAATCGGAGCGTAGAGTGCTCGAACGAATCATTGAAGCGGAAGCGGGTGGCCAGGGACTTAGAGGAAAAATACTTGTTGGTAATGTCGTGATGAATCGAGTGAGACAGTCTGCTTATCCGGATACGGTTAAGGGGGTGGTTTATGCTCGTTTGGGCAGTTGCTATCAGTTCTCGCCTGTGGGCGATGGGAGAATTGATACCGTTCGCGTGACCAAAGAGACAAAGCGTGCAGTTGAGAAAGTTTTGAAAGGTGTGGATTATTCGAGAGGTGCGCAGTATTTTATGTGCCGACGTACTGCCAGCGCAAAAAATCGACGTTGGTTTGACCGACATCTGGATCGATTATTTACGTATGGAGGTCATGAATTTTTTCGTAAGTAGTATTGTATCGGGAGAAAAAAGGTGATATAATAACATCCGAACGTGTTTCATTACGTTACCTAGAATAAAGATAAAGGATGGTTTGATTCATGAGCGTTATGTATAAGAGTACTCGTACAAAAGGTATAAAGGTTACAGCTTCAGAAGCTATTTTGAAGGGTTTGGCAGATGATGGTGGCTTATTTGTACCAGATTCCATACCTGCTTTGGATGTCGCATTGGACAAGTTGAGTGGGATGACATATCAGGAGACTGCCTATGAAGTGATGAAGTTATTCCTGTCTGATTTTACAGAAGAGGAATTAAAGGCTTGTATTACAGGTGCTTATGATGAGAAATTTGATACAGAGGAGATTGCACCATTAGTTAAGAAGGATGGAGCATTCTATCTAGAACTTTTCCATGGTTCTACGATTGCGTTTAAGGATATGGCACTTTCTATTTTGCCTTATCTTATGACAACCTCAGCAAAGAAGAATGGTGTGAAGAATGAGATTGTTATCTTGACAGCAACATCAGGAGATACTGGCAAGGCTGCTTTAGCAGGTTTTGCTGACGTACCAGGAACAAGTATTATTGTGTTCTATCCAAAGGATGGAGTAAGTCCAATTCAGAAGAAGCAGATGGTTACTCAGAAGGGTGCGAATACGAATGTAGTTGGAATTATTGGTAATTTCGATGATGCCCAGACTGGTGTTAAGAAGATGTTTGGTAATGAAGAATTGGCGGCTCGTATGGACAAGGCTGGTTATCAGTTCTCTTCAGCGAACTCAATTAATATCGGACGTTTGGTTCCACAGGTTGTATATTATGTATATGCATATGGTAGATTGGTGAAGCAGGGAGAGATTCAGGCTGGTGACAAGATGAATGTTGTTGTCCCTACTGGAAACTTTGGTAACATCTTAGCTGCTTATTATGCAAAACAGATGGGGCTTCCAATTGACAAGTTAATCTGTGCTTCGAATGAGAATAAAGTTCTGTTTGATTTCTTTAAGACAGGAAAATACGATCGCAAGAGAGAGTTTATTTTGACAACTTCTCCATCGATGGACATTTTGATTTCAAGTAATTTGGAGCGTTTGATTTACAAGATTGCCGGAGAAGATGCTGATAAGACAAGAGAATTGATGGAAGCACTGACTTCTAAGGGTGAATATGACATCACGGATGAGATGAAGGCTGGTTTGGCTGATTTCTTAGGTGGTTATGCATCAGAAGACGAAGTCAAGAGCACGATTAAGAAAGTATATGATAAAGCAGATTATATTATGGATACTCATACAGCGGTTGCAGCGGATGTATATTATCAGTATGCAGACAAGGAAAGTAATAAGACTGTGATTGCTTCCACGGCTAGTCCATATAAGTTTACGAGAAGCGTTATGGATGCCATTGATGACAAGTATGACAGCATGACGGACTTCGAGTTAGTAGATGAGTTAAATAAGCTTTCCCGAGTAAAAGTTCCACAAGCGATTGAAGATATTCGATCTGCAGAGGTATTACATAAGACAGTATGTGACAAGTCTGAGATGCAGGCGACAGTAGAGAAGATTTTATCCCTATAGATTTGGATTATTATATGAGAGGTTGTGTGCCATCCACATTGTGGGTGGCATATGTACTATTATGGGAAGGAAGTATGATAAAGATGAGATTTCGACCATGTATTGATATACATAATGGCAAGGTGAAGCAGATTGTTGGGGGAAGCATAGCAGACGACGGAGATTATGCAAAAGAAAATTTCGTTTCCCAGATGGATGCACGTGACTATGCATTACTTTATAAGGAAAATAATGCGAAAGGCGGACATGTGATCTTATTGAATGCAAAGGATAGTCCGTATTATCAAGCTGACGTGGAGCAGGCTAGAGGTGCTCTTGCCGCATATCGAGGAGGATTGCAAATCGGTGGCGGGATTGATGCGGATAATGCCGCTCAATTTATCGATATGGGCGCTAGTCATATAATTGTTACATCCTATGTCTTTCAGGAGGGAGAGATTCTCTTTGAACGATTAGAACGATTAGTGAAAGCTGTTGGTGCAGAACATATTGTTCTCGATCTCAGTTGCAGAAGACGGGAAAATGAGTACTATATCGTGACAAATCGGTGGCAGAAATTTACGAATCAGCCCCTAAATCAAGCATTATTTAAAAAATTAGGCACTTATTGTGATGAATTTTTAATTCATGCAGTGGACGTGGAAGGGACAAAAACGGGACTCGACGAGGAACTTGTAGACATGTTGGCGTCATATGAGGGAAATCGAGTTACATACGCAGGTGGAATTGCTACGTTTGATGACCTGGATGTGCTTAAAACACGGGGACAAGGCAAGGTTGACTTCACGGTAGGCAGTGCCCTGGATTTGTTCGGAGGGACCCTGCCATTCCGAGAGATTATTACAAAATATTTATAAAATGATTTCATAGTCTTCATGGTTGAAATGCAGTAAAACTGAACTTCTAGACCTTTATTTCTCAAAAAAATAGAAAAAAGGGTTGCAAAACATGTGATGTGTGATATAATTATTACACAAATGTTACAAATACCACCCAAAAGTATTACACAAATGGGTCAGATATTTTAACACAATAAGGAGTTTAGTTTACTATGAAGTTCAAGAGAGTATTATTATGTATATTAGCATGTCTTATGATTGTCACTTGTTTCCATACAGAGACAGCACAGGCAGCTGAGAAGAATTATACCAACCGAGATTTGAAGTACATGTCTTGTATTATATGGTGTGAAGCTGGTAATCAGAGTTACGCAGGCCAACTTGCTGTAGGATGTGTTGTTATGAATCGTGTTAGATCACACAGCTTTCCTAATTCAGTTCGTGGAGTCATCTACCAGAGATCACAATTTACCCCAACGAGAAACGGTGCGATGCACAAAGCATTAGTTGCTTATAAGCAGGGTAGATTTGAGAGAGGCGCAAGAGCACAATGTGTGAAAGCTGCCAAGGCTGCATTAGAAGGTCAGTCTTATGTAGTGTCAAGAGGAAGAAAGATTAATATGAAACGGATGCATTTCTTTAGCCGTTCATTATCACATGCGAAAGTAAGAATCAATGCACATGCATTTAAGTAAGATAGAAGGGACTATTCTTTTGGGAATGGTCCTTTTTGATTGTTCAAAAAATACCCTTTTCTAATATTTGAAGATGTGGTATGATTGTTACAGTATGTTGACATCTCAAGGAGGAATCACAATGGAAGAAGCAGTATCTAAGAATTTTATTGAACAGGCAATTGATAAGGACCTGGATGAAGGAGTTTATAAGGAAGTCGTAACTAGGTTCCCTCCAGAGCCAAATGGTTATTTGCATATCGGTCATGCCAAGTCTATTTTATTGAATTATGGATTGGCTCAAAAATATAATGGTAAGTTCAATCTGAGATTTGATGATACGAATCCTCAGAAGGAAAAGGAAGAGTTTGTTCAATCAATTGAGAAAGATGTTCAGTGGATTATCGGTGGGGACAAGCCACCTGTATATTTTGCTTCTGATTATTTTGATCAGATGTTTGAGTGCGCAGTGAAGTTGATTAAAAAGGGTAAGGCATATGTCTGTGATTTAACGGCAGAACAGATTCGTGAGTATCGAGGCACATTGACAGAGCCTGGTAAGAATAGCCCATATCGTGATCGCTCCGTGGAAGAGAATCTAGATTTATTTATGAAGATGCGAGACGGTGAGTTCGAAGATGGTTCTAAAGTGTTGCGTGCGAAGATTGATATGACTTCGGGTAATATCAATATGAGAGATCCGATTATTTATCGTGTAGCCAGAATTCATCATCATAATACAGGTGATAAATGGTGTATCTATCCAATGTATGATTTTGCACATCCAATTGAAGATGCAATTGAAGGCGTGACACACTCGATTTGTACTTTAGAGTTTGAGGATCATAGACCTCTTTATGAGTGGGTTGTAAACGAATGTGAGTTTGAAGTTCCACCACGTCAGATTGAGTTTGCGAAGATGTATTTAACGAATGTGGTTACAGGTAAGAGATATATTAAGAAATTAGTTGAAGATGGTATCGTTGACGGCTGGGATGATCCACGTCTCGTATCGATTACTGCGTTGAGACGACGTGGCTTTACACCACAGTCGATTCGAAAGTTTATGGAGTTAGCAGGTGTATCGAAGAGCCAGAGCTCAGTAGATTATGCAATGCTTGAGTATTGTATTAGAGAAGATTTGAAGATGTCTGAACCACGTATGATGGCTGTTCTAGACCCTATCAAGCTGGTCATCACGAATTATGATGAGGATAAGGTTGAGTATTTTGAAGTGGAGAATAATCCAGAGAATCCGGAATTAGGCTCTAGAAAGATCCCATTTGGTCGTGAACTATATATTGACCGTGATGATTTCATGATTGAACCACCAAAGAAATATTTTCGTTTATTCCCAGGCAATGAAGTTCGCTTGATGAATGCATATTTTGTTAAGTGTGAGGATTATGTTACCGATGAGAATGGTAAAGTTACAGAGATTCATTGTACCTATGATCCAGAGACTAGAAGCGGTTCTGGATTTACAGGAAGAAAAGTAAAAGGAACGATTCATTGGGTTCCATGTGCGAGTGCTATTCCTTGTGAAGTTCGTCTTTATGAGAATATCGTAGATGAAGAAAAAGGTGTATATAATGAAGATGGTTCAATTAATGTGAATCCAAATTCATTAACTGTTTTAAATTCCTTTGTTGAACCAGCTTTAGCAGATGCAAAGCCAGGTTCAAGATACCAGTTCAAGAGAAATGGCTTTTTCTGTGTTGATACAAAGGATACGACAGAAGACAAGCTGGTATTTAATCGTATTGTGTCACTGAAGAGTTCATATAAACCAGCAAAATAGTTTGGAGGGGTTTCATGTCGGATATATTTTCCGGACTTGAGAGTTTTGGTATTAAGAATGTAGATCACATCGACATTTTTGAGGAAGAAGTAAAAGAGGATAAAAAGGTTCCAATGCAAGAAGTCGAGCCGAAGGTAGTGTCTGAGGAAGATTTTCTCTTTGAGAAGACCTATACTTGCCCCGTGTGTGAACATAAGTTTAAAAGTAAGATGGTTCGCACGGGTAAGGCTAAATTACTTGGAGCAGATACGGATTTGCGTCCGAAGTATCAAGGTGTAGATTCACTGAAGTATGATGCAGTTATGTGCCCCAAGTGTGGATATGCTGCGTTGAATCGATATTTTAATTTTGTAATGGCAGCGCAGGCAAAGGCAATTCGTGAACAGATTTCTGCTAATTTTAAGGATGAACAAAAAGAAGATAAGATATACGATTATGATACTGCTTTGGCACGTCATAAGCTTGCATTGCTCAATACAGTTGTTAAAAAAGGAAAAGCAAGTGAGAAAGCCTATACCTGTCTTAAGATTGCGTGGTTATATCGTGGTAAACGTGAGAAGATGAAGGCAGAGGGTAAAGACCGCCATAAGCAAGAAGAATTATTTAAAGAAGAGATGCAGTTTTTAATGACCGCTTATGAAGGATTCCAATCAGCATTTAGTAAGGAAGATTTTCCGATGTGCGGCATGGATCAGAATACATTATCTTATCTACTAGCAGACTTGGCTAGAAGAGTAGGCAAGGTAGAAGATGCAAAACGTTGGGTATCGAAAGTTTTAGTTGCACGAAATGCGAATAAGAGGATTAAAGACAAAGCACTTGACTTAAAGGAATTATTACAAAAAACAAGTGAATAAATAGCATGAATAAAGGGGCTGTTACAATGTAATAGCCCCTTTTGTGAAGTTATTCGGATTTCTTTTGTAGAGGGAGAATTCCGTTTAATTTGGTCATAGCACGTGGGATAGCATCTTTTGAGTTTTTCCAAGGAGCATCTGTATTACGATAATCAAATTTATCGATAAACCAGGAGATATCTTCTTGTACACGCTTAAAATTCTCAAGAAATAACCGGTCTAAAATGGTTGTGAATTCGGCAAGTGTATTACCAGACAGGTAGCGCGGCGCTGTTTCGTAGAGCATACTATAGTGCTCAACACAAAATCCTTTCGATTTTTTGAATTTGGTTCTAAAAGTTTCATCTTGATCATATAAATAGAAAGTAGTAGCCACGTAACGTTGAAATGTGTTTGCGATACGGTCGCAGATATAGCAGGAGTGCTCTAAGGAATCTGCATACGCTCCGATGGCGGTCAGCTCTTTCTTGGTGAAGAGTCCTGCGGATTTACGCCCTTTCTTTTGACGTGCCTGTACTTCCTTCATGATGTTTTGCATATGTGTATTCATGATGAGTGCAATGCCAAGTCGATTCTCGAAATCATAAAGTTGTTGCATATGACGTTCGCAGAATCCTACTTTATCCGTTGTTAATCGAATATCATCTTCCATGTAGCTAGGACCCATTGTAAACTCGACAGCGTCTTGCTCGAGACGTCTTCGCATCTCGCAGATGGGACATTCGCAATCCGTAGCGAAGATATCGTTAACAGGTATGGTGTATAAAACCTCTTTCATAAGTAACATTCCCTTCTCTTTAATATGATATTATTTTATCATATTCGTGGCTAGAAAGGAAAGAAAATAATAAAAGGTAGATA
>CAZUGH010000023.1:16284-24188 GCA_964619785.1 uncultured Lachnospiraceae bacterium | reverse complement strand
CGTCCCATAGCCATTCGCGCAAGCACGATGGCTGCGTGACGGCTTATTGCACAAAAAGAACTGTACCGAAATACAGTTCTTTCTTCCCGAGTCCTTGTGTTAGTTTATATATATACAATCTTCACATCGCCAAAGCTTGCGCTTCCACTTAGCATAACCTTAGGAATACCCTCATGTGCACAATTTCCCATCTCTTTTACATCAGCAAATGAAAAATGAATATTATTGATAACATGCCATTCCTTAGGTAAATATATCGTTGTCTCGCCAAATGATGAATCTACAAATATCTCAGCGGTTTCACCCTGAATCTGTACCTCATCAAAATAAATGGAGCTTTCTCCAAAAGAACAAAACAATTCTGCTTTTGAAAAATCCTGTGACTTTACATACTTAGTAGAAGATCCAAATCGATTCTTGATGTAGATATGCTCACCGCTCACACTACTTGTATTTTCTGCCCATTTCATTTCAGGATGTTTCTCTTGCCATCTTGGTTTTTTACGAAAAATCATCGATAACCCTATACTACCTAGTAACGCTGCTAATAAAACAGTCCATGGTGTAATGGCTTCGATACCAAGGGGTTCTGCATAAATAATACAAAGGAATGCCGCTGGGAATAAAATCCCTGGCCAACTCAGCTTCACAATATTACTAATCATAATACAACCTAAGAATACCGAAAGCACAACTCCAAACATATTTACACTTGCAAAGTAACCCATTTGATTTACTACAATCAATGCTGCGGCTGCGACAAAAAACAGCCCCCAAAATATATTTTTATTTTTCATGATGATACCTCTCTTCTAATTTGATTTTCAATGCTTTGTAATAATACCTTGATACGTATACTTCCTTGACTGTGCCATCAAATTGCACAACACTTGTGGATGTGAAATTCTTCGTAATCGAATAAATTCGATCCACATTGAGAATAGTCGACTTCGACACTCTCATAAAACATCCTGGTAGCAACTCTTCTAATTCATACAATCGATGTTTCGTCTGAAACACATCTTCTGCGGTATGGGCCCTAATACCATCTTCCGATGTCTCAAAGAATAAAATCTGATCAATTGACACATAGAATTCTTTATCCTCTTTGTACAAGATTAAGTTTCGGGAGCTGCCACATATGTCTGAGACTGCTTGTTGGATTTGTTGAATCTGGTCGTTGATTCTCCTGCAATGAATCACCAGTTCCTCTTCCTCTAGGGTCTCATCTAGGTCAATCCTAATCTTCATCCCTTTGCCTCCCTTGCACAATCATCATATACATAATAAAAACAAATGTAAATAGCAAAACACTAAGTGGTAAGAAATCAAAAGTAAGTGGTCAATATGTTACTTCGACAAGAGCACTACGGTCTCGATTCCTCTCGTCCACGGAAACATATCAACACAATCTGCCTTCACAACGTGATACCCTGCTTCTAAAAACGCACCTAAATCTCGAGCCAGGCTCGTAGGTTTACATGAAATGTACACAATTCTCTCCACCCCATAATGGATAATCTTAGGTAATGCCTTCGGATGTATTCCCTCTCTTGGTGGGTCTAATACAATAAAATCAGGCTTATCCTTAATCTCATCAATCACTTTCAGAACATCACCTGCCAAGAACTCACAATTCGTCAAATTGTTCAGCGCGGCATTTTCCTTTGCTGCCACCACTGCCTCTTCAACAATTTCAACACCGATTACCTTCTTAGCAACTGGCGCAAGTACTTGCGCAATTGTCCCTGTCCCACTATACAAATCAAAGATTACCTTGTCATCGATATCACCAATATACTCACGTGCTTTCTCATACAGAACTTCTGCGCCCTTTGAATTCGTCTGAAAGAAGGAAAATGGAGTGATTTTAAATTTCAATCCAAGCAATTCTTCATAGAAATAATCCTTACCGTACAAAATTCGTGTCTCATCGGATTGGACAACATCAGCCAAACTGTCATTAATGATATGAAGAATTCCCGTAATTGCTCCTTTGCATCCTGCATTTTTGATTGCTTCAACCCAAGGAGTCAAGTCTATCGTCATCTGCGATGTAGTCACCAAACAAATCAGCATTTCTCCCGTGCACTCGCCCCGCCGAACCATCAGATGACGCAAATAACCTTCATGGGAACGTTTGTGAAGATACGGAACTTTCTCATGAATGAAATAATCATTTGTCACTTTCAGTATCTTACGATAATCTTCATCTACTATCTTACACTCTGAAACTGGCACAATATCATAAAAGCTTCCTCTCTTATGAAGTCCTAGTGTCAGCTCTCCATCCTTTTCCATATCGCCAAAGGAAAATTCCATCTTGTTGCGATATTGCCATGGATTTGGACTAGCTTCGCAAGAAGACAGAGGAAAATCTGGACAAACCTCTGGAAAAAGTGCCTGTACCTGATTTAATTTCAATATCTTTTGAGCATCATAAGTCAATGTCTGATAAGCACATCCACCACAATCTACAAAATGTGGGCAGGGAGGGTTCTCTGTCTCAATCGCTGCCTGACTAATTACTTGACGTAACAAGCCTTCCTTTTTATTCTCTCGATTCTTCGTCAGTGCAAATTCAATCTTTTGACCTGGTAATGTATTTTTCACAAGTACATTAGCTTCTTCTCCCTCCACACTTACAATTCCTTTATTGGGAAAACGAAGTTCATTAACTGTACCTTGATATATTTCATGTTTCTTCATTCTAAATCTCCATTCCATAGCATAGTTAGTTTATTATATCTTTTTTTATGGGAAAACACAAGAATTTGCCATGATTCTACACGATAATCGAAAGGAAAAGACTTGTCACATAGTATAGAATACTATATAATATAGTTATTCAAGCGACTGAAAGGATGACTACATGAAGAACCAATCCAACAGTGGGATTTTTGACATCATTCGCAAGCTTGGCTCCATTGATTATATTGATCCAGATGATATCCCTGGCATTGACCTATATATGGATCAGATCACGACCTTCATGGACGCCAATTTGGCTGACTCCAAGCGTTCTGAGGACGATAAGATTCTAACTAAAACAATGATTAATAACTACACGAAGAACGATCTTCTTCCTCCACCCGTCAAGAAGAAGTACACGAAGGAGCATATTTACCTTCTTATCTTTATCTACTATCTGAAAAATATGATGACTATCAGTGATATTCAGACGATTATCAAACCACTTTCAGACATGTTTTACGGAGACAAAGGAGACCTATCTCTAGAAGATATTTACTTACGCATCTTCCAATTAGAGGAGAAGCATAGTGAATATGTAACGAAAGATATTGTAAAGCGATTTAAAGATTCTAAGACAGTATTTCCTGAGATTACAGATGAAAAGGAACGTGACTATCTATCTCAGTTCGCTTTCATGTGTATGTTGAGTTATGATGTTTATATGAAGAAATCATTGATTGAACGAATGGTAGATACCACCCTACAAGAATTCAAAGAGAAGGACACCGACTAAATAGCCGATGTCCTTTTGTCTTTATAAGATATCATCTAGGGCCTGACTCAAACTATCATTCCCATAATTTAATATTCGATTCACTCTGCTGATTGTAACAGTTGAAGCACCCGTCTTCTTAGCAATCTCAGCATAGGTCTTCCTCTTGCGAAGCATCTTGGCAACTTCCATTCTCTGGGCCATCGACTGAAGTTCTTTCACTGTACATAAATCCTCGAAGAATTGATAACATTCATTCTTTGTCTTCAATGTCAATATCGCCTCAAATAAAAAGTCCATCGATTCTGATTGAAAATTCATCTGGCAGTCACCTCCTGGCAATTTATCACTTTAATGCGAGAAACAATTTCATTCTAACATGTTCTTCTTCTTTCGTCTAGGAATTTTTCAAAATTTCTAAGTGAACAATTTGCGATATATTCTTCTGGGAAATCTAGTTCATCCAAAAGTTTCTCTGCTTCTTCAAAATGTCCAATCTTCTCTTCCACATGTGCATCACTACTAAGAAGTATTGGCACTCTATTTTCCTTGCATAATTTCAACATCTTCTCATAATTTTCCCTCGCACCAGGTCGAAAACTTCCAGGTAACAGAGACGAGTTGTTAAGTTCAAGCATAATGTGTTTCTCACTTGCCTTTGCAACAAGCGCTTCATAATCAATCGGAAAACGTCCATCATCTGGATGTCCAATCACATCAATATATGGATTGTCCATGACGTTTAGGTAGGCGCGTGTATTTTCCTCTTTTGAGCCACCTTCAAAACAAGGCGGATGTATACTTGCAATAACTAAATCCATCTCTTCGAGTATCTTCGTTGGTAAATCCACATGACCTTCATAATCTAAGATGTTCAATTCCACCCCAAGAAGTAAGCGAATTCCATACTTTTCTCTCGGGCAGGCTCTTAAATTCATAAAATGCATATGAGTACAAGAACCTGGCATCTGTGGTGCATGATCCGTAATTCCTAACAGTTGAAGTCCCATATCACTCGCAGCTTTCGCCATCTCATTCATCGTATTGTACGCATGACCACTTGCATAAGTATGCGTATGTGTATCTAAAACAAATTTCATAAGTACCTCATTTCTAAGCAATTATAATGTGTAAAATATATTCTATGTACTACCCAAAGTTCCTTGTAAGATTATACTCTTCTTTTTCATGATTTACAAACCATTCTTGCAATGCTATAATGAAACATATGTTTGCAAAATCAATTTTGGGAGGAAATAAATGAGTCACATAGAACTAGATAATCTAAATCCAATGCAGCAAGAAGCTGTCCTACATAAAGATGGTCCTTTACTGATACTAGCAGGTGCTGGTTCAGGAAAAACCAGAGTTTTAACCAATCGTATTGCTTACTTAATTGAAGAATATGGAGTCAATCCATACAATATTCTCGCTCTTACTTTTACGAACAAGGCTGCTAAGGAAATGCGTGATCGTGTTGATCAAAGTGTAACCTATGGCTCCGAAAGCATCTGGGTCAGCACATTTCACTCTACTTGTGTACGAATTCTTCGCCGCAATATAGAGCGTTTAGGTTATACAAGTAGTTTCACCATTTATGATAGTGAAGACCAGAAAACATTGGTAAAGGATATCCTTAAGTATCTCAATATCGATTCGAAGAAGTTTAAAGAACGCTCGTTTATGAGTGCCATTTCTTCAGCCAAAGATGAGCTGAAGACGCCAGCTATGTTCGAAGCTGAGATGACCAAGGAATATGGCAAGGATATGTATGCGAAAGTCTATCATGAATATCAGAAACGTCTCAAAAGTAATAATGCACTAGATTTTGATGACTTAATCATGAAGACAGTTGAACTCTTCCAAACCAATCCTGATGTTTTAGATAATTATCAACGTAGATTTCAATATATTCTAGTTGATGAGTACCAGGATACTAACACAGCTCAGTTTATGCTTCTTAGCCTCTTAGCTCAAGGGAGCCGCAATCTCTGTGTTGTTGGTGATGATGACCAGTCAATTTACAAATTTCGTGGTGCCAACATTTACAATATATTGAATTTCGAGAAAGTTTTTCCTGATGCTAAGGTGATTCGCCTTGAACAAAACTATCGTTCTACGGGCAACATCCTGAAAGCAGCTAATGAAGTTATTAAGCACAACACGATGCGTAAAGAGAAGGCTCTATGGACAGATGCTGAAGATGGCGAGCCACTCTCCTATGCTCAGTTTATGAATGAATACGAGGAAGCTTCTGGTATCGTAAGTGATATTCGCAGACGTCGAACAGAAGAGAATTTGACCTATGATGATTTTGCTATTTTATACCGAACAAATGCACAATCTCGTGTTTTCGAAGAAAAATTTATTCTTCAGGGAATCCCATATCGTATTGTTGGTGCGATAAACTTCTATTCTAGAAGAGAAATCAAAGACTTACTCGCTTATCTCAAGGCTGTGAATAACAGCAATGATGACTTAGCGATTCGTCGTATTATCAATGTACCAAAACGCGGAATTGGTCTCACTACCATTGACCGTATCACGACCTACTCCATTGAACATGGACTAAGTTTCTACGATGCACTGCGAAGTATTGATTACATCGATGGTTGTGGTCGCGCCGCATCAAAGATTATTCAGTTTGTTAGTATCATTGAGCATCTGAAGAATTCCCTCCTAGACCCATCCTATTCCTTAAAGCAGTTGATTGATGACATCATTCATCAAACCGGTTATGTACGCCTACTTGAAGAGGAAAATACCGAGGAGTCCCAGGCTCGTATCGAGAACATCCAAGAACTGATTAACAAGATTGTTCAATACGAGGAATCTTGTGTTGAAGAACCGGCTACTCTACTTGGTTTGTTAGAAGAAATTGCCCTTGTTGCTGACATTGATACCGTTGATGAAAATGCAGAACAGGTCTTACTTATGACACTACATAGTGCGAAAGGGCTTGAATTTCCATATGTATATATGTGTGGTATGGAGGAAAATGTATTCCCTGGTGGTATGGCTATCTTCTCAGATGATGATGCCGAGATTGAAGAAGAACGACGTCTCTGTTATGTTGGTATTACACGTGCCATGAAGAAGCTTACACTAACGAGTGCGCAGATGCGTATGCGTAATGGTGAGACAAATGTCAATCGTCCTTCTCGATTTATTACTGAAATACCTCGTCATCTACTGACACAAGATGCTGCTCCTGTCGAGAAGAAACATTCTTCTTTCCAATTTGGCTCTTCTTCTGGTGGTGGTATGAAGACAATGCATGGATTACAAGGCGGTTCTACCTACCGACCTAGTTCAAAAGCGTCAGTCTACGATACAGAGAATAAGCGCAATCCTTTTGCTAGCAATCCTTATATTCGAAAAGGAGCAACAAATGCTACTAGTAATATGGGATCTGAGAAACCAAATTACGATGTTGGTGATACGGTTTCTCACTTAAAATTTGGCTCTGGTGTAGTTGAATCAATCACGAAACTTGATAAAGATTATGAAGTAATGATACATTTTGATAAATTTGGAGAGCGCAAGCTACGTTCCTCTTTTGCAAAACTAAAAAAAGTTAAAGAATAACCCGAAAAATGTGTAGTATATTTATCTTGAAAGTGTTATAATAATATCAAATAAAGTGTGAAAGGATGGTTCATATGTCTAGAATTGATGATTTATTAAATAATGCAAAGTTAAGTGAATTAATCCACAAGAACAAGGTGGAAGAAGAAAGAAAGAGTCGTATTGTTTTGGTATTAGCTGTCATTGGTGCTATTGCTTCTGTAGCCGCTATTGCTTATGCAGTATACCGTTACTTTGGTCCAAGTTACTTAGATGATTTTGATGGTGATTTTGACTATGATGAATTAGATGATGATTTTGATTTTGATGACGAAGATGATGATATTGAAAAAGGAACAAAGAACACTGACGAATAATTTCGTTTTTCTCATTTGTATCGATAAGACTTAGTCTTATCACCTTCTTTCGCAAAATGGCGTAACCCTAACGGTTACGCCATTTTTGTATCTTAATGTGTAATTAAGTCCTGATAATCAAGTGGTGCCATCGGTTTTGCGAAATAATATCCTTGAATATACTCACATCCAAGCTTCTTCAAAAACTCATATTGCTCTTCTGTCTCAACACCTTCTGTAATAACTGGAATTCCTATCCACTGAGCCATTGTAATTACGGAAGCAAGAATCTTCTTACTTTTCACATTAGCCTCATCTGCAGATAAAAATTTCATGTCAATTTTCAATATATCTACCGATATATCCTTAAGTGTATTTAATGATGAATACCCACTTCCAAAGTCATCCATTAAGACAACAAATCCAGCTCCATGTAACTGCTTAATTGTATTATCCATAAATTCAGGATTGTCAATGTAGGCACTCTCCGTTAGTTCTAGCTGTAGATACTTTGG
>CAZUGH010000023.1:0-16184 GCA_964619785.1 uncultured Lachnospiraceae bacterium | reverse complement strand
CGATTAGTATTGTAGATTTATTCATCCCGTTATCTCACCTCTATCTCCATCATCATTCACGTTTCATACCATATTATCTGATACTATTATACCATAAATTTCAAGATAAAGAAAAAATCCTCACCAAAATAGTGAGAATTTTTATTGTCTAGATTTCTATTTTTTTTGAACAAGCAACAGCAAGTGAACCTGGTCCAATATGGCAAGAAACACTCAAAGACAATGGATCCATATGAATATCAAATCCTGGGAACTCTTCTAAAAGTTCCTGCTTAAACAACTCTGCCTCTTCTTCATTCTTCGTATGCGCAATCTCAAGCCAAATTCGATCTTTGTCCACGCCGCCAAAACGAGTCTCCATATCCTTGCGAATCGCACGTATCATCGTAGTCTTCGCCTGCTTCAAAGTCTTCACTTTAGCAAATGCATCCAACTTCTCGCCTTGAATCTGTAATACCGGTTTTATCTTCAGAATCGTACCAATCGCTGCAGCAGCGGGAGTAATTCTTCCACCCTTCTTCAAATACTTCAGCGTATCAACCATAATATAAATACTAGATTCAAATTTTTCATCTAGAAGTCTCTGCTTAATATCTGCACCACTCATTCCTTGATCAGCCATCTGCTTAGCATCTAACACAGACTGTCTCTGCGTAACCGAAATTCGTTGGTTGTCGACAACAAAAACCTTGCCATCAAACTCGTCCTTCTGTGAAAGAACATGCGCTGTTGCACATGAGCTACTAAGTCCACTTGACATCGGAATATATATAACCTCATCATGCGACTTAAGTAATTCCTTCCACACAGTCATTGTAGTTTCGGGATCTGGTTGAGATGTATGTATCTCCGTATCCTTTTCTAATTCTACAAAAAAGTCATCTACTGTCATATTTATATCTTCATAATAAGTGATATCGCCAAACATAAACGGCATCGGAATAACAGTCACACCAAGCTCTTTTGCTTGATTCTGTGTTATACCGCTGTTACTATCTGTTACAATTGCAATTTTGCTCACAGTTTACCTCCATTAAAATGTTGTTGTTAAATAAACATTTTAACATTTTTCACCTTATAAGTAAAGAAATTTCGTTTCTTTACATGCTTGATGAACTCGATTCGTTTTTTACTTGTTCTTCGATCTCTCTTAATTCCTGCTCCCTCAAGGCAGAGACAGACTCCGAAACAATATAGAATTTTACTCCATTTGAAAACAACTTCTTGGCAGTCTCCTGAGATTCCCTCTTCGCTGCTTCCTTTGCTGCTTCCTTCGCTGCTTCCTTCGCCACTTCTTTTGCGTAGTTTTCAACTAATTCACACATTTTCTCACGACCTTTCCCAACCTTTAAATTATTTATTGCACCACTTATTTTTCTATTATTAATAACCACTAATCCCCTTCCCGTTTATTATAGCAAGTATTTTATCATTTTGCACTATTTTTTCTCCCCTGACTAACCTTATGATAAATAATCACACAGCCGATTAGCACTCCTAATAGCATACTAAAAAGGATTATGTATGATTTTGCTTGTTGCCACACATTAGTTGTAACAAGTATGTGTTCTAAGAGAAATTCAGACTGATTACCGGCTTTATCACTTGCTACAACACGAACATTTTGCCTTTCATTCTTTTGATTTACCTGAAATGACACCAAATTATCCTTTTTAGCAAATGGAATTTTGCAATTATCAAGATATACAGCAATCGATTCTACACCCATAGAATCATCTATCTTCATTATTATATTATGCTTTTGCTGATAGATATTCTCTTTTGATTTTGTATTGAGAAAAATCCCTTGTGGTGCCGTATGGTCAACAACAAAACGCAATCCAACTTGATGATCTGATAATGAGTTTTTTTGATTATTCACTTCATCTCGTGACCGTATACCTATATGATAGGCCCCTTCTTCTTGTAGATACCGTTCATGAATTCGATAGGTATATTCGCACCATCCTTCTTTTGTCATAGTCTCTTCTCTCTCATAATCCTTATAAGATAGTGTAGTTTCTTGATTATTTCTCATGATAATGATTTCCGCTTTATCTTCTGGCACTTTGCTAAGATTGATTTCCTGCAGGCTAATCTCTGAAACACTCTTTAGATAAGCCCCTTCAAGTTTGCTAGCTTCTGCAGATAAATGATATGTCGAACCCTTACGATTAATTGAAAATACAACCTGTCTTTGGGCAAGATTATTCGCCTTGTCATATGCTTTTACACTCAACGTGTAGATATCGTCCTGCTTTAAGTTATCAATATGTATTTTTCTTTGCACCTGCCACTTCTGTATGTTCCCCTGCTTTGCACCTGATAATGATACCAATAAACGCCTTTTGTCTATGTGTTCATCTGTGATTTGAACGATTGGCGCAACCACTTTCTGATTTGTTGCCATATGATTTTTCACTCCAAGGATTTGAATCCCGGGAGATTTTGTATCAATGACAAATGGTTTCACTCGTTTTTCTGTAATATTTCCAGATAAATCTTCTACCGTTAAACTTGGCTGATATTGACCATCCTGTTTCAATACATAATTTGCATAATAACTATCATCTTTTTTCGTCCAATAAAGTCGATAGGTTCGATTCCTTCCAAGAGACATTTTATTGGGTAATGTATTAAATGGTACATTGCGATCCTTTACTTGAATTGTTCCTTTTACAAAACCGCAAGTATATCCGTTCTCTTGTTGTGAGAATTTGATCTGAGGTTTTGTCTTATCAATTAAAAATGGTTTTACCTTTTTCACAGAGCGGTTTCCTGCAATATCTTCACATGACACTTCCAATCCATAACATTTTTCTTTTGAAAATTCAACCTCTACTGCATAGAGCTCATCTTCTATCTTTTTCATATTCTTAACTGCTCCATCTGATATCTGTATACTCTCTTCTAATAGATTGCGTTCTTTAATCAATACCATTGCATGACGATTATCTCGAAAATATCTTCCCGCCCGACCTAATGTGTCTGAAAATTCAATTTGTATCTGCGGTTTGTCCCGATCAATCGCATATTCACGATGAAAAGTACGCTGATTACCGCAATTATCCCAGGAATGAATTTGAAGTAAAACTCTATTACAATTATTTTTTCTTGCGTCGATACGTAATTCTTTCGTCTCTTTAAAAGAACCCGAATCTGTCTCAATTCGATCCTCGCCCTGTATCTTTATTATCTCATAGCTTGACTGTTTAACACCAGAGTTCATGTTATTACATAGAGGGTCGGAAACTTCTATCTTCAATTCAATATCCTTGTTGTAGATTTTAGCCCGTTCTGGCGCAACCTCATCTACCTGTATCCATGGCTTTTCCGAATCATAACATAGTTGCCCGGAATGACATATAAATTCATTTCCACACTTATCTTTTATCTTGGCATATACAACAACCTTTTCATTCTTACCAAGCAATATACTCTTTTGCTCTCTCCACCTAGTAATCAATTCTGGGTCAACCGCGCCCACACCACTCTTGTAGAACGCCACAGAAGCAATGCCTGATAAGTTGTCATCTACCTTTGTAATACTTGCTTCACTGGATTTATTCAGATATTGAGCTTTCTCCGGATTCTCAACCTGCTCGATGACAAGTCTGCCACTTGGAGCTTCATAATCTACTACCATTTCCTGATTACAATTCCATGAGCTCATATTACCTGCATAATCATGACACAATGCTTGTATACTATGATATCTCCCTTGGTCAATCTCACCAACCCAAACACCATCTGCTATCTTAGATAATTCCATTCGCTTCCCATCTAGCTTTATCTCCACTGACTCTTCATCAAGATGAGAATCCTTCGCCTCAATGGTAATTACCTGTTTTTTATGCCCCGCCATTTTCATGTACTGACATGAATCCCCTTCATAATTAAGCACGTCTTTAGGTAAGGACACTTGCAAAATCGGCTTTGTCTTATCGAGTATAACATTTTTAATTTGTGCTGAATTATCAATGGTGATTTCGTGACCTATCGCATCTAGAAAATGAGAGAACCGAATTTCATAGGAACCCTCTTTTGCAATCACACCACTTGCCACATCATCTTTCCCTGTCATTGAGACACCGGCAACAGGATTGGCTTCAAGCAAGCGGTTCAATCGAAAATTCCTGCCAAATCCCTGAACATTAATCCAAATATCATGATTATAATATGTAGTCTCTCCAACCGTTCTACCATCTCCCAATATACTTGCCATAGCCGTTGCTGGTCGTGTATCTACCTCTAGAACAAGTTCATTGCCTCGGAGCTCCCCATCTTGCAACTTTGTTATTCCCTGTACTCGCAGATAATAATGAGCATTCGCATCAACAGAGACCGGAAATTCCTGATTCTGTGCAGAAAGAATAACACATTGCTTTTCTCCAATTGGAGTCAAACATTCTGCGTCATAGAACTTCTGTAACTCATATTCATTATGAACAATCATTGCACTCTGGGATACGGCATAGCTCATATGAAACGTATCATTATAGTTATCAGGATTATCACATTGAATCTGAATGGCAGTTGGTGTCACGCATCCTGCCTCAGCTTCCGATTCGATCTGTCCATCTACTAATATAACTCGAAGAACCGTCACTACTGTAATCCATAGCATGATTAACCCGATTGCATATTTCTTCAATTCTATCTCTCTCCTTTTGAACAATAATTATTTTCTCAACCCAAACAATTGAATCTGTACATTTTCTAAATTCTCGTATTAACTTCCATATCTTAATCTTAATCCCATAAATAACTCCCATGACAAAAAACAAACCACTAATCCACAGCATCAATATCCTCCACCAACTCCTCAATATACTCTAAATTAAGCGTATCTTGATACTTTACCCATATACGTCCATCGATTAGACTAAAATCTCCTTCTTTCAACTGTGTATAAATTCGCTGACACTGTTGTCGCATCTCTAATTTTTCAATACCTGCCACTCGGAATTGCCCCATGTAATTCTTAATAGATAAAACCATCATACAATATGCTTCACAACGTAATAGTTCAGCCATATCTTCTTGTTTACGAAAAACATCTTGCATCTGACATAGTGTTTTCCAAAAGGCTTTAAATTCTGATTTTCGATAATTCCCCTTCTCTACATGTGGATTTATTTCTCTGTAAAAATAACCAATCCCACGATATATGAGGAGCACTTGTGGATTATACTCACATCTGTCATTAACATATGTATCCGCAAGCTCAAACCACGCAGAAGCCCGAATGATGCTATCTTCTTTGTCTCCCTCCATCCAATACCATATACTAATACCTAATTCAAAACACAAATCGCTGTAAGCATCTTCTGAGACAAGTTCGTCCTGATGGCGATAAATCAATGACTCCATATCCTCAATCTCCTGACGATTGATTCCACCTTCCGACTCTCTGAATCGTTTGACCTGATAAATATAAGCCTCTATTCGACCGGGCTTGAGTTCAATGGCTTGTTCATACTCACCGCGTTCCAGCATATGTGTATACTGCGCCATCACACGCTCCTGATTATGTCTATCCAGAACGAAACCGCCTACCAAACAACCTGCACTCAAAAGCATAAGAAGGGAAAACAGTATCAGCTTGCACCAATTCCGTCGATCCATACGCATACCCAGCTTTTCATATTGACTCAATTGATTACAAAGCTGCCTACAGTCTAGATATCTATCTTTGGGATTCTTTGCAATACACCTACTGATAATCATCTCAAGCCCAACCGATAACCCGGGCTTCCACTGTCTAATGGGACGTATCTCATAAGGAGGTTTTGCTGGATTATGTCCCGTAACCATGTGATAAAGAGTCATCCCCAACCCGTAAACATCTGTCCTCGGATCGGTCTGCCCCATACCACCAAACTGTTCTGGTGCCGCATAACCCATCGTTCCCAAGCTAATCGTATCTTCTCGTCCATTCTTCTTATACTCTCGCATAATCCCAAAATCAATCAGCTTCACATCGCCCTCCGGCGTGATAATGACATTACTTGGTTTCATATCACGATAAATCATCGCTGGTTTTCTAGTATGTAGATAAATCAACACACGACATAACTCAATACCAATTCTTACAACTTCCTTCTGTGGCAAACACCCTTGTTTCAATAATATCTGTTCAAGCGTCTGTCCTGATACATACTCCATAATAATATGTATCCTATCACGAATCATGAGAACATCGACAACCAGCGGAAGTGCCGGATGACTCAATTCTTTCATACGCCAGGCTTCACCCATTAGATACTTAATCAACTGTGGATCAGACTGATTCCCATCTCTCTCCCGAAGCACTTTCATCGCCCAACGTTTCCCTAGATGCAAATCACGAACAAGATAAACACTCGACATTCCACCATCTGCAATCTTTCGTAATACCTCATACTTTCCATCAATTACTTGAGCCACACAAATCCCCATTTCATATCAAAAACTTATCATCCCTAATGTAGCGTCATCTCTTTCTCCCTTTTTACGAATCAGGCGAAAAAGATGCCTAGCTCCCTTCTTAAGTTCCTCACGACCCAACATATAGGACGGCTCAAACTCCTCACATAAGTACGCTTCATTTAGCCGTCCAAACAAACCATCTGTACCAAGCAGGAAAATATCTCCTCTGCGAATTCTTCCATGTTTATACTGAATCTTCAATGAATGACCACAGCCAATACACTGCCATAATATATTACTCTCCGGCAGACGATGGTCCGTCGTCAATAAGTCAAGCTTCTTATGAAGTCTGTAAATACGAGAATCCCCCACATGAAAAACCTGATAATGGTGATTCACTCCTAGCCAAATGCTACATGTACTTCCACATTTCTTCTGATACAACATTTGATTCATCTGCTCCCAATGTCTCTTCATATCCCTTCGGATTTTGACAAAAGATCTCTTACTAAACATCAAACCAGGTAATGATTGACAAAACCACTCTATCATCTGAGCAACACAATAAGAGCTTGCCCACTCACCATCTGGCAAACCACCGACGCCATCACAAACGACTGCTAGTATCACAAATCGCCTCCCTATCATGGCAGACAAAATACAGATACCATCTTCGTTGACATCTTTTACAGAATCCGAACAGGCGCACAACATAGCTCCCATACGTCCTCCTATTCATATAATAAATTGGAATTCGGGAAGAATCTCCCTATGAACTTACATAACTATCTCTACATGACTAAACCATACCACAGAAATCACCATCTGACAAGATTGTATGACGACCGAAATAAAGCCGTCAAACGACTTGGGCACTCACACCCCTAGTTTGACGGCTTTTCTCTATTCAAAATGCATTGTATTACTCGTTAAATAATCGACATCATTATCCTTAATCATACTATATGCCTGGTAGAAATCATCAACAGTCCACACCGACACCTTGATATCATCCTTATGTAACAAATCAATCTGCTCCTTATCAATGCCTGTATACTTACAAGAAAAATCAGCTCCATTCTCAGTACACCAATCCATATTATCCTGTGTAAAATTATACGCAACCAACTGATAACCAATCATGCCATCTGATGTGTCCGCTTTCATCATTGCCTCTAGACTACTCTGATTAAAGGAAATAAACGTAGCTCGATCAGCCAAACCATACTGATATATCTTACTAATCAACAGACTCGCACTCATCTCAGACAAATCATTCATTTTTAACTCAATCACTGCATGTGCATTACGATTATCACGCAATATCGAAAGATATGTATCTAAGGAAGTAATCTTTTCATTGGGATATTCATCACGTCCATTGCCAGCAATAACCGTATATGATGTGGCTTCTTCCAACGTCATATCTGTCACCTTGCGGTCAACACCACACATACGACTTAGCGACTCATCATGAGATATTGCAAACTCGTGGTCTGTCGTTTCCCATATATCACACTCAATTCCCCAATAATTGAATTGAGTTGCACGACGAAATGCTGCTTCTGTATTCTCTGGTGCATCGGAAGACAAACCTCGGTGCGCAATAAACTTTGTATCTGTACTGGTCAAACTCAAGACTTGAACAGTCACCATCGCACTTACATTACTACCATCCTTCGCGGTTGCAATAATCGTTGCAATTCCAGGTCGATTACCTGTAACATATCCTGATGTAGAAACTGTCGCCACCCCATTATCAGACGAAGACCATGATAATGAGCTATCACTTGCATCTGCTGGTGAAACCACAGAATCCACTTTAACCTTACTATTCTTCTGAACCAACACAGTAGTCTTACCAGAAGCCAATGAAATTCCTTTCACAGGAACAACAACCTTCAACTTACAACTCACCTTCTTCTTTGTACCATCTGTAGCCGTAGCAGTTATCGTAGCCGTTCCCTGACTCTTCGTTGTCACAACACCCTGTGAAGTAATACTAGCAATCGACTTCGAATTTGAGGACCACTTTAATTTCTTATAAGTAGCTGTCTTCGGAAGAACTGCAGCTTGTATCGCAAAGGTAGTATTTGGTTCATACACCTTATCGCCTAAATTACTAATAATTGCTACACTCTTAACTTTACGAATGACACGAACCTTAAGCTTAGCCTTCTTCTTCGAGCCATCTGTTGCACGCACAAGAATATGCGTTGCACCTTTCTTCTTACCACGAAGCTTGCCAGTCTTCGTTACCGTTACAATCTTTTTATTATACGAGGTGTACTTCACCTTTTTCTTATCGGATTTTGGCTTCACAGTCGCACTAAGCTTCTTCGATTCTCCAATACCAATTGTAACCTCTTTCGAGGAAAATTTAATCTTCTTTATCTTCGCCTGTGCGTTACTCCCCAAGCCTAGCACTGCGACACAGCTTAAAATTGTCAAAAACCCTAATATCCGTTTATAACTCATAAATCCATAACCTCTTTCCGTAATAATCATATACCTAATTATTAATTGTATCTAATGTTTTATCATATTGCAAGAGTATACAGAAGTATTTTGTCAAAAAATAGCCAGGATACGAAGATCCTGGCCATGCATTAATTATTTACTTAAATCCACTTTACGAATGGTGTCTCTCACACTCAAAATAAAAGTTGGTGATACCGATAACTCATCCACTCCCATGCGAAGGAATGTCTCTGTCAAAGTCACATCTGCTCCTAACTCGCCGCAGATACCTGCCCATATATTATTCGCATGTGCATTATCAACTACCATCTGAATCATGCGCAGGATTGCTTCATGATGTGAATCATAGATTTTATCAAGCTTTGGATTCTGACGATCAATTGCCAACGTATACTGAGTCAAATCATTGGTTCCAATACTGAAGAAATCAACCTCTCTCGCCAAGATATCGCTTATCATCACTGCCGCAGGTGTCTCAATCATAATGCCTTGCTCCACATTGCCATACTCAATACCCAAATCATCCAACTCACTTTTTACCTCAGCGACAATCGACTTGATATCAAGCACCTCTTGAAGTGAGATAATCATCGGATACATAATGGCAATATTACCATATGCACTTGCTCTAAATAAAGCACGAAGCTGCGTTTTGAACATTTCCTTGCGATCAAGACAAATTCGGATTGCCCGGTATCCCATCGCCGGATTATCCTCATGCTCCATATTGAAATAGTCGACTTGCTTATCCGCACCAATATCACAAGTACGAATAATCACTTTCTTACCTGCCATATTTTCTGCTACCGTTTTATATACCTTGAATTGTTCTTCTTCCGTTGGATAATCATCCTTCTCAAGATATAAAAACTCACTTCGAAACAAGCCAATACCACCTGCATCATTTTGAAGAACTGACATCACATCAGAAGCATTACCAATATTCGCATAGAGATTAATCATCTTACCATCGAGCGTTATATTTTCCTTGCCCTTCAGATTCTGCAGAAGTTCTTTCTTATGGAGTTCTGCTTCCTTCTTTGCAGATAATCGCTCCATCGTAGAACCATCTGGTTCAATATAAACTTTACCCTCAAAGCCATCTACAATCGCCATCTTACCATCCACGGAATCATCAAGGGAAACCTGAACACCGATTAATGCTGGTATATTCATTGTTCGTGCAAGAATCGCTGTGTGGGAATTCGAAGAACCATGCACCGTAACGAACGCTAGTACCTTAGACTTGTCGAGCTGTACTGTCTCACTTGGGGCCAAATCATCCGCCAGAATAATTGTCGGTTCATCCGATGCGATATCAACTTTTCCTGCACCACTCAACACATTAATGAGACGTTCAGAAACATCTTTGATATCAGCTGCACGTTCCTTCATGTAGTCATCATCCATCATGGCAAACATATCAGAAAAATTATCTCCTGTCGTTGCAACGGCATACTCCGCATTAACACTCTGTGTATTAATCATATTAACCACAGATTCCGAATAATCCAAATCATCCAACATCATCTGATGTACGTCAAAGATTGCTGCACTCGCTTCTCCAACTTCCTTCACAGCCTTGTCATATAACTCTTTCAGCTGAGCCCTGGCAATCTCCTTGCTTTCCTCATAACGATTCACCTCTGCCTGAGTATTCGCAACCTTGACACGCTTTACCTGACTGGCTTCCTTCTGATAGACTTGAATTCTTCCAATGGCAACCCCTGCAAATACACTGGTTCCTGAGTATGTTGTCATAATCTTCACCCCTTCATCGAATTATAAATTCTCTTTGAAAAATGCTTCCATCTCTGTAGCTGCGACATCCTCATCATCACCTTCAACGGTAACCGTGATTTCCTGACCACACTTAATGCCAAGACTCATCAATGCTAAAAGTCTCTTCGCATCCACCGATTTGTCACCAGTCTGAATCATAACTGTGCTCGCATATGACGCTGCCTGTTTAGCAAGAACACCTGCTGGTCTTGCGTGAATTCCCTGCTCATCTGTAATTGTGTAGTTAAATGTTTTCATGTTATTTTCCTCCTAAATCATTTGATTAATATAATTGAATCCTGTCGTTCCACCTGGCACTTCTCTTGAATCTCCATACAGGGAAATGTGCCCAGGCTAGTTACAATGACCGGTGTAACCACCTGATATCCTTCTGTCAGAATACCTGCTCGATCAAAACTTCCAATTCGCTGACCGGCATGAACATGGTCACCGGCCTTCACTCTGATATCATAGTATTTACCATTTAGTTCTACGGTATCCAAACCCAGATGAATCAACACTTCTATGCCATGTTCATCCTCAAAGCTAATCGCATGTCTTGTTGCAAACACGCTGATAACCACGCCACTAATTGGTGCATAGATATCATCATAGTCTGGGTCAATCGCAACCCCGTCACCCAACATTTTCTCTGAAAATACACCATCTTGAACCTGTGACAAACTCATACAATTGCCACAGCATGGGGTATAAATCAAAACCTCCTTCTTTCTTAACAATGGTTTATTATAAACTATCAAATTCGATAGATATAACTCTAGTTCCTGTTTTCTCTTACCTACATCAAATCCATAGACAATCTGAACCTCATCATCTCGATGAATAACTCCACGCGCACCTGTCTGCATCACATGTTCCTGTTGAAACAATGAAGTCTCTTTTAACTTAACACGAAGTCGTGTGGCGCAACAATCAACCGAAATAATATTATCTGCACCGCCAAGAATTTCTACAAGTGTAGACGTCATATAATTCATCTAATTCTTCCTTTCCATCAAAAAAAGGCGAAACCCACACAAAAATATGATACCCATGTACCATCACTCTTGTCTAGGTCTCGCCTGCATCACCAGTCACAATCCTATTGTTCTTTAATTAAGTCCATTCTAATGCGCTTGACATAAATTGTCAAGTACATTTTTTCACTTTTATTCACAATCTTATGTAATTCACTTTTAATATACTTCTCAATCTCGCATGCACACTTATATTCATCCGCATACTTTGAAAAAACCATCTCACACAATTCCTCATCATCTGTCTCTTCAGAACTTGACTCTTGCATGAGGCGCTGTCCCCAGAATTTCAAATGAGTCACAAATCGCTCATAGTGTATCGATGTTTCATCCAGCGGACTGTGGCAAAAGTTCTTAACAATTTCAAGTACCTTATGTATCATCTCCGTAATCTGAACCATATTGCCCATATCAATCCCAAGCTCTGCATTGACAAGATGCAAGGTGATAAACCCAGCCTCATCCTCAGACAACCGAACATGATGTCTATCCTCAATCAAATCAAGGGCATGTAAGGCAACCGCAAACTCTGTCGGATAATATTTTCTTGTCTCCCAAAGCAGCGGATTGGGCAAGTCCATATTTTCACGGTGCCGTTGCAATGCAAAATTGATATGGTCCGTTAATATAATATGGATATTCTCATTTAATTCGCGAGGCAAAGCCTCTTTCGCATATTCAATGATTGCAAAACTCGTCTCAATCTCTTCATAGGGAATCGAAGACAGCAAAGTTTCTAGCTTGCTTGCCGCTGAGTGATTCGAGATGCGATAGATTTTCTCAACCATCGCATCATCCACTTCATCATTCTTCTTACGCCCATAACCAATACCAAGACCACGAAGTATAAGCTCTCGACCCTTCTCGTCCTCAGAACATACGATATTGTTATTCACAATTCTTGTAATCTTGTACATGATTCCATGAATCCTTTCCTAGCGCTCTTCTAGCGGAACATACGTCTGTTTATCCATAATACTCTTATAAGCAGGACGAATAATCTTATCAACATTTGTCAATTCTTCTAACCGATGTGCACTCCATCCAACGATACGTGCCATAGCAAATATCGGAGTAAATAACTCCAGCGGGATATCAAGCATACTATATACAAATCCGCTGTAGAAATCCACATTTGCGCTAACGCCTTTATAGATTCTTCGGCGTTCACCAATCACCTCAGGTGCTAAATTCTCAATCATCGAATACAATGCAAAGTCTTCATCTCTTCCTTTTTCCTTCGCTAGATTCTCAACAAATCCCTTAAATACCTTCGCACGTGGATCTGAAATGGAATAAACGGCATGCCCCATTCCATAAATCAAGCCTTTCTGGTCAAATGCTTTCTTATCTATCAAAGCTTCAAGATACCCACGAACCTGATTCTGATTCGAAATATCCTTCACATGTTCCTTCAAATCATTCATCATCTCTACCACTTTGATATTGGCACCACCATGTTTCGGTCCCTTCAGCGAGGATAATGCTGCCGCAACAACAGAATAAGTATCGGAACCAGATGACGAAATCACATGTGTCGTAAAGGTAGAATTATTACCTCCGCCGTGCTCCATATGTAGAATCAGCGCAGTATCTAGAACCTTCGCCTCAAGTTCTGTATATTGCATATCTGGTCGTAACATTTTCAAAATATTCTCAGCCGCCGAAAGATCTGGGTCCGGACGGTGAATATAGAAACTCTCATCTCTCTCATAATGATTGTACGCATGATATCCGTATACCGCCAACATCGGTAAAACACTAATCAACATAATGGATTGACGAAGAACATTTTCTGTGGAAATATCCGCAGCATTGTCATCATATGATGCCAACGTCAATACACTTCTTGTCAATGTATTCATAATATCCTTACTTGGTGCCTTCATGATGACATCGCGAACAAAATTAGTAGGAAGCGAACGACATGCCGACATCACTAATTTCAACCCATCTAATTCCTTCTGTGATGGCAATTTACCAAAAAGTAATAAATACGTCATCTCTTCAAATCCATATCTCTTACTATTTCGACATCCACTCACAAGATCTGTAATCTCGTAACCACGATAGAACAATTTTCCCTCACATGGTACTTCTTCCCCATCTTGAATCTTCGTGGACTGTATCTCCGAAATTGTTGTCAGTCCTGCTAGTACACCTTTACCATTCAGGTCACGAAGACCTCTTTTAACACCGTATTCTGTAAACAGCGAAGCGTCAATTTTACTACATTCTGTGCACTTTGCCGCCATCTCATTCATGTATTCATTCATTAAATTCTGGGTACCTCTCATATAACTCCTCCTTATAATTCTTTTTCAATATTATCGGATATCTTCGTAGCAATGCGATTAAGCATCTCTCTCTCTTCCTTGGTGATTCCATGATATAATACCTGGCAAATCTCTTCTTGCACGCGTTCCGTCGCCAAGACGACATCCTTTGCCTTCTCTGTAACTGTCAAATGGGTTGTTCTTCGATCATGATCATCCATGTGGCTTGTAATATAACCTCTCTGAATCAATTCATCAATCGCCTTCGACACGGCTGACTTGGCAATCATACGACACTTCACAATGTCTTTTGCCCGATCCATATTGTTATGATTATTCAGAAAAATCAAAATATCAAGATCCACTCTCGTTAATTGATAGGTCTCCTGAACAGAAACCAGCTTTTTATCATAAACCTTTTTAAATTGCTGACCCAGACGTACTGCAGCCACCTTGTCATACATTTTGTTCTCTCCTTTGTTTATTTGTGAACAGTTCATTTGTGAACTAATATAACATAAAAATTAAAAAAGTTCAAGTTATGTACTTGACCTCATGTAGTTCAATTAGCACCTTCTGCCCGTTTATATTGAGAATGCATTGCCAAATACAATCGCCTTATCTGTTCCGTATCATATTTTGCATCATGTAATCCATCTACATCAAAATTCACAGAATATCTTCTGAGCGCCTTTTCAAGGCAAATCAACTGCCCCCTGGCTCCATGGTCAATCTCTTTTATCAAGTCCTGTAAAACCAACACCTTATGTTCAGGCAATAAAAGCTGGCACTTTCTAACCTTTGCTAAAAAGATTTCATATACCCTATAATTCCATACAATAATCCATTGAAATTCACTAAACATATCCAGGAAATCTGTCAGCGCAGTATGTAACGATGCCCCTGTTGCTATTTTTTTATCAGTTAAATTCAGAAAAAACTTCGTCCCCTTGCTAATTTTCTTATCTCCCTCTGGACGAACAATCCGAAAAATTCTATCCGTCACTTTCCCATCATCAGACATTCCAATTCCGGCAAGCTCAAGTAATTCATTGGCATCATTTTCGATACTAGCGCATCTCTGTTCCCACTTCGCATCCAAAAATAAATACTTTACCATAATAATCCTCTTTTCTGAGCGACTTGTCACGAGGAGGCGATTTCTCCTCATAGTCAATTTTGTTATGCTATAAGAATAACAAAAATAGAGCCCCATAAAAGGGCTCCAAACATAGAATACATGTTCGATTAAATATATTTTTCTTCAAGCCATCACAGCTAAATAATTATTCCTTCTAAATGATCCATCTCATGCTGGATAATCTGTGCAACATATCCAGTATAAGCCTGCCGATGACTCACCCAATCCTCATCAAGATACTCCACTTCAATCTGCTCATACCTAGTCACTGGTCTGACACCCACTAAGGACAAACATCCTTCCTCTGTCTGATATGACTTCGCATGGTTCTTCAACACAGGATTCACCATAATCAAATCACCAACACCCATACTTACGATAATGATTCTCTTCTTAAATCCTATCATATTGGCCGCCATACCCACACACCCATCCCGGTGTGCATGCAATGTATCCTTCAAGTCCACAATCACTTGCTCGTCAGCTCTCGTCGCCTCCTCAGACTTCTGTCCCAGAAACAACACATCTCTCATAATTGGTCGATTCATAATAAACTCATTCCCACACTTTCCAAATATCCGGCTGATATCCCACTGTCGCCTGCTTGCCATTCCTAACAATCGGTGTCCGCAGCACTTGTTGATTCTCTAAAATCTTCTCTTCTTTCTCGTCATCTGCAATATACCGAACCAGCGCCAATGCATCCTGATCCTTGCATGCCTCATTCAGCAAAACATCTCGTCCACCAACCGCCTGGCTAACACTCCGCAACTCACCTTTACTCATTCCCTTTTCATTGAAATCAATAAACTGAAACTTGATACCACGTTCCTTGAAGAAGCGCTGCGCTTTCTTAGTGTCATTGCATTTCTTTGTTCCGAAAATCTGTATATTCATGGGGAAGTCCTCCACTTTCTAAATCCTTATGTATTATCATATCAGCATTCTACCATGAATGTCCACAATTTTTACAACAATATTTCTTGCGATGTGCAAAATATACATAAGGAGACTCTCCCATACATTTCGCAATTCCTGCCGCGACACCTTGAGAAG
>CAZUGH010000022.1:8211-24290 GCA_964619785.1 uncultured Lachnospiraceae bacterium | reverse complement strand
TAAATTAAAACGAATTACGATTAAAAGTAAGAGTATTAAGAAGATTGGTAGTAAAGCTTTTTTGAAGATTAAAAAGAGACCGCAGATTCAAGTGCCAAAATCTAGCTATCGAAAATATCTGAATCTTTTATACCTGAAGAAGGATTGGAATGCCTATGTGTATTACAAATCATTGAAAATTGTAAGTACGAAAGATAGCCGATATGATTATCAGGACATGGTACAAGATATTACAGAGTTGACACGTGGTTATGGTGATTTAATGCAAGTTAGTTCAATTGGTAGAAGTTATGATGGTAGAACACTATATTGCATTCGATTAGGAAGTGCATCTGCTCGTAAGCAAGTGGTTATCTCAGCAGGCATTCACGCACGCGAGTGGAGAAACTGTCATTTTCTGATGGAAAAACTGGAGTACTTAGTTAAGAATTATGATGAGAAGATATATCGAGGAAAGACGGTACAGGAACTTCTGAAAGGCACCTGCCTCTACATCCTGCCTATGGTGAATCCAGAGGGAACTGCCATATCGCAATATGGACCAAAGAGTATTCAGAATGCAACACTTCGAAAGAAGTTAATGAAGATGCATGGAATCAAACAATACAGTAGATGGAAGGCCAATGCGAGAGGTGTTGATCTGAATCGTAATTTTAACACTGGCTGGGCTTCGAAGGCAGATAAGAAAAAGAAACCATGTAGTGAGTTATATCCAGGTGACTCAGCCGCATCGGAGATCGAGACGAAATGTTTATCTGGTTTTATGAACCGCTTATCGAATCCACAAGTGATGGTCTCTTATCATTCGACAGGAGAAATTATTTATTATGATTATGGTGTTACAGGTAATTTAAAGACGAAAATTGATTATTATGCTTCCTTAACTTAGAAACTAACTCATTATTCGTTAATCCATGGTAGTTCTGGAACAGTAGCCAATGGAGGATTTGGTGACTGGTGTGCTTATGTGCGCAGAGTTCCTACCGTTACCATTGAGTCCGGGACAGTAGCCTGCCCGCTACCATTTTCTCAAATGCCTCGTTTACGTAGTAGAAATAAGTATATTATTGAAGCAATGCTACTAGGCAAATGACGAAAAATGTTGTATAATAGGAACAATATTTTTCGGACAATGAAAGGAGAAACGTCATGGGTGAATTGTGGGATCTTTATGATGAGAACAGGAACCCTGTTGGGGAGACTCATGAGAGAGGTCAGGATATCCCCGAAGGTAGATATCACATTGTGGTTGATATCTGGACGATTCGTTCGGATGGCAGAATTTTACTTGATCAGAGACACCCTAATAAGCATATGGGATTGTGCTGGGAATGTACAGGCGGTTCTGTGTTAATGGGTGAGGACAGCAGAATGGGAGCCGTTCGTGAAATGGGAGAAGAGCTTGGACTGGTTGTAGAACCTAAACATCTAGTAGAGCTAGATACCGTGAGAGTGAAGGATCGGTTTGTTGATACCTATATCAATATATGTGATGTGGAATTGGATGAACTCGTACTTCAGGATACGGAGGTAGTGGATGCTAAATTTGTTTCCTTTGATGAGTTAGTGAAGATGTGGGGAAATGATATGGTTTCTCCGAGAGAACGTTTTTTGAGATATCGCAATAAGTTAGAAGAATGTGTTCGTAGGCTGGAGCGTGGAGAATGGAACTAGATGAGAAGAAGCTGTATTACATAGGATTTTATGAATTTGGTATTCCGTTTACAGGTAGTATGGGCGGTATCTATGGGATGCATTATCGAATTGCGAGGAATCCCCTTGAGAATGTTCATTGGACTCCGAAGGAGAAGCGAGGAGAGGCTGTTTTAGAGGCGGCTTACTGGCCAGGACCACTGAATTATGAAAGCACGGATCCTACTTTTATTACGAAAAAAGACTTTGAATATAGTGAGGATGGGAAAAAGGAGATTGCCAAGTGGCTGACAGAGGAATATCAGAGATTTGAGCAAGAACATATGAAGTGATTTTAGAGCGGATGGCACGAGACATCCGCTTTTATATATAAAAAAAGAAGCTATCAATCATAGCTCCCTCAAAATGCAGAAGATGGGACTTGAACCCACACGGTGTTGCCACCACAGGCACCTGAAGCCTGCGCGTCTGCCAATTCCGCCACTTCTGCAAAACGCTTAATTATAATATCATGATGCCGTTTCTTTGTCAACAATTATTTTATCAAAATAAATCTAGTAAAATCTTGACTTCTCTTATAATTAAGGTAAAATATTACTATGGCTTGTTGTGTGAAAAAGCACAATAAAAAGAGAAAGATGGAGGACATTATGAATAGCGCAAAAAAGGTAATGAAGAATCAAGGTACTGTTGACAAAAAGGGTGATAAGAAGAGTGGAAGCAATAGCAAAATGAAGATGTTAATCATCGGTGGAGTTCTATTATGCGTTCTCTTCGTGGCAGCTGTATGTTATGAACAATTTCGACCAAGAGTGATAGCGACGGTTGGTGATCAGAAGATTTATTTAACAGATGCGATGTATGACATCTATTCTACAGAAGCACAGTATAATAGCATGAGCTCCTTATATCAGCAGATTTATGGCTCTGATTATTGGTCAACTGAGGTTGATGAAGAAGGAACAACAGGAGCACAGCAGGCAAAGAATGATGTTCTTAGTGCAGTTGAACAACGTGCTGTATTATGCCAAGAAGCAGCAAACAACAATGTGGTTTTGACAGCAGAGGAAAAGACAGCTGTAGCGAAGCAGGTAACTTCAGCAATGGAGAATATGACAACAAAGCAAAAGGGAATGCTTGGCTTAAGTAAAGGAAAAATTACTAAGGTTTTAGAAGCACAGGCACTAGCTGATAAATATAAGAAGCAACTGGTTGACGGATATGATATTGATGATGCAGCAATCAAGGCAAAGGTAAGTAAGAAGGACAATCGTCAGTATGATTTACAGTATTACTATGTTAGCACACAGACAACAGATGCGAATAACAAGACGGTAGCAAAGTCCGATGCTGAGAAAGCTACTTTGAAGCAACAGATGGATGAGTTGGCAACAAAATCTGCGACAGCTAAGGATTTTACAAAGCTTTTAGCAGATGGAGATAAATCAGGTATTGAGTATCAATCAAAGGAACTTGTTGAGACAGATACTGATTTCTTGACAAAAGCTTTATTGAAGCAGGTTAAGAAGATGAACAATGGTGAGATTTCAACGGTTTTAGAAGGTGAAGATGGATACTACCTGATTAAGATGGAAAATAACAATGATTCTGCTGCTTATGATAAAGCATGTGAGGATGCGGTTCAGAAGGAAGAGGATAGTCGCTTTGAGACAGATTATCAAACTTTGGCAGCAACCTATGGAACTGAGGTTAATGAATCTCAGTGGAATAAGATAAAACTTGGTAACTACACAACCAAATAAGGCATAAAGAAAGGATAATAGTCATGGCAAATGTGAAACGAATTTATGTGGAGAAGAAGACCGCTTATGCAGTAGCAGCAAAGGAGCTTAAAGCAGAGTTAAAAGAGTATTTGGGCATGAAAGGATTAACTGGAGTCCGTGAGTTGATTCGGTATGATGTTGAAGGTGTTGGGGAAGACACATACAAGAAGGCTTTAGGAACTGTTTTTTCAGAGCCACCAGTAGATATGCTCTATGAGAATGAATTTCCAAAAGAAGAAGGAGACCGCGTATTCTCAGTGGAGTATTTACCAGGACAGTTCGATCAGCGTGCAGATTCGGCTGAGCAATGCGTAAAGCTTCTTAAGGAGTCAGAAGAACCAGTGATTCGTTCCGCAACGACGTATGTGTTATCCGGTGAGATAAGTGATGATGAATTAGAGAAAGTCAAAGAATATTGTATCAATCCGGTAGACTCACGTGAGACAGATGAGACAATTCCAGATACGTTGACTACGATTTTCGAAGATCCTAAGGATATTAAGGTTTTTGATGGTTTCTCATCAATGAAAGAAGCTGAGTTGAAGAAGTTATATGAAAGCTTGGGATTGGCCATGACATTTAAGGATTTTCTTCATATCCAGAATTATTTTGCGAATGAAGAAAAGCGTGATCCAAGCATGACAGAGATTCGCGTACTAGACACATATTGGTCAGACCATTGTCGTCATACAACATTCCTTACTGAACTTACGAACGTAAAGTTTGAAGATGGCTATTATCAGAAACCAATTCAGGATACATTTAAGAAGTATTGTGATGATAGAGCCGTGATTTACAAGGGCCGCGACGATAAGTTTATCAGTTTGATGGATATTGCATTAATGGGTATGAAGAAGCTTCGTGCAGATGGTAAATTAGAGGATATGGAAGTGTCTGACGAGATTAATGCTTGTTCCATTATTGTTCCTGTAGAAGTAAAGAATGGAGATAAGGTTCAGACAGAGGAATGGTTAGTGTTCTTTAAGAATGAAACACATAATCATCCAACAGAGATTGAACCATTTGGTGGTGCTGCGACATGTCTTGGTGGAGCAATTCGTGACCCACTTTCAGGACGTGGTTATGTATACCAGGCTATGCGTGTAACTGGTGCTGCTGATCCGACCATTTCCCTAAAAGATACATTAAAAGGTAAGTTGGCTCAGCGTAAGATTGTAACTGGTGCTGCTCATGGATATAGCTCATATGGTAATCAGATTGGTTTGGCAACAGGTTTAGTAGATGAGATTTATCATCCTAATTATGTTGCAAAGCGTATGGAGATTGGTGCTGTTATGGGTGCTGCTCCAAGAAGAAGTGTAAAACGTGAAAATTCAGATCCAGGAGATATCATCATCCTTCTCGGCGGACGTACAGGACGTGATGGTTGTGGTGGTGCAACTGGTTCATCGAAGGCACATAATACAGAGTCTATCGATACATGTGGTGCCGAGGTACAAAAAGGTAATGCTCCTACAGAACGTAAGATTCAACGTTTATTCCGTCGCGAAGAGGTAAGCGCATTGATTAAAAAATGTAACGACTTTGGTGCGGGTGGTGTATCAGTTGCGATTGGCGAGTTAGCAGATGGACTACAGATTGATTTGGATAAGGTGCCAAAGAAATATGCCGGTCTAGACGGAACTGAGTTATCTATTTCGGAGTCTCAGGAACGTATGGCGATTGTTGTAGATCCAAAAGATGCAGATACCATGTTAGGATATGCAGGGGAAGAGAACTTAGAGGCTGTAGTCGTTGCAGTTGTAACAAAAGAGCCACGTTTGGTATTGAATTGGAGAGGAACTGAGATTGTAAACTTGTCTCGTGCTTTCTTAGATACCAATGGAGCTCATCAGGAGATCGATGTTGTCGTTACTCTTCCAGATGAGAAAAAGAATTATTTTGATAATAAAAAAGCAGTTAACGATGTGAAGGCAGCTTGGTTAGAGCATATGAAAGACTTGAATATATGTTCTAAGAAGGGGCTTGTTGAGATGTTTGATAGCTCTATTGGTGCAGCTACTGTAGACATGCCTTATGGTGGTAAGTATCAGCTTACACCAACGCAGACGATGATTGCTAAATTACCAGTTTTGAAGGGTACAAGTGATACCGTTACGATGATGAGTTACGGTATGGATCCATTCCTTGGTTCTTGGAGTCCATATCATGGTTCTATCTATGCAGTTATTTCATCGGTTGCTAAGATTGTGGCAGCAGGAGGAGATTATAGCAAGATTCGTTTCACATTCCAGGAGTATTTCAAACGACTTGGAGAGGATCCAAAGCGCTGGGGTGAGCCTATGGCAGCAATGCTTGGAGCATACAATGCACAGATTAGCTTGGGACTTCCATCTATTGGTGGTAAAGATAGTATGTCTGGCTCATTTAATGACATCGATGTTCCACCAACATTGTGTTCCTTTGCTGTTGATGTGGCACATCTGTCAGATGTGATTACACCAGAGTTAAAAGCAGCGGGTAACAAGCTAGTGAAGTTTAATATTGAAAAGGATGAATACCAAGTTCCAGTATATGATCAGTTGATGAGTTTATATGGAACTATCACAGAGATGATTCATGACGGCGTTATTGTATCTGCATATGCTGGTTGTCAAGGTGGTATCAGCGAAGCAGTAAGTAAGATGGCATTTGGTAATAAGCTAGGTGTTACATTTGACGATAGTATCACAGCTGATGATTTATTCAATGTGGAATATGGTAATATTATTACAGAAGTTGCTGCAGATCGTGTACAGGATTTGAAGGGTAAATATGACACAGTTGGTGTTGTGACAGAGGCAGCAGTATTTGAAGTTGCTGGTGCTAAGATTAATCTTGAAGAAGCACTGAGCGCTTGGACAAGCAAGCTTGAGAAAGTATTCCCAACGCGTTCTGGTGTTGAGGATAAGGAGATTAAGACTGGCTTGTATGATACCAAAGACATCTATGTATGCAAGAATAAGGTTGCTAAGCCTAAAGTATTTATTCCAGTATTCCCAGGAACAAACTGCGAATATGATACGATTCGAGCATTTGAAAATGCAGGCGCAGATGCAACTAGCATTGTATTTAAGAATATGACAGAGCAAGATATCAAGGATAGTGTTGAACAATTTGAGGCTGCAATCAATGAATCTCAGATTCTCATGTTCTCAGGTGGATTTAGTGCAGGTGATGAGCCAGATGGTTCAGCTAAGTTTATTGCATCGGTATTCCGCAATGAGAGAATCAAAGAAAGTGTCCACAAACTATTGCATGAGAGAGACGGTTTGGCACTTGGTATCTGTAATGGATTCCAGGCACTGATTAAACTTGGATTAGTTCCTTATGGTAAGATTACGGCACAGAAAGACGATTCACCAACATTGACCACGAATAGTATTGGACGTCATATATCGAAGTCTGTATATACGAAGGTTGTTACGAATAAGTCCCCTTGGTTACAGAAGGCTGAGCTTGGTGGAGTATATGCGATTCCAGCTTCCCATGGTGAAGGTCGTTTTGTAGCAAGCGAAGAGTGGATTCAGAAATTGTTTGCGAATGGCCAGGTGGCTACACAGTATGTTGATTTGGCGGGCAATCCAACAATGGATGAAGATTTCAATCCAAATGGTTCCTATTATGCAATCGAGGGTATCACAAGCGAGGATGGACGTGTTCTTGGTAAGATGGCACATTCCGAGCGTCGCGGGGATGGCGTTGCAGTCAATATCTACGGAGAACAGAACCAGATGATCTTCGAATCAGGTGTTGAGTATTTCAAATAATATAGTGGTATAAACGGATAAGCCTTGCTCTTAAACGCAGGGCTTATTCTTCTTATAAGAAAGGGGAAAAGAATGAGATTTATTTTGGCTTCCGGTTCTCCTCGGAGAAAAGAATTATTGAAAATGATCGTTGATGATTTTGAAGTTATTGTATCAGATTGTGAAGAGATTACGACAGAAACGATACCAGCGAATATTACTTGTGAATTATCGAAGATTAAAGCAGAAGCAGTCGATAAGATGGTAGATACGGATGAATATATAATTCTCTCAGCAGATACGATTGTTGCAAGCGATGGACAGATATTAGGTAAACCTGTAGATGCTGCCATGGCAGATAAGATGATTCACCAACTAGCTGGTAGAAGTCATCAAGTATACACAGGTGTTACTCTGATTTATCACCAAAAGGAAATGACAAAGTGTAAGAGTTTTGCTGTCTGTACAGAGGTTATGGTCGCTGATATGACGGAGCAAGAGATTTCTGAGTATATTCATACAGAGGAACCGTATGATAAGGCAGGAGGATATGGAATACAAGGGATTTTCGGCAAATTCGTGGTTGGAATTAACGGCGATTATAATAATGTGGTTGGACTTCCAGTACAAAAAATATATAAAGAGTTAATTGATATTATGGGGTAGGAATGGTACAATAACAACATGGATAAAGCAGTGTGATATCGTGCATTACACTGAGAATGGAGATGGTATGATGATGAAGAAAGATAAGAAGAATAAGAAAAATAAAGTGGTTAATGAGCAGCAGATGGAGTTAGAAACGTTACGTGAAAATGAGGCAAGGATTGCAGCGGCAGCTAAGGAATTACTCATTGTTGGAAGCACCATTAGTAGTTATGATGTAGGTATGTCATATAATGCAGACAAGTTGACGGCATTAGCTAATGAGATGCGCATGCTTAGCGAGTCGAATCAGGCAATTGTTGAAGAAACAAATAGTAGCATGACTCAGGTGAATGAGACAATCGATGTAGCAAGCGAAACGTTGAATCAGCTAGCTGAAGAATCTAGCAGACTAGCTAGACAGAATCAGGAGAGCAAGAATCTTTTAGATGAGACGCGTCTAATGAAAGAGTCAGTGATACAGAACATGGATATTATGAGTGAGCGAATCACGCAGTTACTTGATTTATCAGCAGAGGTTGGAAGAATTGTTGAGAGTGTTCAGGGGATTGCCAATCAAACCAATCTATTGGCTCTGAATGCGGCAATTGAAGCGGCACGAGCAGGTGAGCAAGGTAAGGGTTTTGCGGTTGTAGCAGAAGAGGTTCGAGTATTGGCGGACGATACGAAGAGAAATCTGACTGGTATGGAGAGCTTTGTTGCAGATATTCGTACTGCCTCGAATGAGGGACAGGAGAGTATGGTGCGTACTGTGGAGTCTACGAAGCAGATTAGTGAATCGATTGATCAGGTTTCGAAGACAGTAGAAACGAATGCAGCATTGCTTGAAGACGTGGCAGCACAGATTCGTAATGTCAGTGGTTCATGTGAAGCGATTCGAATATCATCGAACGAGATTGGTAAGGCGATGGATTCAGCAACAGAAGATGCGGAACAATTAAGTGAGATGACAACTCAGGTTCACGAGATGGCAGTAAGCAGCAGCACATATTCAGGAAACATTTCAAAAGTTGATACGAGTATGTCTAGCATCGTAAAAGATGTATATGAGGTTGTGAACAAAGGAAAGAGTAAGATTTCAAATGAGGAATTGATTGATGTAATCCAGAAGGCAATTAAAGCCCACAAAGGATGGATAAAAAGTATTGAGACAATGGTGGAGAGTCAGAAGACGCTTCCACTACAGACAGATTCAACAAAGTGCTCATTTGGGCATTTTTATCATGCAATTCAGGTTGAGAATGAAAAGGTGGCGCCATTATGGAATGCTATTGATGAGGAACATCATAGTCTTCATAAGAAAGGTGATCAGGTTATTCTTGCAATTCAACATTCGAATTGGGGAGAGGCTGCTCGGTTACGCGATGAATTGAAACAAGCTTCCCAAAATTTGATTGGAAAGCTTGAACAGATTATTACTAAAGTAGAAGAGATGAGTGAGCAAAATGAAAATGTTTTCTAGTCGTTTGCTTTCTTAAATGTATAGACACAGCCACTCTGATCCATGGTAAGTTGGTTGTTCGATATTTTGGCGGCGTAATTTCCGCTGGTAAAAGTCAACGTGGCATTGTCACCGTCGGCTGTATACGTGCCAGCAGTGATTTCGCCGTCATTTGTTTGCAATACAACGCCATCATCATTGAAGGTATAAGAGAGGTTCATTTTTGATGAATCTTGCTTTTCGTCATCAATCGTTACTTTCTCGAGTTGCCAAGTTCCGATGAAATTGTTCGAAACTTTTGTGGCTTTTGTTCCGGTTCCACAGGCAGTAAGAAGACAGACTAAAAGTAGTAGAAAAATAAGCTTATATGATTTCATGATAATCCTCCAATAGTATTTATTCGTGTTTTACAATGAGTATATCATATTCTAAAAATAATTTCAAAAAGGGGTTGACGAAGTCAAAATCCTATGGTATATTATAACTCGTGTTCAGCACATGCGCGAATGGCTCAGTTGGTAGAGCACGACCTTGCCAAGGTCGGGGCCGCGGGTTCGAGTCCCGTTTCGCGCTTTTTTTATTGCACAGACAGAAGTTGATTCTGGTCTGTGTTTTTTCTTGCATTAAGATAAAGAGAGGTTCATGATATTGAAGAATAAACTTGGAATGATTTTGGCATTTGTGATGGTAATTCTTATGGTAGCAGTTGCTTTGTTGACAGGAGAAAAAGAAATTATTTTCCCAGAAATTGCAGCCCTCGTAATAGGCGCATGGGTAGCACCAGCTCAGCCATGGGAGACGAATCGAAGTAAGATGTTTATTCTGATGTCAGTTGCTGCTTGGGCGGGGGTACTTCTGTCTGGCATGGTGGGGATTCCGTTACTCGTCAAGGTGATTGTGGGGTTTTTGATAACTGCTGTTTCATTGACGGTAGCTCGCTGCACCATGCTTCCTATGATTTCTGCATGTATTCTGCCGATTCTGTTAGGAACAACTGGAGTCGTTTATCCCATAGCTGTTATGTTGATGACATTTATTATTGTACTTGTTCAAAAATTGATGGAGCAGATTGAGTATCGTCAGGTGAAGACGCATATACCATGTGAAATTGTTGTTCGGGATAGATTGATAAAATGGAGTCAACTATTGGTAGGATTCGTGTTGATGGCAATCCTCGCAACGCAGACTGGTTATTTGTTTTTAATTGCGCCGCCGCTACTTGTAACATTTACAGAGTTGTCAGAAGAACAGAGTCCGGCTAGGAAAAGACCCATAGTAATCTGGTTAAGTATATGCATTGCCGCACTGATGGGAGCAATGGGAGCACGATGCGTTGCGTTACTAGGAGACTCTTATATGATTGGAATTGTTGCAGTCTTGCTATTACTCGTGGCACTAATGTTTTACTTTTTACGAATCCTTTTTCCACCGACAGGAGCAATCGCACTCTTACCATTTATCCTGAATCCTCAGATGCTTGGTTTGTATCCGATTTTGGTGTGCCTAGGTAGTGGAATCTTCATCGGAATGGCACTTTTTATAGGACGTGGGAAGGTTGACAATGAAGCAGAGATTGACATATAATATTCTTAATTAATTTGATGTGTTTCTTGGATGAATACACTCAGAAATGGGGCTAGTGTGAAAAAATATGCTCGATAGCATATTTTTCACACAACTATTTTGTTTACGAGCGAAAACAAAATAGTATCGATGGCAGACGAGAAATCGTTGTAACGAATTTCTCGTCGCCTTCTTCGCGATAAATCGCTCAGAAATGGGGCTTATATGAATATACCTTTTTTACTGAAACCAAAAAGCAAGATCGCTTATCTTTATGATTTTAATACGATTCGTCAGGGACTAGAGAAGATTAAGAATCATGGTTTTACTGCGATACCAGTGATTGGTAAAGATGGAAGCTATATAGGAACTGTTAGCGAGGGAGATTTCCTGTGGCATCTGGTTGGACATGATAGTGGGGAAATGAAGGAGCAGGAAGAATATAGCATTTTAGATATCGTTCGCCTTGATTGGAATCCAGCAGTGAAGATTTCGGAGACAATGGATGAGCTTTTGCTACGTGTTATGGAACAGAACTTTGTTCCGGTTGTAGATGACCGAAATTTATTTATGGGAATCATCACACGTAAGGACGTGATTAAGTTCTTTTATGATGAACATCAGGAGAATAGGAATGAATGAACATGCGGAGATGTTAGAATTTGTACGTAATCGATTAGGCCAGCAAAAGGCCTTTGCCGGAGGCAATAAACATCAGATTGGCTATGATAAATTTGATCATACTGTTCGCGTTTACAAGTGGATGCTACGTATTACAACAGAGTTGAAGGATGATTATCTGGATTTGGAATCGTTGAAGGTGGCAACTATTTTTCATGATGTTGGATATGGAATTGTTCAGGAAGACACACCACATTCTGTTTTGAGTGCGCAGATTTGTAAGGATTATCTAGAAGAACGAAATTATCCATATGAAAAAATAGAATTTATCACAGACTTGATTGAGAGACATTCAATGAAGAGACTTTTATATCAGCGTTCAACGCCGATTGAGTTAGTTGTGTTGATGGAAGCGGACATGTTAGATGATACGGGTGCAATGGGGATTGTGATGGATGCGTGGATTGCTTCGATGGATGATGCAGCATCGTTTGATGCGATTGCAAAGCATATGGAGAAGTATACGTATCGTCATATGAAACAATTCAATATGGTGACAGCACCTGCTAAGAAATTTTGGCATGAGAAAAGACGGTTAGTGTATGATTTCATCAGACAATACCGAAGAGATTTAGGGGATATGAAATAATCTGACAGGTAACCTTCCTGAGTGAATTAGTAAATGATTACATTACATTGTTTTGTTACGCCATCAAGAGATACTTTGATATTTGCTTTGCCTTTTCTTTTGGCATAGACACGACCTAAGTCATCTACTGTGGCGATTTGTCGGTTCGTGCTTTTGAAATGTGGATGATATCCAGAAGATACCCATACAGGTAGTATTTGATTGCTGCCTTTTGATAAGCGAATGTGCTTCTTAGACAGACGAATGGTGGGCTTGACAACTTGGATTCGACAAGTGGCGGTCTGCCCCTCTGAACGAACAATAACCGTTGCTTTGCCCGGCTTCAATCCAACGATAAATCCTGAACTATGGATTTTCACAATACGAGTCTGCTTCGTTGAGTAACTGATATCTTCGATATCATCACGGATGCGTAGTCGTATGGATTGACCACGTTCAATCTTGGCAGATGTTCGGTTGAGTCGTAATGTACTAGCTGAACTGGTAATAGGTGTCTGGAATACAGACAATACGGTAATAATAAGAAATAGTGCATGAGATACCCTCTTACACATAGAACCCCTCCTTATGATAGGAAGGTTACTTTGTCAGATGAGGGTATTGTAACATACAGAATTTTAAATAACAAGATAGGAAGGGAAGATTATGAGAAAAATATGTAAGGGAATTATGTTAATGTTGTTCATGACATTGATATGTCAGTGGGGAAATGGAACGGATGCGAGTGCTGCATCGAAACTACAGGTTAGCTATATTGATATTGGACAGGGCAATGCAACGCTGATTCAGTATAAAGGTAAGAATTTGTTGATTGATACAGGGGAAGAGTCACAGTATGCAAAGTTGAAAACGTATCTTAATAAGAAGAAAATCAAAACAATCCACAATATGATTTTGACTCATTATGATTCTGACCATATGGGTAGTTCGGATTTGGTGATTGAGGATTATGCGGTGAAAAAGGTAAGCGTGTCAGCATATGCAGATGACAATAAGGGCACATTTCAGGTGAAAGAGCTTAATCAAGCGATTCAGAAGTATAAAGTGAAGAAAGCGCGTTTGAAGGCTGGAAACAAGATTAAGATTGCATCTGGTGTGAATGCAAAGGTTTTATCTCCGAGTGTGAATTATGGAGAGAGTAATGAGAATAGTGTCGTGATTCGACTTGATCATAAGAAGCGTTCGTTCTTATTTACGGGAGATATTGATTCGAAGGTGGAGAACGCAATCTATGCGAAGTACAATGTGAATGTAGATGTTCTACAGGTGGCGCATCATGGCTCAGACTATGCGAGTGGAATTCAATTTCTCAAAAAGGTTAGTCCGACATATGCGATTGTATCTGTGGGAGCTGGTAATTCATATGGTCATCCCAAAAGCAGTGTGCTAAATAGAATTAAGAATTTCACGAAGAAAATACTTCGGACAGATAAGAATGGTACAATTGTTGTAACCTCGGATGGTAAGAAACTATCTGTTAAAAAAGTGAAGGGGAGCTATGATAAGACTTCAACCACCTCGACTAGTACATCAAAAGTGACACCAAGTGCATCGAGTGCTTCGGGTTCTATCATTGGTAATGTCAACACCAAAGTATATCATTCGGCAAGTTGTGGTTCTCTTCCATATGAGAAGAACCGGGTATATTTTAAATCAGCAGCAGATGCGGAGGCGGCTGGCTATAGAGCACATTCCACATGTCAATAAAGTTTTACATAAAAAAAGAATCGGTAGTCAATACCGATTCTTTTTAACTGGGCTAGCAGGACTCGAACCTACAGATGCTGGAATCAGAATCCAGTGCCTTACCATTTGGCGATAGCCCAACAACATTTGCTATTATACATGACGTGTTAGAAAAATGCAAGAGGTTTTTGAAAAAATTTCATGATTTTGATTTATTGTAAAATTGGCGGTTTTATGGTAAAATTAATCGGTTATCGACAAGATTTTATACTAGGAGGAAATCGGTTTTGAATAAATATAAAAAGGAAATAGAAAAGAGAAGAACATTTGCCATTATTTCGCATCCAGATGCTGGTAAGACAACATTGACGGAGAAGTTTCTGTTATATGGTGGAGCGATCAATCTAGCTGGTTCTGTAAAAGGACGTAAGGCTGCGAAGCATGCGGTATCTGACTGGATGGAGATTGAGAAGGAGAGAGGTATCTCGGTAACATCATCCGTTCTTCAATTCAATTATGACGGATATTGTATCAATATTCTAGATACACCAGGACATCAGGATTTCTCAGAGGACACTTATCGTACTTTGATGGCAGCAGACTCTGCCGTGATGGTAGTTGATGGCTCTAAGGGTGTCGAGGCACAGACAATCAAGTTATTTAAGGTTTGTGTGATGAGAGGAATTCCTATTTTTACCTTTGTTAATAAGATGGACCGTGAAGCGATGGATCCTTTTGAGTTGATTGATCAGATTGAGACGGTACTTGGAATTCGTACTTGCCCAATTAACTGGCCAATTGGTTCAGGTAAGAATTTTAAGGGAGTATATGACAGAAGCTCTCAGACGATTAATCGTTTCTATGCATCCGATAACGGGCATAAGATTGAGTCTGTAGAAGCAAAATTAGGAGATTCGAATCTAGATGAGTTAATCACGAAGGAATACCATGATATATTAGTAGATGAAGTGGAACTTCTTGATGGAGCAAGTGATGAATTTGATTTGGAGAGAGTTCAGGCAGGACAGCTTTCACCTGTATTTTTCGGGTCGGCTTTGACGAATTTTGGTGTTGAACCATTCTTGGAGCATTTTCTGCAGATGACGACAGCGCCTCTGTCAAGAGAATCTCGCCAAGAAGATGTAAGCCCATTTGATGATGACTTTTCAGCATTTGTATTTAAGATTCAAGCAAATATGAATAAGGCTCATCGTGATCGTATTGCTTTTATGAGAATCTGTTCTGGTAAGTTTGAAGCTGGTATGGAAGTGTATCATGTACAAGGTGGTAAGAAAATACGTTTGTCTCAGCCACAGCAGATGATGGCACAGGAACGTAAGCATGTGGAAGAAGCATATGCAGGTGACATTATTGGTGTATTTGACCCAGGTATTTTTTCGATTGGAGATACTTTGTGTAGTCCAGGAAAAAATGTGGAGTTTGAAGGAATTCCGACCTTTGCTCCGGAACATTTTGCAAGAGTGCGTCAAGTTGATACGATGAAACGTAAGCAATTCATGAAAGGAATTGCTCAGATTGAGCAAGAAGGTGCGATTCAGATTTTCCAGGAATTCAATACAGGAATGGAAGAAATTATCGTTGGAGTAGTCGGTGTACTCCAGTTTGAAGTGTTGCAATATCGCTTGGAATCTGAATATAATGTAGAGATACGAATGGAGCAGCTCCCTTATGAGCATATTCGTTGGATTGAAAATGCGGAGATTGATGTGGCTGGTTTATCCGTGACATCAGATACGAAGAAGGTTAAAGACTTAAAAGGAAATCCATTATTAATCTTTGCTCATCCATGGAGTATTCAAACGGCATTAGACCGTAACGAGGGATTACAATTGAGTGAATTTGGTAGAAATTAATTCTTGCTTTGAAGTTGGAAGGAGGAAATCGTGTGGATACAATTGTCGATGGAAGTTGGGTGCAAAATAATGCACTAAAGTATGAGAAGAGATTTGCAAGAGAGTATAATCGTTTTGATGCGTCATTTCTAACCAAGAGAAATCATGCGTTAGAATCTCGTCTAGCAGACTATCTGATTCAAGAATTGCGTGAATCACCTGAGTATACATGGGATAGTATGTTGATTATTAAGAATCCATTTTCCTTGACACCCTTATGTGCGTATGCAATTTTCACAACGGATTCGAAGTATTATTGCCGTTATGTAGTTAAGGGAAAGGAGCCTCAGACGGATTATAAGGCGCAGATTGAGATTACGAGACATCATTGCGTTCCAATTATGGGACTGTATG
>CAZUGH010000022.1:3517-8111 GCA_964619785.1 uncultured Lachnospiraceae bacterium | reverse complement strand
TATGGGTCGTGTTCACAAAACATATTATATTAAGAATGGCCTTCATCATACGGTATCGGAGATGGAAAATGGGAATATTCTTTTAGGTAGTAGTTCGATGAAGGAGTATTCAGAAGATAGTGTAGTGGAAATTGACAGGAATACAGGAGAGATTGTAAATACGATTGAGCTGACTGATTATTTCGATGAGAAATATAAGGATAGCAAGGACTGGGCTCATATCAATTCCGTATATCATGAGGAACAAGAGAATACAATCTTGGTTAGTATGTGTAACCTTCATTCAATTGCGAAATTTGATTGGAATACGGATAAAGAGTTGCTGTGGATTTTGGCTGATCCAAGAGTGTATGCAGGTTCTATGTTATTACATAAGGTTTTGCGTCCACTAGGGACGGTGAAGTGGCCTTATCAGCAGAATGCAGCAGTTGAGCTTCACATGATGGATGGTGAGGAAGCGTATATCAAACACTATGTAGTTTTTGATAATCATTGTCACGAGCAGAGACCATTGGCACATTTTGATGATGACCCACGTTCATTTGTGAATTTTTATCGAGTGAATGAACAGGATATGACGGTGGAGATGGAAGAGCAGCTTCCATGTTTTAAATCCATCAATTATTCCAATGCAGTGTATGAGCCAGAGTCAGAACGGGTACTTGTAATGGAAGGCAAGCTTGAACCGATGATTGATGATAATCTAGGATGTATATTAGAGTGTGATTATAAGTCACATCGGATTCTCCGAGAATATTTTGTGAGAAATGGATTTGCGACTGCATATCGATTTACACCGGATATCAATCGTTTAAATCGCAAGATGTCATTGCAAGGAAACTATGTTGTGGGCGATACAATAGGCTTCGACGAAGAGGATGATTTGCCAGCTGAGAAAGAGTTGATTGTAAATAAGGAAAAACATTCACTTATGTTGAGTGAAGATTATCTATTTGTCAAAGGTGCGGATGGAGAGATTCTCAAGGTTTATTTAAAAGCAAAAGATAAGTGTTATGCTGCAACATTACCACCACGTGTTTTAGAGACAGAGGATATTGAAGGGATAGAGTACTATAGCGTGATGTGTTTAAAAGATGTGAAAGCGGGAAGTTATGATATTTATCTCGAAACCGAAGAACAGATGATAAAAACCAATCAAGTAATTGTTAGTAGCAATCCAATTGGCAAACTTTTGACACGAACGCGTCATGTGATTAACAAATTTTCTTAATATAATGATACTATAGTTCTTCGGATCGGTACCGGAGCTTCATAGAGGTAGCCTAAGAACTATATAAAAAGAGCTGTTACGTTATCGTTGATATGTGTTGATGCAACGATGCGATAACAGCTCCTTTTGAATTTATGTGTTTACTCCAAATTAAGACGATTCTTAAATAGTTTTGACGTCATAATGAAAAATACAATACCGAGTACAACATTGAGTCCTAATGAGATTCCCATGATACCACTCTGCATAGATAAGGATGCATTGATTGTCTGATTGGCATTTTCCATAAACATAAATGGAAGAACAATAATACCAGACAGCATCTGGATGACTGTGTATAGAGCCAAGTAGCAACCAAAGGATGCTAGAACACGGTGTGACTTAGCAGTCTGACCAAGAGCAACGGATGCATATATCTCGAGTGTTCCTGTGATTGTACTGACAATCATGGTGAGTAGTGTTAGTACAAGAAGTAGAATTATCTGGCTTGAATCGACTGCAGGAAGTTCTAGAAGCTGCTTGATTGTTGTCCACAGATGTTGCAATTGTTCTATACGCCATACTCCATGAGCTAGTGTGAACCCTGCAATTGAAAGTCCAATGATGACGACAGAGAGAACCTGCCATACAAAGGCAACAATCAATTTGGACAATACGAGCTGGCTCGTATTTACAGGGAGCATAAAGGTTAGATAAGCGCTTTCTTTTGTCATCGAGCGATAAAAACGCATAATAACAAGTACAAATGATGCAACGCCTGCTGCTACTAATAATAGAACATAACCAAGCATTGATAATGCACTTACCATAGCTAGTGGTGAGTTTGAATCAATATTAAACAACTTCGACATCAGTGCCAAAAGCGGAGTCATAACAGCCACAATCGCGAATAATGGCAGGAACATTCGTCCTGTGATTTTGAATTCATGTTTTAATAATTTACCTAACATCTGAACACCTCCCTAAATAATGCGTCGACAGACTTTTCTTCTTTTTCACGAATCTCGTCAACAGAAGAATGGAGACGAATCTCACCATTCTGTAGGAAGAGAACATCATCTAATACACTTTCGATGTCTGCAATCAGATGTGTTGATATGATAACAGAAGCATTCTCACTGTAGTTACGGATGATGGTGTCAAGAATGTAGTCACGGGAAGCGGGGTCTACCCCTCCGATTGGCTCATCAAGACAGTATAAATCTGCTTTGCGACTCATCGTTAAGATAAGTTGAACTTTTTCTTTTGTACCTTTTGACATGGTTTTAAACTTTGTTGCTTCTTCAATATCAAGACGAGCTAGCATTTCACTTGCTTTGATTCGATCAAAATCAGCGAAAAAGTCTTGATAGAAATTAAATAGCTGACGTACACTCATCCAATTTTCAAGATAGTTCTTGTCTGGCAGATAAGAAACCATATTCTTAGTAGAAGGTCCTGGTGTAATGCCTGCAATGGTAATGTCACCTGATGTTGGGACAAGAAGTCCGTTAATTATCTTCATTAAAGTGGTTTTGCCACTTCCGTTAGGACCTAGTAGTCCGATGATCTTGCCACGCTCTAGTGTAATATCTACATCTAATAGGGCGGGAAAATGACCATATTTTTTTGTGAGACCATGGGTCTCAAGTATGATGTCACTCATAATCTGATATCCTCCATATACCTCTTTTTCATGTTAAATTTTCCTTTACAAAACTTAGTAATGATTCATTACTATAGCCTAGTTCATTCATTTCCTTTTGGAAATCTGCTAAACATTCATTAGCAAATTCCTTCCTTAATTTATCAATCAGTTCTTCATCTTCTGTTATTGTTCGCCCGGTCGTGCGATTCGTAATTAATAATCCCTTACGTTCTAGCTCCTGCAAAGCCTTCTGCATCGTGTTGGGATTCACGGATGCTTCGGCAGCTAGCTCGCGAACGGTTGGAAAACGTTCTCCACTATTATACTTACCTGCCAAAATACGCCGTCCGAGTAATTCAACTATCTGAAGATAGATAGGCCGATCGTTGGAAAGATTCCACGGCATGTGATACCTCCTTTCACACCACGTACTAATGTATTAAGGTGTTAATACAATAATATAACAGTACATAAATTTTGTCAATAATTTTTTTAAATTTATGGAAATAAGTGAACATTTCGTGAATTTCGAGCGTTCCTGACAAAAAAAGACGTGAGTATTCTTTACATTTGATTTTTTTAGTGCTAAAATACTCAATAGAATGAAAATTAAGGAGGCTAATATACAAATGGCTAGAGCAAAACAATCTATGGATGGCAATACCGCAGCAGCTCATGTAGCATATGCTTACACAGAAGTAGCAGGTATCTATCCTATCACACCTTCGAGCCCAATGGCTGATTCCGTTGATCAGTGGTCAGCAGCAGGACAGAAGAACATTTTTGGTAACACCGTTAAAGTTGTAGAGATGCAGTCTGAGGCTGGTGCAGCCGGTACCGTACATGGTTCCCTTGCAGCTGGTGCCCTTACTACAACATTTACAGCATCACAGGGACTTCTTCTGATGATCCCTAATATGTACAAGATCGCTGCAGAGCAGCTTCCTTGCGTATTTGATGTATCTGCACGTACCGTTGCAACACAGTCCCTGAACATCTTTGGTGATCACAGTGACGTATATGCATGTCGTCAGACAGGTTTCGCTATGTTAGCAGAGACCAATCCTCAGGAAGTTATGGATTTAAGCCCAGTTGCACATCTTGCTGCAATTGAAGGTAAAGTGCCATTTATTAACTTCTTTGATGGTTTCCGTACTTCTCATGAGATTCAGAAGATTGAGAAATGGGATTATGAAGATTTGAAAGAAATGTGTAACATGGAAGCAGTTGAAGAATTCCGTAAGCACGCTTTGAATCCTGAGCACCCAGCTATGCGTGGTTCTCACGAGAATGGTGACGTATTCTTCCAGCACCGTGAAGCATGTAACCCAACATACGATGCATTACCAGCCGTTGTTGAGAAATATATGAAGAAAGTTAATGCTAAATTAGGCACTGACTATGATTTATTTAACTATTATGGAGCAGCAGACGCAGAGCGTGTTATTATCGCTATGGGATCTATCTGTGACGTAGCAGAAGAAGTTGTTGATTATTTAACAGCAGCAGGAGAGAAAGTTGGTTTAATCAAGGTTCGTTTATATCGTCCTTGGGTATCTGCTTCCCTTCTCAAAGTTCTTCCTAAGACAGCTAAGAAAGTTGCTGTATTAGACCGTACAAAAGAGCCAGGAGCACTTGGTGATCCATTATACCTCGATGTTGCTACTACTCTTCGTGAAGCAGGCATGAATGATGTTACTCTTACAGCTGGACGTTATGGTCTTGGATCTAAGGAT
>CAZUGH010000022.1:0-3507 GCA_964619785.1 uncultured Lachnospiraceae bacterium | reverse complement strand
GGTATATTCTATCATCCAGGTGTCACTTAGATCTACTCCACCATCATCTGTATTTGCTGTATACACAGAGTTACAGAAGGATGCTCCAAAAGCTCGTTTCACAATCGGTATCGTAGATGATGTTACGAATCTGAGTTTACCAGAAGTTAAACCAGCTCCTATTACCTCTGCTAAGGGTACAAAAGAGTGTAAGTTCTGGGGTCTTGGTGGAGATGGTACAGTAGGTGCTAACAAGAACTCTACTAAGATTATCGGTGACCACACAGACAAATATATTCAGGCATACTTCCAGTATGACTCTAAGAAAACTGGTGGTGTTACCATTTCTCATTTACGTTTTGGTGACAACCCAATTAAGAGCCCTTACTACATTAACCAGGCTGACTTCGTAGCATGTCACAATCCTTCTTATGTAGTAAATGGTTATAAGATGGTTCAGGATGTTAAACCAGGTGGAATCTTCATGATTAACTGCCAGTGGTCTGACGATGAGTTAGACACTAAGTTAAATGCAGAAGCTAAGAAGTATATTGCTGATAACAACATTCAGCTTTATACAATCAATGCGATTGACAAAGCAATTGAAATTGGTATGGGTAAACGTACCAATACAATTCTTCAGTCTGCATTCTTCAAACTTGCTGATATCATGCCAATTGAAAAAGCAGTTGAGTATATGAAAGCAGCAGCTAAGAAGTCATATAGTAAGAAGGGTGATGCTGTCGTTGAGATGAACTACAAAGCAATTGATGCTGGTCTTGACGCAATTCACAAAGTAGAAGTACCAGCAGCTTGGGCTACACCAGCAGCAGATGCGAAAGCTAAGGATCTCTCCGGACGTCCAGAAGTTGTTAGCATGGTTAAGGATCTTCTTCAGCCAATTTCTCTTATGGATGGAGACAGCCTTCCAGTATCTGCATTCAAAGATATTGCTGATGGTCAGTTTGAGATCGGTGCATCTGCATATGAGAAACGTGGAACAGCCGTTATGGTTCCAGAGTGGGATCCATCTTCATGTATTCAGTGTAACAACTGTGCGTTTGTATGTTCCCATGCTACAATCCGTCCATTCTTATTGAGTGAAGATGAGATTAAAGCAGCTCCTTCTAATATCAAATTAGCAGACACGAAGCCAAAAGCTAGTGAGTATAAATTTACAATGAGTGTATCTCCATTAGATTGTATGGGATGTGGTGAGTGTATCACAGTATGTCCTAAGGCAGCTGATGGTGCAATCAAGATGGTTCCTCAGGAATCACAGGATGAAGCAGAGCAGCCAGTATTTGATTACTTGGTAGCTAATGTTGGTAAGAAAGAAGATGCTGGTCTGAAAGATGAGACACCTAAGGGTAGTCAGTTCAATCAGCCACTTCTCGAGTTCTCCGGAAGTTGTGCAGGTTGTGCAGAGACTTCATATGCACGTCTTGTTACTCAGCTCTTCGGTGAGCAGATGTATATTTCCAATGCTACAGGATGTTCCTCTATCTGGGGTGGTCCAGCAGCTACTTCACCATACACTGTTAACAAGGATTCTAAGAAGGGACCAGCTTGGTCTAACTCCTTATTCGAGGATAATGCTGAGCACGGTTTAGGAATGCAAGTTGGACAGAAGTATATTCGTGAGATGGCTATTGAGTCTGCTAAGGCATGTGCAGAGTCTGATAAGGCTGGTGCAGAGCTTAAGGCAGCATTTGATAAGTTCATGGAAACAAAAGAAGATACAAAAGCAAATGATGCAGCTACTACAGCATTGGTTGCTGAACTTGAGAAAGCAGCTGCAGCTGGTTGTCCAGATGCAAAAGCAGCTCTCGATAGAAAAGATTACCTCTCCAAGAAATCCGTATGGATCTTCGGTGGTGACGGTTGGGCATACGACATCGGATTCGGTGGACTTGACCACGTACTCGCTTCTGGTGAGAATGTAAATGTAATGGTATTTGATACAGAGATGTACTCGAATACAGGTGGACAGGCATCTAAGGCTTCTAATATCGGTGCAGTTTGTCAGTTCGCTGCAGATGGTAAAGAGATTGGTAAGAAGAGTCTTGCTGAGATCGCTATGACTTATGGTTACGTATATGTAGCACAGATTGCTCTTGGTGCTAACCCAGCTCAGGCTGTTAAAGTAATTGCTGAAGCAGAAGCTTACAACGGACCATCATTGATTATTGGTTATGCTCCTTGCGAACTACACGGTATCGCTAAGGGTGGTATGAATCATTGTCAGGATGAGATGAAGAAGGCTGTTAAGGCTGGTTACTGGAACCTCTTCTCCTTCAATCCTGCTCTTAAGGCAGAAGGAAAGAATCCATTCACATTAACATCTAGAGAGGGAGATGGAACTTATCAGGAATTCTTGAATAACGAAGCTCGTTATACTCGTCTTGTTAAGCCTTTCCCAGAACGTGCAGAGAAACTCTTCAAAGAGTCCGAAGATGCAGCTAAAGCAAGATTCGAACACTTACAGAAGTTAGTTGAGTTGTACAAATAGAACAAGTTAAATATAAGAAATCCCGATTTTAGGAGACTGAGATCGGGATTTTTTGTTGGGAAAAAGTATGCTTTTTAACTATGGAATCGTATTTGTTGTAAGTATTGGATATTCCTTTTGTTTCAACTTATAATTCAGTTAAGACAAGGAATGGAGGAAGTAAGATGGACTTTATCATAAAAGGAATGCTGATTGGTGTTATTTTTGGAGTTCCGGCAGGGACGATTGGGGCATTGACGATACAGAGAACAATGAAACAAGGATTTGCGGCGGGATTTATTACAGGACTAGGTTCTACAGTGGCAGATTTGATTTATGCCTGTATGGGTGTTTTTGGCTTGTCTTTTGTATCAGATGTTATGTTGACATATCAAAAAAGTATCAGTAGTGCAGGCGGTGTCATTATCATAGGACTTGGAATCTGGATTTTCTTTCAAAAGAAAAAGAAGGAACTGCAACGAAGTACTGGGAAAACGATGCTAGTGTCCTTCTTATCTTCATTCATGATTGCCATTACCAATCCCACTACAATTCTGACATTTATACTTGTATTTGCTACGATGAACGTATCTAATATATCAAGTCTCAATCAAGGTATCGGATTATTGTTTGGAATTGCGGTAGGTACAAGTCTGTGGTGGTTTGCATTGAGTAAGACGATATCATTACTGCGTCGCCGCATTACCGATAGAATCTATACTGTCATGAATTACATATTAGGTGGATTTATGATAGTGTTTGGTATTGTTATTCTTGTAAGGAACTTAGTGTGAAATTTCATTTTGAATCTGAAAGAGAAATTCAGCGGAAGCCTTACTAAATACCTGGTATTTTTTCCATATTAGATGCATGTTAAGTTGTCCGGCAGATTGGAATGGTCGGAAGGTTAGATTACTATTACCCGATGTATTGATGAGCTTGTCAATGGTAATTGCGTAGCCGAGGCCCTCGTCAACCATAATGGGAAGCTGCTGAAAAAGTCCTTGATATTGCAATTAGCAATTAAAAGATAATAG
>CAZUGH010000021.1:6531-27962 GCA_964619785.1 uncultured Lachnospiraceae bacterium | reverse complement strand
TATAGACTTTATATTAAACTATTCCTTTCAAAAAGTCAAATAAGTTTTATTAGGGCGTATAGCTATTTTTTCGTCTTTTACGTCCTATTTTTTCATCAAAAACAGATTGAAAATGTCATAAAAATCTCATATACAGCCACTTACATTTATTGCCAACCTGCAATCGCCGTGAATTCGTTCACCCTTTCAATGAAATAATGACGCGATGGGACGTAACTGTTCAAAAATTTGCTATACGCCCTATCTGCCAGCATTCACTAAGTCTTGAGGTAGAATTTTCTTAAAAAATAAGAATACTCGACTCAAACATCCCCAAATTCACTCTTTCCTTTTTTCTTTATCTATGTCATAATTTTAGATAACAATATACAAGGGAAAGCGAGGACTATTTTATGAATACAATGAAACCTAGTGTTGAAATTATTGATATGGAAGATTACGATAAAATCGTTAAGAAAATTGAGAAAATCGGTCGTGTCTGCTACAAAAGCGAAGGCAGCATTACGGATGATTCAGCTGAACGGTTTATTTCAAACATACTGAAAAGAGGTCATGAATCTGTCATTGAACATGAAGCTGTGACAGTTCGTATGGTATGTGATAGAGGGGTGACACACGAAATCGTTCGTCATCGTATCGCAAGTTATAGTCAAGAAAGTACACGATATTGCAATTATGCAGGAGACAAGTTTGGTAACCAAATCTCTGTTATTGATATTGCAGGCGGATTCCACTATGACCTGACCAAAGAGAATGACAAGGCAAAATATGACGCTTGGGCAGAAGCCATGGAAAATGCGGAGCAATCTTATTTCAAGATGCTTGCGCTCGGTGCGTCTCCACAAGAGGCACGTTCCATCCTGCCTAACTCGCTAAAGACAGAGATTGTGATGACGATGAATCTGCGTTCTTGGAGAAACTTCTTCCGCCTACGCCTCGACCACCACGCTCATCCTCAGATGAGAGAAGTGGCAGCCATTGCCTTTGAAGAATTCAAGACACGACTGCCAATCTTTTTTGCAGATATTGAATGCGAATAATCACTGATTTATAAATGAATCAATGATGTCACAAGCGTCCCCGATCAATTCGAGACAGGGGCGCTTTTTATAATACTCTGGAGTTCTTGCCTCTGGGACTGCGCCCGTTAATGCAGCAGCACTTACCGTGGGTTGATCCGTATCCAAGCCAAGTAACTCACGGCAGATAATCGAATGGCGTTCATTCTTTTGCTTATATGCCTCTGCCATATCCTGAACCATCTGATAATTACGTTTCTTGCCTTCGAAATCTTTTGGGTCAACATTTCCAGTTAGTAAACCAGCAACCAAGAACATACCCGACACTGCTCCACACACTTCCCGAAGCCGACCCATTCCACCACCAAAAGAGGCTGACACCCGAAGTGCTAGTTCCTCATCCAGTCCAAAATCCTCAGCATATGCCAAAAACACAGACTGCGTGCAATTATAACCCTGCTTAAAATTAGCTTGTGCAATCTCTCTTTTCTTCATACTTTCATTTATCCCCCTACAGATGCCCTGCCATATAATCCTTCGCCACGGCAAATGCCTCTCTTATATAACTATTTATCACCAGTCTCCATGGTGTGCCTGCACCCAAACCGGATATCTGGCTGATTCCATTTTCCTTACAAATTTGTATGCCTCGAAATACATGAAAATCATTGGTTACAAGTACAGTTGTTAACGAAGAATCCGTCATCAACTTCTTGCTATATTGTATATTCTCATTTGTATTTGTAGACTTATCCTCGAGAATAATTCGCGATTGGTCAATGCCATGAGTGGTAAGATAATCCGCCATCGCTTGAGCCTCACTAATATTTTCTCCAGGCCCCTTTCCACCCGATACAATAACCTGAGTTGATGGATTGTTGCTAGCATAGGACAAGGCTGCTTCTAGCCGCTTATTGAGTGCTGCCGAAGGGCGTGTCCCATTCACCTTAGCACCCAACACAATCATATAATTCGCTTCCTTCACGGGTGACTGGTTGCCTGTGTAAATCAACGCACCCTCAAGAATGCCAAAAGCAATTATTCCAATTAATAGAACCAGTAAAGCGCCGAACTTCAACCACTTTGGCAAAACCTTATCATGTCGGAGCCACTCATACCGAATTAAACCAGATGCGATAAATATCACCGCCAGCCCAATCCAGAAGAAGCCGAAAGATACCATCGGTCCCGCATAGGTAGCAATCAACGCATAGTATCCAAGTGACAGTATTCCTAATACCAATAAAACAATCGTCATATCCTACTCCAATCTATTCTGGCATGGTGAATATCGCAATTGCAGCCAGTCCTACCGCTATCGTTAATGCATTCATCATCGTACTTAATAATCCCATGATGATACGTTTAAATACATTGTCGGTCTGAATCAAAAGAGTACTTCCTAACCAGATGACAACAACACAAATAGCGATAACACCAATTAAAATCGAGCCTTCAACATATTCCACCATACCCATGCCAACACAGGTAGGAATTAATACCAAAAGTGCATATAAGAACAGGTTCACATTGCACGCATTTATCTTAGATAACAAAGAATTCCACATGCAGCCAATTCCAACAACAAACATCAGATACCCTGTATATGCCATTGTTCCTTCCCCTTTTGATAGGAAAATAACAAGAGCAGCCAGCACAATTAGACAACCACCAACAGCTATCTTCTTACCACCTGTAAACCAATCACATAAACTTTTCACTTCGTCTACCTCGCATTCATATTATAGTAAATCCATCAGTTCCCTGACGTTTTTTATTCCTTTTAACTGTATTCCCGAGGTGGCATCTACACTCTTCACATTGGTATATGGCATGATACATGTGTGATAACCGAGTTTCTTCGCTTCTCGAACCCTCGTCTCAACCTGGCTCACACCACGAACTTCACCAACCAAGCCAACCTCACCAAAGAAAATAGTCTTGCTATCAATTGAAGAATTCTTATAACTTGACAAGATAGCTGCCACAATCGACAAATCCAGGGCAGGTTCATTGATTCTCATGCCTCCTGCTACATTGATGTAAGCATCGCAGTCTGACAAACGAAGTCCAACACGTTTTTCTAAAACAGCCATCAGAAGATTTACACGGTTAAAATCAGTTCCCGCTGCCGTTCGTCTTGGAAGATTAAAATTCGTTCGACATACCAACGCCTGCACTTCAATCAATAGTGGTCTTGTTCCTTCAATCGTACATGCCACCACTGAACCTGCTTCATTCTCTGGACGTCCCTGCATCATGTACTCAGATGGATTTGGCACTTCAATCAAACCGCTATTCTTCATCTCAAAAACACCAATCTCATTGGTCGAGCCAAAACGATTCTTCACCCCACGCAGCATTCGATATGCCGCAGAGTTATCTCCCTCAAAATAAAGTACGGTATCCACCATATGTTCTAACATACGAGGTCCAGCCACATTGCCTTCCTTCGTCACATGTCCCACTATAAAAATAGATACATCCTTACTCTTAGCCATACGTAACAAGGAAGAGGTTATCTCACGAACCTGACTGACACTACCCGGTGCCGAATCTACATCCTCGCAAAACATCGTCTGAATTGAATCAATCACCATCACCTTAGGCTTTGCCTTATCCATCGCTTCCTCAATTACCCCAAGATTGGTCTCGGTAAATAAAAGCATCTCTCCAGCAAAATCTCCGATGCGCTTAGCACGCATCTTAATCTGGCTCATGGATTCCTCACCAGATACATAAAGCACTCGCGTACCAGTACATGCCAATTCACGGCACATTTGCAATAGCAAAGTAGATTTACCAATTCCCGGATCACCACCAACCAAAACCAGCGAGCCAACAACAATACCGCCACCTAACACTCGGTCCATCTCGCCAATATGTGTGCTGATTCGTTCCTCTTCTTCCATCGTCACGGTATCAATCCGTTCTGGTTCACGCGTAAGCACAGCATGTCTCACCGTTGTCTTCCCAGATGATGTCTTCGTCGTCGGAGCCTCAACTAGTGTATTCCACTGCCCACAGCTAGGACACTGTCCCTGCCACTTCGTTGTCTCTGCTCCGCACTCCTTACAAAAAAATAGTGATTTCGCTTTCGCCACGAAAAATCTCCCTTCACGTAAATGATAAGCACCGACAGGAATCTGCCGATGCTTATTCTGATTTATCTCTGATTCTTAGTTCTTCTCAACCTGAACATCAGCACTCTCGCCATCATTCAGTTCAACGCTAATATTAAGCTTGCCCCCCAAGTTCGTATCTACCTTACCAACAGACACTCCGTCAACTTTCACCTTATATTCTGTATCAGGCTCTAATTCCAGGGTAATGCTAACATCTTCACAACTCTCAACTGAGAACTTTACCTTCGTTCCATCACTTTTGAAATTCTTCACTGCAGTTCCCGGAACGGACTCATATACAAACAAACCATTACGTTCAAGCTTGGTAATCTCCTTGAATGTCTTGACCTTGTACTGGTCACCCTCATACTCAAAATCTGACTTCTTAGTCTTAGAATCCAGTAAATAGTTTCCAAAGCTAAGTGTTCCGTCCGCTTCCTTACGGATTAATTCTTCTACTACAGCCATTGGCCTAATCCTCCTTCGTCTCATTCGTTCCCTCTATGGGATCCATATGTTCATTATATACTAACGTTCGCCTTTTTTCTACCTGTTTTTTATGAATTTTTGGACAAATACTTTATCTTCCTGCATCAAAATCTGTGCGGTATCTCCAACATGAATATTACCCTGTAAAATCTCCTCAGCAAGCAAATCTTCCACCTCAGACTGAAGCGCCCGACGTAGTGGTCTAGCACCATAATCCTTGTCAAATCCCTTCTTGGAAATGTACTCAATCACATCATCACCAATCAGAAGCTCGATTTCCATCTGTCCCTTCACTCTCTTGGCAAAATTCTCACACAGAATCTGCGCAATCGCATGAATATTTTCCTGGGTCAGGGTATGGAACACAATCATCTCATCAATACGGTTGATAAACTCTGGCTTGAAGATATGTTTCACTTCTTCCATTACACCAGCCTTCATCTTCTTGTGTTCTTCTTCCTGATTCATCGTCTGACCAAATCCAAGTGTCTTCGGAGAAATGATACGATTCGCACCGGCATTCGAAGTCATGATGATAATCGTATTCTTGAAATCCACTTGACGTCCCTGTGCATCTGTCAGCAAGCCATCCTCAAGAACCTGAAGAAGCATATTAAACACATCGGGATGCGCCTTCTCAATCTCATCAAAAAGCAATACAGAATATGGCTTCTTACGAATCTTCTCACTAAGTTGTCCGCCTTCATCATAACCAACATATCCTGGAGGGGAACCAATCATCTTCGACACACTCTGCTTCTCCATATACTCCGACATATCAACTCGAATCATGTCTTTCTCCGAGCCAAATACTGCCTCAGCAAGTGCTTTCGACAATTCCGTCTTACCAACACCTGTTGGTCCTAGGAACAAGAATGAGCCAATCGGACGCTTCGGATCCTTCAACCCAACACGACCTCTGCGAATCGCACGCGATACTGCTTCCACTGCCTCTTGTTGACCCACTACCCGGCGATGTAAAATCTCCTCGAGTGACTTCAAACGCTCCATCTCTTCTTGCTCAAGTCGGTTCACCGGAATCTTGGTCCAAGCTGCTACGATATCAGCGACCTCACGCTCGCCGATTGTATTTTCCTGACTATCCTTCTTCTCTTTGTTCTTTCTTCTTGCTTTTAAAATCTTCGCTTCGTTCTTCTCTTGATCCTTCTTGATGGCAATCGCCTTCTGATAGTCACCACGAACAATCGCTTCTTCCTTCTCTGCTAATAGCTCTCTCTGTTCTTCTTCTAGCTTCTGAAGTGATTTATCCTTCTTCAATATCTTCTGAAGACGGAACTTCGCCGCTGCTTCATCAATCAAATCAATTGCTTTATCTGGTAGGAATCGATCGTTAATATAACGAACAGACAACTTCACCGCTGCCTCAATCGCCTCATCTGAAATCTTGACCCGGTGGAATGACTCATACTTATCGCGAAGCCCCTTCAACATGCCAACCGTCTGTAAAGCAGTAGGTTCCTCGATAACCACTGGTTGAAAACGACGTTCAAGTGCTGCATCCTTCTCAATATGCTTACGATACTCTTCTCGCGTCGTAGCTCCAATCACTTGAATCTCACCTCGTGCTAAAGATGGCTTTAAAATATTAGACGCGTCAATCGCACCCTCTGCACCACCAGCACCAATCACGGTGTGAATCTCATCAATAAATAAAAGAATATTGCCAGCTTCTCTAGCCTCCCAGATGGCACGCTTAATACGTTCTTCAAACTCGCCACGATACTTAGAACCAGCTACCATACCCGATAAATCCAATGTCAAAACTCTCTTACCTGCAATCGTAGCCGGAACAATGCCTTCCTCGATTCGCATCGCTAAGCCCTCTGCAATCGCCGTCTTACCAACACCGGGTTCTCCAATCAAACATGGATTATTCTTCGTTCTACGACTCAGAATCTGAACCACACTATGAATCTCATCATCTCGATTAAGAACTGGGTCTAACTTGCCATCTCTCGCATATTGATTCAAATCTCTCGCATATTGATCAAGAACAGGTGTATTCGACTTCTTGCTGTTCCCACGGTTACGCAGCTGTGCATACTCACTCTTCGCAGCACCCATATCAACACGAAGTACCTGAAGTGTATCGAGATAAATCTTTTGAATATTCACTTCCATATGAACCAACATCTTCATAGCAATCGTCTCTTGATCTTGCAATAATGCCAGCAAAAGATGCTCCGTTCCAATCTCTGTCTCATGAAAACGTGCCGCCTGCATCCGGCTATCTTCTAAAATCTGCGTCAGCTTCGGTGTCATATCGCAATTCTCAAGCATACTTACCTTGCTACTCGTATTCACCTTATCACCAAATTCTGCGTACACCTTATCCTTCTTCACACCATTCTCACTGAGAATACGGTAGGCAACGCCCTTCACCTGGCATAATCCATATAACAAATGCTCGCTGCCTATCATGCTGCATCCCATATCAGATGCAATCTCTGTCGCGTGATTCAACACACGTTCTGCGCTCGCTGTAAATCGATTCTTCATAGTCTATTCTGTCTCAACTTTCCTAATATTCTGTCTTCGCTAATCTTCTACTCGATTGTACTCTTGATATATCTCATCCACAATCTGATGTACATCCTGACGATTCACATTCTTACAAATCGCCTGTGCTAATATAATCCTCATCTGATCTCTCAAATCAAGTGTTGCTTGAACCTGATCGATATCAAGAGACACCAAAGCCCCACGTCTTCGGTCTACCTGAAGATATCCCTGTGTTCGTAGAATACCATATGCCTTATTCACCGTGTGCATATTAATTCCTATCGTTTCCGCCAAGTCTCGGACGGAGGGAAGGTACTCTCCTTCTTGTAATTCTTCAGTCGCTATGGCGAGAATAATCTGGTTGCATAACTGCTGATAGATTGCCTCTTCGCTGTTAAAATCAATTGATATATACATAGCTGCCTCCATTTCTCAAAAACCGTATACTACCTATCAAGGTTATATCTGTTATAGTATAAGTGTAACAAATCCATCTGAGAAAATCAAGCCCTTCTATACAACATAACGAATTGGTTGAAGAAAAAATCCTGTAATCCTCATCGCCACCTTCTTATACCACGGCATCTCATCAATAATCAAGTCATCATTTGCATATGCCACTTCATCTTCTTCCGAGATAATAACCTGTTTTGCCTGGTTCTCAAACACACGCATATTATCCTCTAGCTGCTTCGCAATTGACGGACAATCCACTGCTAACATCAATTCCGTATCCATATAAGTACTACGTAAATCCATATTGTAAGAACCCACAATTGCCAAACGATGATCCACTACAATCGACTTACCATGATAAGATTTGTCACCGACAAACTCGAGAAGTTTCACACCTGTCTCGGTCAGCTTTCTCTTATTGAAAATGTAATCACTCGAAGCAACAAAATTGTCTCCTGTCTCGACCGCATTAATCATCATGCTTGTTTCCGGAACGGTCTGCGCAACTCGTCGAATCCCATCATACATATCGCCGCCCATAACTGCATACGGCGTATGAATCTGAACACTTTCCCTCGCATCCGCCATCAGCTTCATTAGTTGGTACCAGACCAAAGGCTCCTTGCTATAGATTCCTGTCTCGCCAGAAATCAGCGTAACTTTATTCGCCTTCTCTGTTCTCTTATCATAAGAACCATATCCGACAAACCAATTCGGGTTGGCCTTCTTGAGCGTGTCATAATGTGCACGTAGCGATGTAACTTGATTGGCGATATCTTCATCTTGTAACAGTGCCTCATCATCTTGCCACAGTTGACTATATGGGGAATTCCAAATCGAATCAAAATAATTCTCTACCTGAAAAATGACACTGTCTGTATTGGTCTTCTTCTCATAAGCCGAATTAAAAACGAGCAAATCCCGATCATAACTCTCATGTTCATCGATATAATCTCCAAGGAAATAATCATAGGTATTGCGCCCGCCCAAAACCATAACCGTATGGTCTGCAATCAAATACTTATCATGAAGACGCCCATTTATCGTCCAAGGCATCAATAAATTTGGTGTATTATACACCTTGACCTGGATATTCGGTTGCGCTGACATGGCATAGAACAAGTCGCCCTTCATATGAACCATTCCCATCATGCCATCTACCATGACCTTAATTTTCACGCCTCTCTCTGCTGCATGAATCAGCGCACTAATCACATCTTCTGTGCTATGTCCCTGACGCATATCAAAGGTTGAAAATACAATTTGCTTCTTTGCACCCTGAATCATACGAATACGTTCTTCAAGTGCATCATTACTATCCTCTACAATAGACACCTGGTCCACCGATACAGAGCTACTATAATAATTATCTCTATTAAATGTCTGACGTGTCTCCGACACTGACTTCTGATGGGCAAATGGAATCAGCATTGCCGTCAACACATATACCACGTAGCAGGCAACAAGTATCCCCACTACTTTCAACAAAGTCTTAATCTTCATATATTAATCTCTATCCTCTCGTAACTTATCAATAAAGTATATCATGACTAAGAAAATATTGTAACCCCTCCTTTTGCTTTAACGCTTTACCAAGTTAAAGCGATAATTCACTAAAGCGTATTGACTTTTAATTTTAAAAGGTCTAGTCTAAGAACAGAAACAAATACATTTAACAGATTGGAGTACAACAATGATTATTATATTAAAAAATGATGCCGACCTTGCTAAGGTTGCTGCATTAGAAAACAAATTAAGAGATAAAGGAATGGATATACATGAGTCACAGGGTGCTACTCGCAAAGTACTTGGATTAATCGGTGATACATCCTCCCTCGACATGGATCAGATTAGTGCATTTGATATCGTAGAAGAAGTTCGTCGAATTCAAGAGCCTTACAAAAAAGCAAATCGCAAAATGCATCCCAAAGACTCTATTGTTGATGTCAGCGGTGTGAAAATCGGTGGTGGTAACTTCCAGGTAATCGCGGGCCCTTGTTCCATCGAGACAGAGCAACAGATGAATTCCGTTGCACAAAGCATTAAAAAGAGTGGTGCAACCATGCTTCGTGGTGGTGCATTTAAACCTAGAACCTCCCCTTACGCCTTCCAGGGGCTTCACGGAGAAGGTCTAATGCTTCTCATGGAAGCAAAACGCACAACGGGACTTCCTATCGTAACAGAGATTATGAGCAGCGAACATCTCGCTTTATTTGAAAATGTTGACTTGATTCAAGTCGGTGCACGAAACATGCAAAACTTTGAATTGTTAAAGGAGTTAGGCAAGATTAAAACACCAATCCTCTTAAAGCGTGGATTAGCGAATACACTAGATGAATTATTGATGAGTGCTGAGTACATTATGGCAAATGGTAATGAAAATGTCATCCTATGCGAGCGCGGAATTCGAACCTTTGAAACCTCGATGCGTAACACACTCGACATCTCTGCGATTCCAATGCTAAAAAGCAAAACTCACCTTCCTGTCATCGTTGATCCTAGCCATGCAGCTGGATTACGTTTCATGGTAGAGCCTCTTGCTATGGCTGCTATTGCTGCCGGAGCCGATGGACTTATGATTGAGGTACACAACAATCCGGAGCAGGCACTGTGCGATGGTCCTCAGTCCCTAACTCCGGAGATGTTCGATTCTCTTATGAGCAAAGTCAAAAAGATGACTTCTTTTGTGTCAACAATTTAATCACCGTGATTAATAATCCCAATACCATAAGGGATAGCACACCAATGATTACAAAATATACAATGGAACTAGAACTACTACTTTCAGTCGTTCTTCTGGTTCCATTTTTATTGTTCGGTTCGAGCATACCGGAAGCATATCTCTGAATCGTCTTTTCCTTCCGATCGTACTGATAGATTCCCTGCTCGCCTGTTGGTCCTTGCAGATACAGCAAGACGAAATCATTCTCCATATCATCTTCTAGCGCGTAGACCGGAACCGAAACTCCATCAAGAGTCATCTTCGTTGCAGCATATCCCGCTGGAATTTGGGAATCATTCACCATCTTAAGCACGATAAAACTATATTCATTCTGAAGTGTTATTGTTCCATCCGCTTGATTGGCATGAAATACAATATCACCAGACTTTACTTGTTCCTTCGAAACACGTTCTGATGTCTGTACCGCTGTCTCCTTTGTCACTGCCAGGTTATATTTTCTCACTTTTCCTGACTCACTTGTGACGAACACTGTCACGGCATTTGCCCCTTCTTTCAAGTCCGTATTTCCCTCAACACGAATACGTGCCTTCTTACTCTTCGTCTGTGCATGATAGAACAATGTCGAAGTAGAAGCATCCACTATAATCTGATAATCAGAAACCTTGGGGGCAAACTCAGGTGTCATCGACACTGCATCGACAGACAAGATTTCAAGTCGATTGCTATTACTTAGCTGTGAAGAAGGCGTCGGTGTAACCGTTGTGGTATCCGCTGCCGTTTCCACAACCTGAACGGACAACTGGTTACTCGAAACAGAAACACTTGCGCTATTCGCATCGGTTATCTTCGCTGAGTCACTTAATTCTATTAGCGTCGTTCCCACTTTCTTCGCCTTGAATTGTAAGGAAAATGTTCGCTTGTTCACTGCGGTATCATTATCGACAGACGACACATGCAAAGTTCCCTGTCCGCCCGTAACCTTACTTCCACCTTCCACAAACGTAAGTATCTTACTATCATAGTTAATGTCAAATTCAGCATCCACAAAATTCTCTGTGCTTGTCACCTGACATACCACGGTGAAAACTCCACCTTTCACCGGTTGAGGGGTATCTGTGGAAAATGCTATTGTTCCGCTAACAGCCTTAGCAGATACAGGCCATAGAAGAACCAACATAACTGCTATCAAAAGTATCCTTAATCGTCTCACATCGTCCTCCTCATCGAAGCTTATCTTGGTATTGCTGATGCACTAGAAGGCATATTGTTATAAACCGGAATCGAGAATACAATTGGTGCACTATCAAGCATTCCACCATAAGCATTCTTTGTCTTATTCGATTCAGCACTTCCTACCTCAACGTTTGCCATATACTGATGGCCATATGTATTATTTGGTGTTACATTAAACTTCTCAAGATATATTGTATTTTGTCCACGATTGATGTAGTTATTACCAATATACGTTCCCCCACCAACAATAGACTTATAGCAATTGTTCCATGGTCTCATGTAAGTACTTCCTTCACTCGCCCATTTCAAGCCATTCAACGCTGGTGAATAGGTCGTTGCATGAGTCGCCCCAATATTATAAAAATTAAATATTCCTGGGTACTGACTTGTCGTTCCGGTAACGGCAATACTTGTCGAAGTGGAACCTGTGATAACCTCTTGTTTCATACGTGATGTCAAATGATATGGACTAACACCTGATTTTGCTGCAGCCTCCACAAAGGCTTTAGCATATGTAATCGTTCGCTTCGTTCCATTATCCGTAAAGCTAAAGCTCTTACCCGCAAAAGGTGTGTTAGATAAAATGTTAGCAACACCAGCTTCCGTCTGATATACACTCTGATACGAGAGAAGCTCAAACTGGAATATACCACCTGCTGTCAAGAAATTACGAGGATCCATATAATAAGCAACTGCTGCCCGTGAGGCTGCCACCCAGGTTGTGCCGTCAAATACTTTGTATTTTCCTGTTGATGCATCATATGCCTTCGGGTCTTTTGACTTCCAGCCCTCTGACTTCGAGATAGGAAGAAGATTTACCCCAACCACAGACTCTCGGTCCACGGCTGTATTCCAGTCCAAATTCGTCTTCACCGCCTGAAATTGCCAGAATGGATATGACTTATGTAAACTCCGAAGAAGTGGCTTATAGCTGTCCGGGAAGCCCTGTCGATTCATCTCTGACTCGAATTCTTTATCCGACAATGCCACAGTAATCAAAATCATCTTCGTTGTCTTTTTCTTCTTCTGTTTAATATATTTCGCCAAGACATAACCCTTCTTCGTCTTGCCAGAATAGGAAAATGAAATCTGGAACCATTTTTTCTTACTCTTTGTCTTCTCTTTCAAAATCTTCACGCTTGTACTCTTTTTCAATTTAACAGCAGTTCCATCCACTTTCAATGGCGATCCACCTGCCGACTTATACACTGCCAGATTCTTCGCATTATATACCTTAGCGCTTACCTTCGTCTTCAATGTCATCTTCACATAATCACTAAGAACATAAGCATAACGCTTCTTGCCATTATATGTAAATCTCACGCGATACCAGACCTTCTTGCCCGATAGCTTCTGACTATAAATCTTCACGCTCTGATTCTTGCGAAGTGTTACGTATTTTTTGCTCAACTTGTAGTATTTACCACCCGCCGTCTTGCGTGTACGAACTCTCGCTGTCACCTTGGCTGCAACTGGTATATCCTTATAAGTAACCGTTGTCTTATATACAGGAATCGGAGTAATCGATGGTTCCGGAGTTGGTACTGGGGTAGCCGTCGCAGCGGGTGCGACCGACGTCACATAAGCGGCACTGACATAACCCGTATAATCGGTTCCATTAAAAGAACAGGTAATTCCATACCAGTCAGGCACTGTCTCGATAATGTTCAATGCGGTTCCTGCCGGCACTGTCACCACAACAGTCCCCGCCGTACTTGCCTGATTCCTCACATTGAGATTGGTAGTTGTATAGACTACCTGTGCTGCTGATACATGGTCAAAATTCATCTTAGATGCCATACAGACACCAAGCAAAATAGCAACCATCAGTATGATTTTCTTACCTGTCTTCATGTTCTTCATCCTTTCGCAACGAAATAAATTCTCTCGCAATCAGCCACATCTGTCTGGCCAATTCGATTCGTATAACAATGCATCTGTGTAAAGCCTGCCTTACGAAGGCACTCCTCTACATCTTGTATATCATAGGCACGCTGTTCATGTATCTCCTCTTGACGGCGATAGAGTTCGCCCTCACGGGAAAATATAGTCAGCGAATATTGATTTATCTTATCTTCAGGAAAATAATAATTCTCCCAAATATAATCTGTATCATCCGTATGGTCCGCCATAACCCGGTCTCCCATCACCGTTTGATAACAATATTCCGTCTTCATGTCAAAGAGAAATATGCCATCTGGCTTTAGATATCTCCTCACCTGGGTAAAGGTCTGAATCAAATCCTCTATCTCTAGCAGATAGTTGATGGAATCACATATACTGATAACTGCCTCCACCGGTCGATGAAGTGTCAATTCTCTCATATCTTGATGTACATATTGAACCTGTCCCTGACACTCATGTATCTTACTCATCGCTTCAGCAAGCATCTCTTCTGACAAGTCAACACCAATCATATCATAACCATATCCTGCAAGCAACTCTGTCATCGTTCCTGTTCCACAGCCCAACTCACAGATTGTACCCGTGTCGATACCTTGCCGGTTCAATTCCCCTCGTATATCCTGACACCAAGATTCGTAAGGAATGTTGTCCATTGCATCATCATATATTTTAGCAAAATCCTGATACATCAATCTACATCCTTTCATAAGGAAATACACTTACCTAGCGAGAAAGAATACAAGATGCTTTCCTTCACCTTCTTGCCAGTGATACGTTCAAGTGCCTTCTGATAAAATTCCATCTGCACATGATATCGGCTAATTAAAATCTGTTCGCCACCTGGTGGAAGCGAATCCGTCTTATAATCCATCAGAACTAAGCCATCCTCTTCTTCTAAGAAACCATCGATAATTCCCTGAACCAATACCATCTCATCGCTATCTGTATCAGGAAGTGCCTCTCTCGCTTCTACGCCTAGCACAAATGGCTGCTCACGGAAGAGGCGTCCTTCTTCCATCGCATGAGTCATACGTTCGCCTAATGATGACTGGAAAAACTTCCACAACTTCGCCGTATTTAACACCTGGCAATCATCCGCATTCATTTTACCACGGGCAATCAAATCTGTCACCTGCTTAGCAATATCGGATTCCTCCTGTATACGAGTGAAATCCGCCACAGCCATGAACTGATGCCAAATGGTGCCATACAGTGCACCACGATTCGGAGTCTGTGTCTCCTCTTGCGTCTCTCTCGCAAAGGCTGGAATCGGTGCCTCATCTTCCATGACATCTGGAGACAAGACATGAAAGCTTGGCATCTCGTCTTCTTCAAGAGACTTCTTCTTTAAATCAGAAACAGACACTTTCACCGGAATCTCTAAATCAACACCTTGATACTCATATTTTTCTGTAAAATCCAAAAGTTCCTTCATTTTGTCATCATAAACCGAATCTGTGTCAAAGTTATATAATGCAGATTGAGAAATTTTCTTTTTTACTTCTTCCTCTGCTTTTGTAAGAACAAGAGACGATGAGGTAAATGACTCAATATGCAATTTATCGCTTTCCTTTGCTAAGAATACAGGCATCACCAAACCAAAATAATTGCTCGCACTAACGCGGTCCAAAAGTGTCATGTCACACGACTGCCAGCCTGCACATTTTTTCTCCCAATCCTTCACTGCTCCTGTGAAAATCAGCTTCTCCTTCGCTCTTGTCATCGCCACATAGAGAACACGCAATTCCTCGCCCATATCTTCCATGTGATTCATTCTCTGAACGAATTTTTTCGTAATTGTATCGCGGCGTACACGATTCTCATTATCGATTAACTCCGCTCCTAATCCATACTCTGGATGTATGAAGAGCCATGCCGAGCGACCACCACCCAATCTTCTTCCCATACCTGCGAGAATACAGATTGGATACTCAAGTCCCTTACTCTTATGAATCGTAACAATACGCACAGCATCATCATTTTCCCCGACGATATTGGCTTCTCCTTCATCAAACTGATGATTCTCGATATAACTTAGATAGCGTACAAATTGGAAAAGACCATGATATGATGTTCCATCATAATCCACTGCTAGTTTCATCAGCAGGTCCAGATTCGCAATCTTGCGTGCAGATGAATTCATCAGCATCACCTTGTCATAGATCCTCGTCCACTGGTTAATCCGTCGAATAACATCTGCCACTGTCGCATAGGACAAACGGCTTCTGATATCCTGAAGTTCCGTCAGAAATTGTTGAACTTTCTGTCGCAGCTCGCCCTCAACATCATATTGCAAGAGGTTGTCATAAAAATCAATTCCATCATGACTTCCTCGAAGGACTGCCAATTCATCATCTGTAAAGCCAAACATCGGTCCTCGAAGCACTGCCACAAGAGGAATGTCCTGCCTTGGATTGTCAAGAACTCGGAACATATTTACCATCATTCGAATCTCCATCGTCTGATAGAAGCCTTCCTTTTTCTCGGAATTTATCGGAATTCCCTCCGCCTGTAACACGCGTTCAATGGACTCAACATATCCCTTAGCACTTCTCACAAGGATAACAATGTCATGATAATGTGCTGGGCGATATTCGTCCGCATCTCGTATGTAGGTTGGGTCCTGCGGATTGACCAACTCCTTGATACGCTTTGCGATAACCGTAGCTTCTAGTTCCTTGCTACTATCCTCATCATCGATGCCAAGCACCTCGATATCCTCACAGGTCTTGACATCTTCCTCTGGAAACTGAGCTCCAACATATAAGGCAGCCTTATCATCATACTCAATTCCACCTAAATCCCTCTTCATAATCGAAGCAAATACCTGATTGACACAATCAAGTACCAATCCCCGGCTTCGGAAATTTTTATGCAAATCCACTCTCTGATACTGCTCCGATGCGTCCGCATATTCATTCATCTTTTGTGTAAACAATTCAGGTCTAGCTAAACGGAACCGATAAATGCTTTGCTTCACATCACCTACCATGAAAATGTTCGGCTTGCCATAACGCTCGCGCGATACACTGCGAAGGAGCGTATCTTGAACCAGATTACTATCTTGGTATTCATCAATCATAATCTCTTCAAACTGATGTGCCAATTCATCTGCTGCCTCTGTCGGCACCATATTGCCCTCTTCATCTTGCTGGAGAAGAATCGATATTGCCATCTGCTCAAGATCATTAAAATCCGCTAACCCCTTGTCTTTCTTGTCGTACTGATATCGAAGGGCAAATTCTTCAGTCAGCTCTACAAGTGTCAATAGCTTGCCTGCCATCAACTTGATATCCTTTAGATGCTCCGATAACGTCTGATCATAGAAATCCGCTTTAAGCGCCTTGAGCCCGGTCTTAATCACTTCGCGTTTTTGCTTTACTGTCTCCTTCAAGTCGACATCTACCTCATCACTTTTCGCACCAGACAGCCTTGCAAAAGCCAAGGCGTTCAATTTCTGAACAATCTCATCATACGTCTCGCTCTCCTCAAGTTCGTTTACCAAATCCAAATCGGATTGTAATGCCTTCACATACATATATGGCCCTGGTGGGCAAGCGCAATCCGTCAAAAGCTGCTCCAACGTATCACCGAAACCAGCCAGCATTTTCTTCGTATACTGAATAATTCCCTGCACCAGCTCAGACTTCTCTAATTCCTCCTCTGTCTCAATCTTAAGCATCTGCTTAACACTAGCAAACCACTTTTCTGGCCATGGATTACTCATCGCATATTTATAAATCTGCATCACAAGTTCTTCTAGCTTGTGGTCATTCTTATCGAACAAATAAGACTCTGCCAATTCAACAAAGTCAGGAGAAGCATCTTGATAATTCTCCTCTAGCAAGTCAGCCAATACATCGCTCTGAACCATCGCCATCTCTGTCTCATTACCAAGACGGTAGGAAGGATCAACCCCAATTCGATGAAAGTAGTTCTGTATCACATAACCACAAAAACTATGTATCGTAGAAATCTGGGCGTGGTGAAGCAATGCCACCTGCTGTTGCAAATGCAGATTACCTGGATTATCTGCCACAGCCCGGTCAATCGCTATGCCGATTCGTTCCCTCATCTCAGCAGCTGCTGCCTTGGTAAATGTCACAATGATAAACTGGTCCACATTGATTGGATTTTCCTTGTCCATAATTCTCGACAAGATACGTTCCACCAATACAGCTGTCTTACCAGAACCTGCTGCTGCCGAAACTAAAATATTGCAATCACGTAGATTGATTACTCGTTGTTGCTCTGGCGTCCATCTTCGTTCGGACATTCTACATACCCCCATATCGTTTCTTCATTTAATAACTTCAGTTCTCGATAATCGTCGCCCGGATTGTGTATGTCAAAATTGCAAATCCCCTTGTATTCGCAATAGTCACAGCCCGTTTTCTTGTTTATCATATATGGCTTGACGTCTTTATTTCCCTTGAGAATCTCATTGCCAAATTCTTTCATGCGTCCTCTCGTATGTTCAATCATCTTATTCATCTTATCCTCAGACACACGATTCTTCGTCTTCGCAATTATCCCATTACTAACGCCGTCCCCACCCATTTCGAGAGCAAATCCATCGAGGGCTAGTTCTTTTTGAAACATCTCCCGACGCTTGACATCATCCTCTGTATAGACCTTAAGCATCGGGTCTTTCACGTGATAATAAAACATGCCGGCAGGCTTAACCTTTTTATTCGTTTGGCGTTCTTCCATCGCCATCGCTGTCTCAAGATAAACCACTAACTGCATTTGCAATCCATAGTAGAAGGAAGCTAATTCAAACGAAGTATTTCCTGTCTTGTAGTCGATGACTCGCACATAATTGTGCTCGTCTGTCTCAAGTGTGTCAATTCGGTCAATCCTTCCTAACAGGTTCATCCCCTTACCATCATCAAGTTCAAGATGTGTCTCATCGAGATGATCAAGTGCCTGGAAACTAATCTCATATGCCCGTTGGGTAAAACCAGTCTTTTTCATCTGCTCCACCATCGTCGACACGGTTCGTTCCATGATTCGATGAATTCGATGAACAACATAGCGACTTCGCATCGACTGTTCAAAGATGGAATCCTTATAATTCTCAACGGCTTCCTCCACACAATGGTTCACCATATCAGGAATCGTTGCATCATCGAGATCCTTCCAATCACATTGCCTGTCATGAAGCATCTTCGAGAAATTCTCCAACGACTGATGAAAGACATTACCAAAGTCCATGCTGCCAATCTGAAACTCTTCTCTCTTTGAAAGCTTCAGCCCATAGGAAACAAAGTGCGCAAATGGACATCGTCCAAAGTTCTCTAATCTCGTTACACTTCCCTGAAGCTGATCGCCATATAGCAGCTGAATCGCTTCTTTTGACAAGCGTGTATCCTCACGTCTAGCAAACAGTTCTGGCAAAATCTCAGTTCTCATCTTCTGTGGTTCCTTCTCTAAGTAATAGGCATAGAGTTGTTCAAACCGCTTATTTTCCATCTGTTCTTCGTATTGATTCAAGCCCATATACAGATACTTACGCCCTTGGTCCGTGCCAAGAATCTTCTCATAACTATCCTCATTATCCTCCTGACAAACCGCAAGTGGTGCCAATAACTTTCTCACCTTACTCACGAGGTAAGATGGACGCATACTTCCACCATCCGTGCCCATCCTGCTATAGGACAGATACAATCGCTGCGATGGCTTCGTCAAATTCAAATACATATAGAACTGCTCTGTGAAAATCAAATCTCTACCCGATGGTGCCAGGCTGATATCTTCTTTTTTCAAAGCCTCACGTTCCCGATCTGATAACACTCCCGGAGTACCACTACCTTTTGGTATGATTCCATCATTGACACCGATAAAGAACAACACCTTGATATCTTTTAGTCGGCTACGTTCCACATCACCTACCACAACCTGGTCCATCGAAGGTGGTGTAAATCCTACCAGTCCTTCCGAGATACCAGCTCCCAATAAATCACGGAAATCAGCAAATGAAATCTTCTCATCACCTAAAAGCTCAACCATCTGATCAAGCAATTTCATCATTACGGTATATACACTCTTGTACTCTTTCGCAAGCAGCATCTGTCCCTGTTCTTCAAATGCCTTCACCTCTTCACAAAGTTTCTCATATACCTGGTTCGCCACGATGAAATCATAAAGTGCCCGCACATATTCTTCAACCGTTTTACGTTTTCCTCGAAAAGCTTCACGTGATTCACGAATCATATCGACCAATCGTTGTCTACACTCATTTACTACCTCCATATCATACTTATCTTTCCCATGATATGGTGCCTTCCAGGGCTGGTCATAGCTGTTAAATCCCCTCTTGCCCAATGCTAAAATGACATTTTCAAATGTATCAACCTCTTCTAGCGAAAATGGCGACAGACCACATCGTAGAAAACGTATGGTACTCTCATAGTCCATATTCTTGCGCAGCATCTCTAAAAAGGACATGACGAATTCAGAAAATGCATTACCACCAATCCCCTTTTTGTAATCCATAAAGTAACGTATCCCCATCACTTCTAGCTCAGGTGCTAGATACTCCTGATAACCCGCCAAATCTCCCGTCACAACAGCGATATCTTCATAGCGATATCCTTCCTTTGCAACGAGCCAATAAATCTTCCTCGCCACCCATCTCGATTCATCTCGTGGATTACCCAGTGCTGTGACAGATACTTGGTCCTGTTTCTTCGCGTAGGTTGTCTTGTCATAGGAGAATAGATTTCTCTCAAGAAAAGATAACGCACTCCCCTTCGCAAATCGGTACGAAGTCAAATCTTTTCCTTGTCCTAAAATCACAGGTTTATTCATCGTAATGCCATAAGTAGAACAGATTTTCCCCATATGTGTCATCGTATCCGTCGAAAGCCTGAATAAATCCTTACGTCGTTCCCTTCCATCAACCGTCAAGGTGATACGTACTTCTTCACTAACTTTCATAAGCTCCGTCAGAAGTTCGTATTGAACTGGTGTAAATCCCGTGAAGCCATCTAGTGCAATGATGGAATCTCGCAGCATATCCACTCCGGCAATCACTTTGCTAAGCTGTGGAAGCAGTTCCTCCGCTGTCATATAATCCTCACCCATATATTCACGAAATGCTTGATAAATCAACTTCAAATCCTGTAATTTACGCTCTAATAATGAATCCTCATCGGCGACGGCAATCATCCGCTCCATCTCGTCATCACCGATACGATAGAGTAACAATTCACATAAAAAAGACTTGAGTTCATCAAGAAAACCTGGCTTGCTGATTCCCTTCTTAAAATAGACAAGGTTCTTTGCCTCTTTCGATAGAATCTTCTGCAAGACCATGGTCTTACCCATGTCCTCAAGTATTGTTCGCGCAAGCGCTGGAAATTCCTCAAACACTCGATACGCCAGACGATTGAAACTCAACACGTCAATATTCATGATACCCTGACCCTGGCTCATCTTCACCAATGTCTTCTGCGTCTCTAACGTAAATTGCTCTGGCACAAGAATATAGAAATTCTGGTGTGGGTTCTCAGATGCCTGCTTGCAAATATTTTGATAGAGATATGTAGATTTGCCGCTACCGGCTCCCCCTAAGATAAATTGTAATGACATATTTCCTCCTTAGCCTAAGCTTTTGCGAAGGCAACAGAACAGAAATTTGTGCAACGATTTCTGTTCTGTATCATACAAGTTTGTGCTTTATTACAAACTTGCAGATGGAATATTTTTTATCAAAAAAATATTCCATCTTTCCTCCTTAGCGTCATAATACATGCCTTCACCTCATAAAATGATATAAATAGAGATACCATCTATGGAGGCTCCCATGGCAAAAACTAAAATTATCGTCCTTCAAATGAAAGAAATCATATATACAGCAATCTTCGTTGGTTTGGGAATTCTGCTCATCCTCCTACTCACCTTCATGTTCCTTCCGGATAAAGATGAGAAGGGGAGTGAGCTGTCAAGTCTGTATCACTGGTCAACTTAGAAGATTCCATCACTACCATGTAT
>CAZUGH010000021.1:0-6431 GCA_964619785.1 uncultured Lachnospiraceae bacterium | reverse complement strand
AGCTGTCAAGTCTGTATCACTGGTCAACTTAGAAGATTCCATCACTACCATGTATCCTTTAGTCAGCCCTTCTCTCGCTTATCTTGAGACGCAACTCAAACAAGGTATCAACCCGGATGACATCACTCTCACAGAGAAAGGAAAATACACCCAGACGCTCCTTCTCGATGGAATCAAGAAAGCCCTTGCTAATACACCACTAGATTCGAAGTGATTCTAAGTCCTTCATCCACATAGATGCACTCGCATCACTTGGCATACGAAGATCACCACGAGGCGATACCGCCACACTACCAACCTTCGGTCCATCTGGTAAACAAGACCGTTTAAACTGTTGTGAGAAGAAACGGCGATAAAATGTATTCAGCCACTTCAAAATCGTTTCTTTCGTGTACTCTCCCTCAAAGGTATAAACCGCCATCCGATAAATCTTGGATGGCATAAAGCCAAATCGCATCATATGATAGAGGAAGAAATCATGAAGTTCATAAGGTCCTACGATATCCTCTGTCTTCTGTGCAATCTCTCCATCTTTTGGTGGCAACAGTTCTGGACTAACTGGTGTATCTAATACATCGTACAGAACTTCCTTCAGTTTGCTGCTACCACAAGTATCGGCGAAATAAAGTACCAAAAAACGGACTAACGTCTTAGGCACGGAACAATTCACGCCATACATTGACATATGGTCACCATTGTAAGTAGCCCAGCCAAGTACAAGCTCGGACATATCGCCTGTTCCGATAACCATTCCACCCTTCTCATTCGCAATATCCATGAGAATCTGAGTACGCTCACGCGCCTGGCCATTTTCATACGTTACATCCTGAACCTCGATGTCATGTCCAATATGCTTAAAATGCAGCTTCACTGCATCATCAATACGTACTTCTTTTAATGTTGTTCCGAGTTCTCGTGCCAGATTCACGGCATTGTCATACGTACGACTAGTCGTACCAAAACAAGGCATCGTCACGCTGATAATATTTTCCCGTGGGATGGACAAGCTGTCAAAAGCTCTCACGGTCACTAGAAGTGCCAAGGTCGAATCTAATCCTCCAGACAATCCAATAACAGCACATTGACAATGTGTATGCATAAGTCGCTTCTTCAGACCCGCCGCCTGAATGCTGAGAATCTCATCACACCGGCTCTCTCTATCGCCCTTCACAACTGGCACGAACGGAGTCTTCTCATACTGTCTCGTAAGCTCTGTCGTCTCCACCTCATCTAGCGCAAACAACTGAATCACATAATCACTCTCTTCCGGAGCTGGATCCATCGGAAATGTCGTCATTCTTCTTCTCTCATTGTTAAGCTTTTGCAAATCAATCTCTGAGATTACATGACCATTCTCAAATCGCTTCGTCTCCCCTAGAACAACGCCATTCTCTACGATAAAATCGTGTCCTGCAAATACAAGGTCTGTCGTTGATTCTCCTTCTCCCGCATCTGCATAGAGGTATGCCGAAATCGTTCTTGCGGATTGACCCTTTACCAATTCGCGACGGTAACTAGCCTTCCCTGTCGTCTCATCACTTGCAGAAGGATTCGCAATAATCGTAGCTCCAGCTAATGCATGATGGGAGGATGGTGGTACTGGCATCCAGAGATCTTCACAGATTTCCACGCCCAGCACAAACCCCTTCATGTTATAACAGGAGAATAGCTGCTTCGGACCAAAGTCCACATGAAGTTCCTCGCCCAAACGATGTTCTGTCATAATGCCGTCCCCACTAACAAAGTGACGTCCTTCATAGAACTCCGAATAGCCCGGAATATAACTCTTAGGAACAAGGCCAAGAATCTCACCGCTTTTAATCACGGCAACAACATTAAAGAGACGGTTATTGTGCACAAGCGGAAGACCGACCGTGAACAACATGTCCAATTCACTCGTAGCTTCTGCAATCTTAATCAGTTCCGTCTCTGCTCCATCTAACAATGGATCTTGTAGAAATAAATCTCCACAAGTATATCCTGTAATACAAAGTTCTGGAAACACAAGAAGTTTGACTCCCTGGTCTGCCAGTTCCTTGGCTTTTTTAATAATCTGTCGTCCATTATAATCAGTATCTGCCACCCTCAAATCTGGTGTTGCTACTGCTACCTTCAAGAATCCATCTTTCATCGAATCAACAATCCTTTCTTAATCAGAAAAGGGGCAGCTCGTGCTGCCCCATGTTCTTTCGTAAATGCCCAAAATGCCGGTTCTTGATTTTTGACTCCTAGCTAATGCTAGGTGGGCAACCGCATGTACGCTTCAACCTTCCGTTGTAATGAAACCATTCATACACCGAAGTGCAGTGACGGCCTGGCATCCGGATACAGATTAGGAATCCCGTTTAAAGTAATGTAGGTTCAAAAATGCAAGAGTTATCGAACATCTCAGGTGATTTGATATGTTTATTATACCTAAATTCTCAGAATATATCAAGGGTAAATGTTGGCATTTATCAATCTTCATCTGGTGGTTCACATGCTGGCAAATCGATGATAAAGGTACTCCCCTTACCAATCTCACTCTCAGCATGAATACGTCCCTCATGACGTTCTACAATATGACGTGCTACTACAAGTCCCAGACCCGAACCGTCTTTCTCCGTATGATTCTGTCCGCGATAGAATTTTTCAAAAATATTCTCTAAATCCTCCGTCGCGATGCCCACTCCTTCATCGGCAATCGACACCTGAATCGTATCCTCATTTTTCATCACATGCACGTACACATGGGTATCTGGTTCTGAATACTTGATTGCATTTTGTAAAATAATTAAAAAGAGCTGACGAATTCGGTCATAGTCTCCACGAATAAAAGAGCATTCATCATCATAGACAAGTTCGCTCTGAATCTGCTTCTCCGCCATCAATACACGAACGCTACGTAGTGTATCCTGAGCTACGGCGATAATATTAAGGATTTCAAAATCCAATTCAAAATCAAGATTTTGCATCTTCGACAAAGTCAGAAGATCCGTTACCAATCGCTCCATGCTATTGCATTCTGCCAGCATGCGTTCATAATAATCCTGCTGTTTCGTGGCTTCCTTCACATAGCCATCAGCTAATGTCTCGGCATATCCTTTCACAACTGTAATCGGCGTCCTAAGCTCATGAGAAACATTAGAGAAGAAATCCCTTCGGTTCTGTTCTAGATTGTCACGCATCTGCTCCGCCGCCACCAATCGGTCGCCAAGCACATCCAAGCTCACAGCTAGCTGTCCAATCTCATCACTACGCTTAATCGAAGTCTTAACCTGATAATTACCTGCTGCCATCGTCAATGCAATTCTCTTCATCTCCGCCACCGGTCGAGAAATCTGTCCCGAGAAAAACAAAGCCAGCGCAAAAGCAAGAAACACTCCAATCACAACACTCAACATCATATATCTCTGATATTGATAAACGTAAGACTCTTGTGTATCAACAGTCGCATTGAGTAAAACAACACCCATTACATGCCCCGCACTATTCTTCACCGGACGAGCTAGATGTAACATTGTCTTGTCATAGATGCTATCAAAATTATTATATACACCAGTCTTGCCTTGGTAGGCCTCATTAAGAATCTGTTGCGTTTCATCGGGCACCTTCACCTGCTCAATATCCACATTCGCAAAGGACGAATCCATGCTATATTCACTTCCAGGGCAAGTAGTAATCCAGATATCCGCTCCCTGCATCTCACCAAAATCCTCAATCGCGGTCAAATATGAGAAAAAACCTTCTGCATTATTCTGTTTCTCATAGCTTCTCACCTGATTGCTAATATTGTCCGCTAAGGTACTCAATTGTTCCTGGTATACTTCCATGATATTGCTCTGATTCAATCTGGTAAAAACCAACCCGATCGTGGCAATAACTACGATAAGCACTACAACAAAGTATATGTAGATTCGCCAAAATAAATGCTTCTTGATCATACATTAACCTCAAATTTGTAACCGAGTCCCCATATTGTCTTAATCTCCCAATCTGGATGCTCTACCTTGTCAAGTTTGGCACGAAGGCGCTTGATATGTGAATCAACGGTTCTACTATCTCCAAAATAATCTTGTCCCCACAAACTGTCAAGTAGATTGTCTCTAGTAAATACCTTGCTTGGATTCCCAGCCAAAATCCACATGGTCTCAACTTCCTTCTTCGTCATCGGCAGCTTCTCTCCCGCAATGAATACCGTATAAGAATCGATATTTACAGTCAAATCGCCTACACTGATAACCTTATTATCTTCTTCCTTCTCAGACTTATTCATACGACGAAGCACAGCACGGATACGTGCCATCACCTCACTCGGACTAAATGGCTTCACGATATAATCATCCGCTCCATTATCGAGTCCCATAACTCTCTCATAATCCTCGCCCTTCGCAGTAATCAGTATAATCGGAACATCAGAAACCCCACGAATCTTATCGCAAACGCGATATCCATCCATCCCGGGCATCATAATATCTAGCAAAACACAAACCGGATTACACTTTTGAAACAACTGCACCGCTTCAATTCCATCATGCGCAATCACTGGCTCATATCCCTCACCAGCAACATAAGTAGCAAGCACTTCCGTAATCCCTTCATTATCATCTGCAATTAATATAGGTTGCATAATATCCTCCATTCCGAAGCGTTTTTTTGCTGAGGAGCGCGCCGAGAAATTGCGAAGGCAATTTCTTGGCTGCGATAAATAGAATTTGTGACGCTTCTTTTAAATTCATTATATGTCAGGGAAATTCGGAATTCAAGGGGAAATGTAAAGTGACAATTTTATGCCATATTAAGATGATAAGTTTACCATACGAAAGGAGATTCTAATGAATAATTTAAAAAAATGTAGAATATTTCTTCTTTTCTTTTGTATTATGGTTGGCAGTCTATTATTAATAAAGACTGATTCACAAGCCGCACCTGCCAAACCACGACTGAATGTTTCCAAGCTAAATATGACGAAGTCCGGCAAGTTTACAATGAGAGTGTATAATGCCAAGAAAAAACACATTGTTTCTTTTTCAAGCTCAGACAAAAACGTCGTTGATGTTTATTATCAAAAGTCAAAGTTAAGAAAAGCCAAGATAAAAGCTATAAATGTTGGAACAGCCACAATTACAGTAACCATAAAAAATAAACGTAGGGTCGTTACGCGATTGCGTTGCGAAGTCAAAGTTGGTCCTCACGCTGTTAGCATTAAGTTTCTAAAGTCAGATGTTATGCTTTCACCAGGTGAAAGTCTCAATCTACGACCGATTCTTAAGCCAAATACCTCTGTTGAGATTCCAGACTATTCTTCAAGCAATCCCGAGGTGGCGTCTGTGAATTCCAGAGGAAAAGTCATTGCACTCACACCTGGAATTACTGAGATTACTGCAACACTTCTTACCGGACAAACCGCGCGATACATCGTTCATGTTGGTAACTTTACAACAGCAAGTCCACCACCTACACTATATCAAGATCAGAATACCGAGATTATACCTATGAATTCATAAATCATTATCTCTAAAACAAGGGGAATCATATCAATGTGATACTGCTCCCCTTGTTTATTTAATTTTGACCTTTTTGTTTATACCGCTCGCTTTTAACAGCTTCTTATAATTCTGCGATGTCACCATATTGCTCTTTACACGATAAGCACCATTACCCGCAGCTACCTTGACACGTTTCAATGTCTTGATTTTATTCACAAAAGTTGGCGACAATTTGCTAACACCTTTGGGAATAACTAGTTCTGTCAATACGCTGTCTTCTAAGGAAAATGTATTCCCGAGCTCTTTCAAGCTTGCTGATAAATGAATTTTCTTAAGAGACTTACAGCCATCAAATGCACCTTTATCAATCGTTGTTATCGTATCTGGCATGGTAAGTGAATTCACCATATCATTATTTCTAAATGCATCTTCATCTATGTTGACTACCCCTGTTGGAACCGTCACATCAGAAACTGCAAGAGGCGCCCAAACCAATGTCTGAGTAGCATGATTAATCAACATACCATTCTCAAATGTAAACGTGGTATTGCCTGGTGCAATCACAACTTTTTTCAAGCTCTCATCTTTTCCATTACGAATTGATGCTCTCTGTAATGAAGCTGGGAAATAAATCTCGCTTGTTACTGTCCTCAAAGAGCCGATTCCATTGATTTCCTGTATTCCCTCTTCATATACAATTTTCGAATATGGCAACAAAATACCTGATACACTTACCACTTGATATGTAGCTCCTTGGTATTGCACCTTACCTGGTACATGATACTCTTCCACGGTAGTACCAACTGGCATCAGATAGCTCTTCGAATTAGAAATAATAGCTGCCGTCTGTGTTGTTGAATCAATCGAATATGTAAAATCCCCCTGCTCCATCGTCACACTTTCTGCTGATACATAAATTGCAGACATTCCCCAAAACGTAACTAGCAATAACATTGTTAAAAT
>CAZUGH010000020.1:24709-30337 GCA_964619785.1 uncultured Lachnospiraceae bacterium | reverse complement strand
AACTATTATCTTTTAATTGCTAATTGCAATATCAAGGACTTTTTCAGCAGCTTCCGAAGCCTCAGAAATTACAGCTAATTTCAACACATATGTTGCACCATATAATGCTTCAGATGAGAAGATTCGTTTGAAGATTGACCACACTTTTCGAGTGGCTAGTTTATGTGAGCAGATTGCGGAGTCTGAGAAGTGGAGTCGGGAAGACGTGGATCTTGCGTGGTTTCTTGGTATGCTTCACGATATTGGCAGATTTGAACAGATTCTCAGATATGGAACTTTTTCGGATGCAGATTCGATTGATCATGCTAATTTTGGTGCGAATTTGCTTTTTAAAGAGGGGCTGATTGAGAGATTTCCGTTTGGGGATGAGGCATCGGCTCCGCTAGTTGAAACAGCGATTCGCAATCATAGTGTGTACCGGTTGCCAGAGGCGTTAGATGAGAGAACGAGGGATTTTTGCAATATTCTTAGGGATGCGGATAAGATTGATATTTTCCGGGTGAATGTAGATATTCCGCTTGAGAAGATTTATAACACAACGACAGAGGAGTTGGTTCATTGCGTGGTGACCGAGGCAGTGATGGAGAGTTTTCGGGAGAAACACGCGACGTTGCGAGCGTTGAAGAAGGTGCCGGTTGACCATGTGGTTGGGCATATTTCCCTCGTATACGAGCTTGTCTATCCAGTGAGCACGCGTATTGTGAAGGAACAGGGCTACTTGGAGCGTTTGGCACATTTCCATTCGGAAGATGTGAAGGCGCAAGAGCAGTTTGACAGCATTCGCAGGCAGTTGCGGGAAGACGGATTGCTTGGGTAGTCGTAGGGGAGTAGTTAGATGGGTGATTTGATTGTATCAACAATGTGGGAAGAGTTCGTTTCGGGATTTCTGGTAAATGCTTTGGTTGCGACTGGACTTACTTTTATTTTGTGGCTTCGGGAGAGGCGGATGGAATTTTCCTATGTGATTTCCATTTGGCTGACTATATTTTATCTGTGTTTTCTGCTGGAGATAACGCTGCTCGGTCGGGAACCTGGGTCGAGGTCGGCTGTGAACTTGCATTTTCTTGGAACCTATGCGCCTGACATGTATGCACAATCGTATATGTTGGAAAATGTGTTGCTATTCATCCCGATGGGGATTCTGTGGCCGATACGGATGGAGAGAATGCATCGTTTGGCTTGGGTGATATTGGGATGTTTTGTGGCGTCGGTATTGATTGAAACGACGCAGCTTGTAACGGAGAGAGGATATTTTCAAATCGATGATATCTGGCTCAATGTAGTCGGTGGTATGATTGGATGGAGTATTTGGAAGCTATGTCGATGTGTGAGTACAGTTAGGCGAATGAATTGAAGAAGAGATAAATAACGATAAGCCTGCTTAGCTGATTGGTTAAGCAGGCTTTCTTTATGCATTTTTGCTATGTGAAAGTATTTGATATAAGTATTTTTCATTTGCTTGAGTTCTAGATATAATGAGGTTATTAAATCGCTTTGAAGGAGGCAATTCCATGAAGTATACATTTATTATGATGCTTGCACTGTGTTTGTCTATGGTGAGCATGCTTGCAGATGTAGAGATGGCGCAGGGAAAAGCTCATTTGAGTAAGAAGAGTGTTGTGGTTTCGGTGGGTAAAAGCAAGTCCATTTCCCTCTATGATTCCATGAAGAAAAAAAGCTGGGGGATTTCGAGTGGTAAGAGCCGAATCAAGCTTAGCAAGAGAACCGGAACTACGATTCGTGTATTTGGTGTGAAGGCTGGGGTCGCGAAGATTTGGGCGAAGGCAAGCGGCAAGACGTATCGTTGTAAGGTGACGGTGAAGAAAAAGACCGTGTCAGATAGCAGTTCTTATGTGGTCAACATGGAATTGAAGGGGCACATGTATAAGGTGTGTCTTGTGAAGAATGATTCGACGAAAGCGCTTCTTAGCAGACTTCCGATGACGATTAAGATGCAGGAGTTAAATGGCAATGAGAAGTATCACTATCTGAGTGATTCGCTGCCTTCGAAGTCGAGCGTACCAAAGAAGATTTTGGCAGGTGATTTGATGCTCTATGGGGATGACTGCATTGTATTGTTCTACAAGTCATTTTCCTCTTCCTATTCGTACACGCCCCTGGGTCATGCGGATATTGACAATCTGAGTTCAATCGTGGGAAGCGGAAGTGTTGAGGTAAAGCTGAGTCGATGATGCTAGAAGTGGTAATTGATGATGTTGCCTACGAGTTCTGGATCTAGAGGATGGTCTTTTGTTTCATATGTAGTGATGAGATTGATGGATGGAATGATGCCGGAGGTCTGATAAAGCTGGAGCTTTGAGAAGGCATGGAAGGCGTATTCAGGTACATCCATCATGCCGAAATGCTCCCAGTAGAATATTTTTCGTGTGTGCGGATGCAGGATTGTGAAGTCGGGATAGAGGATGGTCTCGCCGATGATTAGTTGACATTCATAACGAAATGGGATTCTGGCTTGAGTTAGGCTCATATCAATGATTACTTCTGATTTTGAACGAAGAATGTTGCCGGACATAGATTTGTGATTTAAATGTTCTGGATAATTTGGATTTTTGGCATATGGGGCCTTGACCCATTGTTGGAGTTCGTCTTCTGGTGTTTGATATTGCTGTGATAATAGTGGTTGATAAGATGGATTATAAAGAAGTTGTTCGGCTTGTGAGATGCCCCTCGAATGATGCTTGAGATATTGGTTGATTGCGTTTTGCTCTTGTTTAAGATCCTTAAGCTGAAGCGATAGATACTTTTTCTTGGCAAGTTCCTCGGCTTGTGAATGCTTTGCTTTAGGAAGATACGTGGTTCGCTGACCATCATTAATGTACCATTTGTTGCGTGTTTGGTTGTTAGCAACGTAAAGCTTACCAGGTGGTGCACTTTCTAGTTCTCGTTCTAGACATTTAATCTTGTTGTCAATTCGCGCTGCCTCGGCAGCAATTTTTGTGTAAATCGTAATGTAGTCCTCCTTTTATTTTTGATATAGTAAAATAATACCATAATCTGAAGAGAAAGCAACCATAAAATGTAATTTATTTCTTGAATTTGATAAAAATCTTGCTTATGTTTAGGTGGGCGGGGTATAATCCAGTCTTTTAGATATGTTTATACCCCGCACCATTTTTTGTGTGTGCGACAAACAACGTATTTACGTACTAGGGAAAATATACAATTACGAAGATTTTCTACTATAAGAAAAAAACTATGCTCTATACCCCGCTTTTTTCTCGAAGCGGGGTATAGAGCATGATTTTAACAAATCTACTGCCATTTCAACTTGATTTCCAACAATTTAATTCCATTATATGTAATAAAAGGGATAAAAATCTTCAATAATTTGATTTTATACCCCGCTGGGTCATATTTTCCCTTGTGCTTTTTTCCAGAGCTTATCAGCAAATGCGTTGGATACCGCACGTATCAGTTTTTTGTCTTTTGGGGAAATGCCATGCTCCGCATAGAGCTTGGTTGTGAGTATTCCGGGTTCGCCACCAAGACAATTCCAGATGGCTTGGCGGAGGGCTTTCTTGTTCTGTACTTTTGGAAAGCGTGTTTTGATAAATCGTTCATATCGATTTTGCTGCGGTAAATTTTCATAGTATTTTTTCATCGCTTCTACGATGGTGTCTTGCGTGATATCCATACTGCTTCGTATGTTGTTGGCATCGATGTCAGCTAGTAGGTCCATGGTGCTAAACCGGCTGTCACGCTTTCCGAGGAGTCGAGAGGCTTGCTTGTTGTATTCTGCTTTTGAATATCCGGATTGCTTTAGCTGTTCCATAAGTTCGAGCGAGTCGCCGACCCATGAACCGATATCACACATTTCCGTTGACATGTCATGATATGGGATGAATAGGTTCAGTGAGGCGCACAAGTGAGGAAAATCAATCTTTTCTTTGCTGGCCGTATCTTGTATATATTCAATCTTCTGAAGGCTGTAAGTTGAGGCTGGTAGCTTGCAGGTAAATTTTTTGTCTTCTTCACCGGCTAATAATTGCCAAATGTCTGTCTGGTAATTTGCATGACCCGTTCGGACAAATCGAACGACCATTTTACTAGCTTCTTTTATATCTTGTTTTGTATAGATGAGTGCCTTCTCTTCTAATTTCTCGAGTTGCCGCCAAACCTTGCTATCAGGTAACTTAACTGGGTGAGGTGTTGGCTCAGTCGTTGTGGCGGGAGCGGTTACAAGTGCCGTTGTCGATGAAGTGCCTGGCACCTCATTGCTGCAAGCAGTCAATACGCATGTAACGAGTATAGTAATTAATAGTTTGAGTTTCATGAGTTTCTCCATTCTTGTTCTCCTATCATTGTACCATAACAAATTCTCAATGACAAAATTGCATTTTCCCATTATAATAGAATGTAACAGGAAAGGAACGTGACGATGAAAAAGGAAGGTTACTACTCCTCGGGGGAATTTGCGCGGATGTCCCACATAACTTTGCGGACGGTGCGGTATTATGATAAAAAGAATATTTTGAAACCATCGCTTGTGACAGAGAATGGGACCAGATTTTACACGGACGAGGACTTCACGAAATTGCAGCAGATTCTGTTGCTGAAATACCTTGGATTTTCCTTAGAAGACATTCGCGAGATGACGGTAAATGAACTTGACTATCATTATATGTTGAACTCATTGCACATTCAGCAGAAGCTTGTGCGAGATCGCATCGAGCAAATGCAGCTTGTGGAGCAGGCGATTGCCGATACGGCAGAGGCGATGGAGGCCAAGCAGACGATTGATTGGAGCCAGATGCTGAACCTGATTCACTTGACGGGTATGGAGAGAAGCCTCAAGAATCAATACGAAAGTGCGTCCAATATTTCTGCGCGCATACGCCTACACAACATGTATTCGCAGAATCACGAGGGCTGGTTTCCGTGGATTTATGGAAAATGTAATCTTTCGCCTGGCATGAAGATTCTTGAAATCGGGTGCGGTGATGGAACACTGTGGACCATGAATCGAGCTAAGCTGCCAGAAAATGTGTCAATCACATTAACGGACCCATCGCAGGGAATGCTGCGTGATGCCAGAAGAGCAATTGGAACGGACGATACCAGATTTCATTTTGAGAGTTGCAGCGGTGAGGCGTTGCCATACGAGGACGGAAGCTTCGACCTGGTAATTGCCAATCATGTTCTATTTTATTGTGACGAAATCGAGAAAGTATGCAGCGAAGTGAATCGTGTGCTTGCGCCCGGTGGGCATTTCCTCTGTAGCACCTACGGAAGCCGCCACATGCAGGAAGTCAGCCAGCTTGCGCAGGGATTCAATGAGCACATCCGCTTATCCGGCGAGCAACTATTCGAACGATTTGGCAGAGACAATGGTGCCCAGGTACTAGCGAACTTCTTTGAAAATCCCGAGTGGATAGCCTATGAAGATTGCCTCATCGTAACAGAGGCCGACCCTTTGATTTCGTATATCTTGTCATGCCACGGCAACCAAAATCAATACTTGCTGGATCATTACCGGGAATTCCGAGGCTACGTGCACCGCAGCATCGGCGATGGATTCCGGATAACGAAGGATGCAGGAATCTTTATTTCGCAAAAGGACTAGGAGATTTCGTTGCGAGCGGTGGTGCTGGCGAGCTCGCGGGGTAT
>CAZUGH010000020.1:19590-24609 GCA_964619785.1 uncultured Lachnospiraceae bacterium | reverse complement strand
AAAAGGACTAGGAGATTTCGTTGCGAGCGGTGGTGCTGGCGAGCTCGCGGGGTATACAGGCGAGAATTACTAGATTTATACCCCGCTCCCAAATCAGCACCCTCGACAAATGACGTAATTACGTTGTGTAATAAATTTACAATTTTGAATTTTGGCAGTAAATAGAGATATTAACACTATAATACCCCGGTTTTTTCGAAAACCGGGGTATTATGTTAGGCTTTTTCAAATATACTGCCAGTTTCGCGAATTACCAATAATTGACTGAACGTATTTACGCCGTTTCAAGAATCCAATTTATGGGAGCGGGGTATAAACAGCAAAAAAAGTGATTTTTTATCCCTTTTACCCTACCACCCGCCGGTAAACCAAGCAAGCCGGCCGGCACTACAGCAGGAAACCAAATTTCGTTACGAACCCTACCGCCCGCCGGCGAACCAAGCAGGCTGGCGGGCAGTACAGTCTCGCACTCCCACAATCCCTGCCCCAATTCGGATTTACATGGTGCTGTCGCACCACTTCATCCTCATTGGGGTGCATGTCATAAAGTCTCGTCCCCTTTCATGCAAGCATGAAGTGTACAAGACTTTTGACATTTAATCAGATTACAGGGATTGTTTTGTGCTGACGCACTCCCACAATCCCTGCCCCAATTCGGATTTACATGGTGCTGTCGCACCACTTCATCCTCATTGGGGTGCATGTCATAAAGTCTCGTCCCCTTTCATGCAAGCATGAAGTGTACAAGACTTTTGACATTTAATCAAAAAAAGTGCTTGCAGGTGACGTTGGGTTACCCTGTATAATGATAAAATGAACATTAGAATTTGTGCACAAACCGTTTAGGTATGGAGGTAGAGAATGAAAGGTATTATTTTAGCAGGAGGTTCTGGCACACGCCTTTACCCACTGACGATGGTTACTTCGAAACAGTTGTTGCCGATTTACGACAAGCCGATGATTTATTATCCAATGTCGGTGTTGATGAATGCGGGGATACGAGAGATTCTCATTATCTCGACACCACAGGACACGCCAAGATTTGAGGAATTGTTGGGTGACGGACATCAGTTTGGTGTGAATTTGACTTATGCAGTTCAGCCAAGTCCAGATGGATTGGCGCAGGCATTTATCATTGGTGAAGAGTTTATTGGGGACGATACCGTTGCTATGGTGCTCGGAGACAATATTTTCGCGGGACATGGGCTTAAGAAGAGACTCAAGGCCGCTGTGGAAAATGCAGAGTCAGGCAAGGGAGCGACTATTTTCGGGTATTATGTGGATGATCCAGAGCGCTTTGGTATTGTGGAGTTTGATGCGACGGGTAAGGCTGTGTCGATTGAGGAAAAACCAGAGAAGCCAAAGAGTAATTACTGTGTAACAGGGTTATACTTTTATGATAATAAGGTTGTGGAATATGCGAAGAATTTGGCACCAAGTGCACGTGGAGAATTGGAGATTACGGATTTGAACCGGATCTATTTAGAAGCAAATCACTTGAATGTGGAGCTGCTTGGTCAGGGATTTACATGGCTTGATACAGGAACACATGAGAGCTTGGTGGAGGCAACGAATTTTGTTAAGACTGTGGAATCGCACCAGCATAGAAAGATTGCCTGCTTGGAGGAGATTGCATATTTGAATGGATGGATTGACCGCGCCGAGCTAGAGACAGTTTATGAGTTGCTCAAGAAGAATCAATATGGACAATATTTGAAAGACGTTATGGATGGAAAATACCTTGATGTATTGCACTAAATATGGAGGAAAAGTGAAAGATTGTTTCGATAAATAATCTTTCACTTGCAAGTTTGTGACGGAGCGCAAACTTATATATGCACAAAACAAAAATCGATACACGAATTTCTGTTTGCGCTATCTCCGCAAAAACAGCTCCGATATGGAGGAAAAGTTATGAATATTATCGTTACCGGCGGCGCCGGATTTATTGGAAGTAATTTTGTATTTCACATGTTGAATAAGTACCCGGATTATCGTATCATTTGCCTGGATTGTTTGACGTATGCGGGCAATTTGTCCACGTTAGCACCTGTGATGGATAATCCGAATTTTCGCTTTGTGAAGGAGAGCATCACGAATCGAGAAGCTGTTTACAAGTTGTTTAAAGAAGAGAAGCCTGACATGGTTGTGAATTTTGCGGCGGAGAGTCATGTAGACCGCTCCATAGAGAATCCGCAGGTATTCCTTGACACCAATATTATTGGTACGTCGGTTCTTATGGATGCGTGTCGCAAATACGGTATCGAGCGTTATCACCAGGTTTCTACCGATGAAGTGTATGGCGACCTGCCACTTGATCGCCCAGACCTCTTTTTCACGGAGGACACACCGATTCATACGAGCAGCCCTTACAGCTCATCGAAGGCAAGCGCGGATTTGTTGGTGCTTGCATATCACAGAACCTACGGCTTGCCTGTGACGATAAGCCGTTGCTCGAACAATTATGGACCATATCATTTTCCTGAGAAATTAATTCCACTGATGATTGCGAATGCGTTAAATGACAAACCACTTCCTGTCTATGGCGAGGGCTTGAATGTGCGTGATTGGCTGTATGTGGAGGACCATTGCAAGGCGATTGACCTGATTATTCATAAGGGACGCGTCGGCGAAGTGTACAATGTTGGCGGACACAACGAGATGAAGAATATCGATATTGTGAAAATAATTTGCAAGACGTTAGATAAACCGGAGAGCTTGATTACTTATGTAACAGACCGCAAAGGGCATGATATGCGTTATGCCATTGACCCAACCAAGATTCATAGCGAACTGGGCTGGCTGCCAGAGACGAAGTTTGAAGATGGCATCCAGAAGACGATTCAATGGTACCTTGACAATAAAGAGTGGTGGGAGACTATCATTTCTGGTGAATACCAAAATTATTATGATACAATGTATGGTGATAGATTATGAAAATATTAGTAACAGGAGTCAAAGGGCAGCTTGGACACGATTGCGTGGGTGAGTTAAAAAAGCGCGGTCACCAGGCAGTCGGTGTTGACATCGACGAGATGGATATCACGGATGAGGCTTCGGTAAGTGAGGTACTTCGCCAAGTGAAGCCCGATGGCGTAATCCATTGTGCGGCGTGGACTGCAGTCGATGCAGCAGAGGATGAGGAAAATAAATCCAAGGTGCATCAGGTAAATGCAATCGGGACGGAGCATATCGCGAAAGTATGCGAAGAATTAGGATGCAAGCTGATGTACATTTCCACAGATTATGTGTTTAATGGGCAGGGGACAGCGCCTTGGCAGCCAGATTGTACAGAGTATGCGCCCCTCAATGTCTATGGAGCAAGCAAGCTGGCAGGTGAAGAGGCTGTGTCGAGCCGGCTGAGTCGTTTTTTCATTGTACGAATCGCTTGGGTGTTTGGTGAGAATGGAAGCAACTTCATCAAGACAATGCTGAAAGTGGGCAAATCGCATGAGCGCATTACGGTGGTCAATGACCAGATTGGAACGCCGACGTATACGCTTGATTTGGCGAGGCTGTTGGTGGATATGATGGAGACGGAGAAATATGGTTATTATCATGCGACCAACGAAGGCGGTTACATTAGCTGGTTTGATTTTACCCAGGAGATATTCCGCCAGGCTGTGAAGCTCGGACATACGGAATATGGTACCGAGCGACTGACAGTAGTGCCGGTTACAACGGAGGAATATGGTATTTCCAAGGCGGCGCGACCATTTAACAGTCGCCTAGACAAAAGCAAGCTGCCCGCCAATGGGTTCACCCCTCTGCCAAGCTGGCAGGATGCAGTTAAGAGATATCTCGAGACAATCGAGTTTTAGGAAAGAGGTAAGAAAATGGGACAAATAAAAGTCGAGAAAAATGTAGGCGGTATTGAGGGCTTATGTGTCATAACACCATCGGTTCATGGTGACGCCAGAGGATATTTTACGGAGACATATAACCAGAAGGATATGGAAGAAGAAGGCTTGAACATGGTATTTGTTCAGGACAATCAATCGATGTCGACGAAGGGCGTTTTGCGAGGATTGCATTTTCAGAAAGAATTTCCGCAAGGGAAATTGGTTCGTGCGGTCAAGGGCAGCGTCTTTGATGTGGCTGTAGACCTGCGAAGTCAGTCCAAAACCTATGGAAAATGGTTTGGTGTGGAGTTGACGGAGGAGAATAAGAAGCAATTCTATATCCCAGAAGGATTTGCACATGGATTCCTTGTATTATCCGAAATTGCGGAGTTTTGTTATAAATGTACAGATTTTTATCACCCTGGTGATGAAGGCGGGCTGGCATGGAATGATCCAGAGATTGGTGTGGTGTGGCCAGACCTCACAGGCGAGTATAAAGGAAATGCTTCGAGCGCAGGTTATGTGATGGGCGATGGCACACCGCTGACTTTGAGTGAGAAGGATGAATTATGGGTAGGATTACAGGACACATTCAAATTCTAGCGAAGAAATGAGGTTTATAGATGAATAAAATGAGAAGGTTATGTGCATGGGCGCTGATTATGGCAATGGTATTAACAACGGTATTGACCATGTAAGAGGCATCTGTTGATGCGGCTAAGATTAAGCTTAGCAAGAAAAGCATTACGTTGTACGTAGGTAAAACCAAGACCTTGAAGGTGAAAGGTACCAAGAAGAAAGCAAAATGGAGCAGCAGCAAGAAGTCAGTTGCGACCGTTTCACGCAAGGGCAAGGTAAAGGCGAAAAAAGCTGGTAAAGCGAAAATCACGGCACGAGTGGGCAAGAAGAAGTTGGTTTGCAAAGTAACCGTGAAGAAGAAAAAGGTTGTTGTGACCACCAATCCAACAACGAACCCAACCAATGGTCCAACTAGTAATCTGGCTAGTGGTTCGACCGCTAATCCGACCAGTGGTCCGCAGAATTTGGTCACGGAGAAACCGTTAAGCACGCAGACGCCTGTTCCAACAGAAACGGCGCCAGTATCGCCAACACCAACGGCACCGGCGCCAGTAACGCCAACACCAACGGCACCAGTAACGGTAACGCCAGTTCCGGG
>CAZUGH010000020.1:12104-19490 GCA_964619785.1 uncultured Lachnospiraceae bacterium | reverse complement strand
CGGCGCCAGTAACGCCAACACCAACGGCACCAGTAACGGTAACGCCAGTTCCGGGCTCAACAGCTGACCCTGATTTTACGCCAGTTGATTTATCAAATGCTGGATTTAGTAGTGGCACAGATGGATTTACGGGTCGTGGTAGCGCAACATTAACATCGGTAACCGGCGGCAAGGTTGGTAATTGCTTGAAGGTGACAAATCGTGCAGAGACCTGGAATGGTGCATCATTAGATATCACGAGTAAAGTTGTTAAGGACGCCGTATATACGATTAGTGGATGGGTGAAGCAGGATACGGGAGCAACCCAGAACATCAAGGTGTCGAGTCAGCTAGAGAATAATGGTACAACATACCCTCAGGTTGCGATGGTTCCAACGAGATCGGGTGAGTGGAGTTATTTTGAGACAAATTATGTGATACCGAAGGCATTTTCCTCTATAACGATTTATTTTGAATCGCCAGATGGAACCTTTGATTTCATGGTAGATGAATTCAAGATGACACAAGTCTCAGGAGGAATCGTTCCAGTTGAACCGGTTGATCCGCTGACTTTGCCAAGTTTGAAGGATACGTTGGAGAGTACATTTGGTAAGATTGGTTCATGTCTGAAACTTTCGCAGTTACAAAATGCAGATACGATGAACTTTGTTGCGAAGCAATACAATAGCTTTACATTAGAAAATGAAATGAAGCCTGATACCGTCTTAGGATACTCGATGACGGCACTTACACCGGAGGCGGCGAAGGCGTCACCTTATAATTATGTAATTCCTTCAAGCTATACGGAAAGCACAGTACCAAAGCTAAATTTTGATGCGATTGATCAAGCTTTGACAATCGCGAAGAGTAAGGGTATCAAAATGCGTGCCCATACATTATTGTGGCACCAGCAGACAAGAGAATGGTTCTTTAAGCAAGGGTACTCGAATAGTAATGAAAAGGTTTCCGCAGATGTTATGACAGCCCGTCTTGAGTTCTATGTCAAGACTGTGATGAAACATGTCATGGAAAAGGAAAAGGAATTGATGGGCAGCGCAGGAACGCTTGTATATGCGTGGGATGTGGTAAATGAATACACGCACCGCTTGAATGGCCCAACAGCTACATCCTGGGTAAGTGTTTATGGCGATATGGAGTTGCAACCAACTTATGTAAAGAACGCATATCAGTATGCCTACGACATGCTCGAGCAATATGGTGTAAATGATAAGGTTACGTTATTCTACAATGATTACAACACATATGATTCTACAACATCAAATGCTATTGTATCGCTAGTAAACTTCATTAATAACGATGGTAAAAATGTTATTTGCGAAGGAATCGGTATGCAGTCGCATCTAGATGTGGATTATCCATCGGTTGAACTGTTCGCATCAACGATTGATAAGTACAATAATCTTGGGTTGGAAATCCAGATTACTGAGTTAGATGTGACAATAAATAATAATAGTGGTAGCTATCGTGATGAAGGACAGGATGGCAGTGACCAAGCTCAGTATATGACTAAGCTATTTACGATGCTAAAGCGGAAGAAAGAGAGTGGTGCCAACATCACAGGACTTACCCTCTGGGGATTGTACGATACTGTGTCTTGGAGAGATAGGAGTACACCATTGCTCTTTGGAACAGGACTTGATGATCCAAAAGAATCCTTCTATGCAGTATTAGATGTGTTTAAGAAATAAGTGTTTCAGAAGAGTTATTGCTTTGTGGCTGATGTACGCGCCGGGAAGCAATGACTCTTTTTTATATGGGGTTGTTCGCCTGGGTAAGGGAAGCTCGCCGGCAGGGGTGTTCGCCAACCTTGATTTCGTTAAGAACCAGAGTTCAATTGAAATTCTTGTGCTTGGGTGGCAGTAAATTGCAAATTTTTGCGATTTATACCCCGCTCCCATAATACCCCAAATCAGAAACAACGTATTTACGCCGTTTCTGATTTGGGAGTAAATGGCAGAAGGGTATGATGGAGAAAGAATTGGTCGCTGTACCCCGCTTTGCTTAAGAAGCGGGGTATAGGAGAAGATTTCTTTTGATTTACTGCCATTTTGGTTTTGGTGCAGTATGAAATCAAGGTTTTCGACGTGGAAAAGGGATAAAAAAACTACAAAAGCTGGCTGTATACCCCGCTAGCGAAGTGGGACTCACCACCCCCCTAGACATCACATAAGGTTGACAAATTCCAGATTTGGTATATAATAGGAATAATTACTAATTTATTGGAGGCGAAATGATTATGCATTGTACGAGAAAGATTACGAATGATATACATTTTATTGGGGCTAGTGATAGAAGACTAGCCTTGTTTGAGAACATTTTCCCGATTGAGCGAGGTGTTTCTTATAATTCTTATGTGATTATGGATGAGAAGACAGCATTGCTTGATAGCGTTGATTTTGCTGTGTCGAGACAGATGCTCGAGAATTTGGATTATGTGTTGGCGGGCAGAGAACTCGATTATATGATTGTGAATCACATGGAACCGGACCACTGTTCTATGATTGAGATATTGATGAATCGATATCCGAAGATGCAGGTGGTCGTGAATGCCAAGATGATTCCGATGATTCAGCAGTTTTTTGGGATTGACATTACGAAACGCGCAAAGATTGTGGCAGAGGGCGATACGCTGTCATTGGGACACCATCAGTTGAGTTTTGTGATGGCACCGTTGGTACATTGGCCGGAGGTAATGATGACTTATGATGCGACGGACAAGGTTCTATTTTCGGCAGATGCATTTGGAACTTTTGGTGCGTTGAATGGTGCGCTGTTTGCGGATGAGGTGAATTTCGAGCGCGATTGGCTAGATGAGGCGAGACGTTACTACACTAATATTGTTGGTAAGTTTGGCAAGCCTGTGCAGAACGTGCTGAAGAAGGCGCAGGGGCTAGATATTGAGGTGCTTGCACCACTTCATGGACCAGTGTGGCGTGAAGATTTGGCTTATATTTTAGGAAAATACAACGCATGGAGCAGCTATGAGCCTGAGGAACAGGGAGTTCTGATTGCTTATGCATCCATGTATGGCAATACAGAAAATGCGGCTGATATATTGGCAACCTCGTTGCATGAGCTAGGTGTGCATCAAGTCGAGTTGTGTGATGTGTCTTCAACGCATTGTTCCGAACTGATTTCTCAGACATTTAAGATGTCGCATCTGGTACTGGCATGCCCGACATATAATGGTGGGATTTACCCAGTGATGGAGAATTTTGTTGCGGATATGAAAGCATTGAATGTACAGAATCGTACGGTTGCATTTATGGAAAATGGAACCTGGGCACCAGTGACAGCCAAGTTTTTGCGTGCCAAGATTGAGGAATTGAATCATATGACAATTCTTGATCAAAGTGTAACGATTCGTTCGGCGTTGAAGGATGAGAATCGAGCAGGAATTAAGCAGTTAGCAGAAAGCATTGCAAAACAGATTACGAATGCATAATTATTTCCAGAAAGGACACACTATCCTCATGAAATGATGAGGAGTGAGCCATTTGAACGGAAAACAGATAGGAAAAAAAGCGTACGTTTTGAAAATCCACCCTGCATTATCGGGTGTGCTGCTGTTGCGGGTGACAAGGAAGGCAGGGGGAATTTCGGGCGTTACTATGATATTGTTGAAGAGGATCCACTCTTTGGCGGCAATTCGTGGGAAGAAGCGGAAAGCAAGATGCAACACATGGCAACGGAGATTGCACTTCGTAAAGCCGGGCTTGATAGTACCGAGGTGCGGTATTTGATTGCGGGTGATTTGCTCGGGCAGCTGATTGCCACTTCTTTTGGTATCTTGAATTTCAATATTCCCATGTTTGGTGTATATGGGGCATGCTCGACCATGGGCGAATCGATGGCGATTGGGTCCATGCTTGTAGATGGTGGATACGCAGAATGTCTATGTGACTGGAATTACAACGGGTACGATTACGGATTATGGCATCAAGGATTCCATGAATATGGGAGCATGCATGGCACCTGCGGCGGCCGATGTGGTGCTGTCGAACATGAAAGATTATGGTGTGGGCCCAGAGTATTATGACAAAATAATCACGGGGGATTTGGGCACCATTGGCAGCCAGATTCTAGTTGATATGATGAAGGGTTATGGTTACGATATCTCACGCAATCATATGGATTGTGGCGTGGAAATATACAAGAATGAAGAACAAGATACCAATGCAGGTGGCAGCGGTTGTGGGTGCGCAGCCATTACCTTGACAGGATACATTCTGAAGAAAATGAAGGACGGCGTGTGGAATCGGGTACTTTTTATACCGACAGGTGCCTTGCTTTCTACGGTTAGCTTCAATGAGGGCAATTCGGTACCAGGAATTGCTCACGGAATTATGCTTGAAAGGAGACATGACTAAGATGGATTATGTTATTGCATTCCTCATCGGAGGAGCAATCTGTGCGGTGTTACAGATTTTCATGGATTTCACGAAGCTTATGCCAGGTCGGTTGATGGTGGCGTTGGTATGTATTGGAGCGTTGCTCAGCAGTGTGGGGCTTTATAAACCATTCGCCGATTGGGCGGGCGCAGGTGCAACCGTGCCACTACTGGGATTCGGTCATCTCCTATTCACGGGGGTGAAGGATGCCATTGATGCCAAAGGGTTTATCGGCATGTATTATGGCGGGCTCGAACATGCCGCAGTAGGTATTTCGGCCACCCTGATTTTCGCATATTTAGCGTCTCTGATTTTCAAACCAAAGATGAAATAATTCTTTTCCTTTCCATCACTTTGTTGTATGATATAGATATAGGAAAATGAGGTGATGAGAGATGTTTCGTGGATGGAATAAGAAGTATCTTTATTTGGGGGGCACAGCGATTATTGTATTGGTTGTGTGGCAGGTTTTAAATATTACTTTACTGAGTTGGGATCATGTCATGGGTATGGTTGGCATGATTAATACAGCACTTTCGCCGGTGTACATTGGACTCATTATTGCGTATTTGCTTGATCCTTTGATGGGGATTTTGGAGGCACATGTGATGGATCCACTGGCACACCGAATTTTGAAGAAGAAGGTACATTTGGCAGATGGAATTGCGAGAGGTGTATCCGTTTTCGTAGTTATTTTGGCAGCGATATTTGCCTTGTTTGGGTTGTTCATGTTGGTTTTGCCAGAGCTGGTGAATAGTCTCACTTCTTTGGTGAACAATATGCCTTCTTATTATCAGGTTCTTCGCGAATGGATTCAGGGACTTGGTAAGAGTCATCCTGAGATAGCCCAGTACACGATGAATTTGTCGGAAAGTGCTTACCAGCAGTTACGAACATGGTTGGAAAATGATTTGCTGCCTAGCAGCACACAGATTCTTGCTTCCGTTTCTGGTAGTGTCATGGGATTTCTTTCTACGTTATTTGATATTTTTATTGGGTTAATTATTTCGATTTATTTGTTAGCGAATAAGGAAGTGTTCTTAGCACAATCTCGGAAACTGATTTATTCCATTTTCCCTGTAAATCGTGCGAATAATCTTCTAGAGCTCTGCGGAGAGGCTAATTATATTTTTAGTAAATTCATCAGCGGTAAGTTGATTGATTCAGTTATTGTGGGAATTATCACATTTTTTTTCATGAGTATTTTGGGTATGCCATATGCCAGTTTGATTAGTGTCATCATCGGTGTTACCAATGTTATCCCATTCTTTGGTCAATACATAGGTATCATCCCAAGTGCTTTCTTGGTTTTACTGGTGAGTCCTGTACAATGTTTGATTTTCTTGATTGTGATTATTATCATTATGCAGGTTGATGGCAATATCATCGGTCCGAAGATTATTGGTGAGACAACAGGACTAGGAAGCTTCTGGATTTTATTTTCCATTCTTGTCTTCGGTTCGCTGTTTGGGCTGATTGGTATGCTAGTGGCAGTTCCGGTTTTTGCGCTGATTTATCGAAGCACAAAAAAATGGAGCGCTTCTCGTTTGAAAAAGAAGCAGCTCCCAGTTGATACAGAGTTTTATCTGAATCACAAGTCGATTCAGATTAAAGAGAAGAAGGACTGAGAATTCGTCCATTACAACTAGATATGGATACGGTAAGAGAAGAGTTAACTACGGTGAACTCTTCTTTTGTTATCTGGTCATAGAGGACTCCATTTTCCAGTGGTACGTGGAAAGTACAGGTGCATTCGTTCTCATCGTTGTTGACGATTGTGATAGCGAGGCTATCCATGCAGGTCCGGGAAAATGCATACTGGCGATTGGTCAGCATCAATTCCTGGTATTCTCCATCATTGAGTGCAATAAGCTTTTGACGTACCTTGCCCAATTGACGAATGAGTCTCGTCGTATCGGTCTCTTGCAATTCTTCTAGTCGCAAGGCGGGGCGAAGCGAGGCGTCCGACCACTGTTCCTTGCGTCCTTCTATGTCGAATTCTGTGCCATAATAAATGGACGGAATTCCCGGCAAAGTGTAGAGCAGATAATGGATAGGGAGCATATGGGCTTTCACGTTCAGTTTGGTGTAGAGGCGCTCTACATCGTGATTGTCGACAAAATTGTATAGTCGCAATCGGTCATAGACACATCCACCCATCTCATACAGCCGCTTGACATTGTGAGCAATCTCAAAATAGTTATGGTCGTTGTGCCCGGAATAGAGGGCTTTGTGCAGATTGTAGTTGGTGACAGAATGCAGCGTTTCATCATTGACCCACCGAGTATATTCGCCATGAATGACTTCGCCCATCAGCCAAAAATCTTCTTTGACTTCGTTCGCAAGTCTCCGCAGACACTTCATGAATTCGAAATCAAGTACATCTGCTGCATCAAGACGTAGCCCGTCCACATCAAATTCGCTCACCCAGAACCGTATCACATCCAGAATATATTCACGAACCTGTGGATTCCACTGATTCAACTTCACTAACAGATTGTAGCCACCCCAGTTCTCATAGGAAAATCCATCGTTGTATTCATTATTCCCACCAAAGTCAACTTGACAGAACCAATCCTTATAAGGTGAGTTCTCGCGCTTCTCTTGCAAGTCTTTAAAGGCAAAAAAATCGCGTCCTGTATGATTGAAGACACCATCGAAAATGACTTTCAATCCCTTGTCGTGGCAAAGTTTGACGAAATTCTTCAAATCCTCATTATCACCTAGCCGTCGATCCAACTTGTAGTAGTCTGTCGTTTCATAGCCATGTCCAACAGCTTCAAAAAGTGGTCCGATATAGAGTGCATTACAGCCCAAGTCGACGATGTGCTCCACCCATGGGGCAAGCTCGCTTAGCCGATGGACGGTTTCTCCATAATCGTTTTTCTTAGGTGCGTCACATAATCCAAGTGGATAAATGTGATAAAAGATAGCGTTATTATACCATTTCATTTTGTATTCTCCTTTGTATTGTATATTAGGTTGCCAGCTGTGG
>CAZUGH010000020.1:0-12004 GCA_964619785.1 uncultured Lachnospiraceae bacterium | reverse complement strand
CTCGCAATCCTAAGCCATTCGAACTTCACCCTAACGGGTTACGTTCTCATGTCTTATATTATACCATAGTTTTGTTAAATGAGTACACAAAAAGTATGTAATATTACATTGTTATTGTGCATTTTGTATGGTATTATAATATCATTAATGTTTATTGACAGAAGGTCGTTGGACAGAAAGGACTAAGACATGAAGAAGATATGGATTGCAGCGGGACTTCTTGTGAGCGGTGGGTTGTTGACTTCTTGTGGACTTTTACCTACAGAGGAAGGGTTTCAGGAGGCACCGATTGTCAAGGAGTACGATGGACAAGGCTATGGAAAGACTAGTGTAATTCGAGGTAATCTTACAGAGTCAGAGAGTATCGATGGTTCATACAAAGGAACTACCACGATGGAGGTTCTTGCAGCGGGTGAATCAAAAGTGAAAAAGGTGTATGTGAAGAAGGGAACCAAGGTGTCTATTGGTGACCTTTTAGTACGTTATTATATTGATAGTTATGAGACACAGATGAGTGAGACGCAGTTTAAGATGGATAAGATGGAACTCCAGATTAGGCAGCAGCGAGAGCTGAAGGCACTAGATGTTGCCAAGCAGAAGAAGTTAGGTAGTGACAAGTCTACGATTCAGGCAGTGCGGGAGCAGTATGATGCAACGATTAGTTCCTACGAGACAGAATTGAAGATTTTGGGGTTAGAGCTTCAAGAGGCGAAAGAAGGAATTGAAGAGTCAGATGCGATGAGCGATATCAACGGAACGGTGGCGGAGATTGAGCCAGGACTTGAAGGCGCTACACCGGATGCGGATACACCAATTATGGTGATTGAAGGTAAGAAGAAGAATCGGTTTGAGATGAAGACGAAGTATGCATCACGTTACAAAGATGGAGATGTCGTGAAGATTGAAGTGAAGGGGCAGGATTATGATGCTCGAATCAAGAAGCCGAGCGGTAAGGAGAATACGTTATATTTATATCCGACGACAACGACTGCTAAGTTTTCGACAGGTGATAAATGTAGTCTAGAATGTATTTTGAATGAGAAGCAGGATGTATTATATCTTCCAAGTTCGACGATTTTCAAGACAGGAGATAAGTATGTTGTCTATATAGAAGATAAAGAAGGCATCAAAACGATGAAAGAGATTCAGGTTGGAGAGACTATCAATCATCTAACAGAGATTGTCAGTGGATTGAAGGAAGGCGACCAGGTCATCACGAGTTGATCGGGAGGTAGAAGATAATGAAACGACTAAGTATATTATGTGTGATAACAGCACTTGTGATTACTGGCTGTGGGACACCTCAGGAAGCAAGTGCTCCGAAACTTCTGAATCCAGTAGGTATTGATGTTGATACCGAGACGGTAAAGAAGATGCAATTAAGTAATGTGAATAATATTGACGGACAGATTGTGCCAGAGATTGTTGACGCGTGCTTTGAGAACTCGGGAAATATTAACGAGATGAAGGTAGAGGTCGGCGATACCGTGAAGAAAGGTCAGCTTTTAGCGACGCTATCTGGAGAGACTGGATCGAAGAAGATTAATAAGATGAAGAAAGCTTTGACGGAGTTGAAGAAGCAGAATTCTGAAACGAATAAGATGACGCAGTATGATATCGATACACTTGTTTTGCAAAAGAGTGAGTTGCAAAAGAAGTATGATAAAGCGACAAAGAGCAAAGAAAAGAAGAGTTTGCAAAATCAGATTATCGAGAAGACTGAGGATATCAAGATTGCCAAGGTGAAGCTGAAACATCAAAAGCAGTTGCAGCAGCTTGAGATTAATGAGAAGCAGAAAGCAATTGATGAGATAAGTCAAAATGGAGATGCAGCAGAACTCCGAGCTCCGATTTCCGGAGAAGTCGTAAGTACATCTGGTGGCTCGGGATACATGGTACAGGGAGGACGCGCCGCTGTACGAATTGCCAATATGAGCAAGCCACGCGTTATGACGGATTACGTTGGAGAATCCACATTGAACAAAGCTAGCAGTTATTATGCTGTTGTGGATGGCAAGAATTATAAAGTGATTGCGGAAGAACAAGAAGTAGATGCTATGGCAGTTGAGAGTGGCCAGGGACTTCCTTCGCAGACATATTTTGATTTCACAGGAAGCATCGACGGAATCAAAGTGGGAAGCTACGCATTGATTCAGCTGAATAATGATTTGGTAAAGGATAGCCTGGTTGTCCCAGTCAATGCTGTGAACAAAGATGATAATGGCAAATACGTATATAAGCAGGTCGGTAATCAGCGAGTTCGTACCGATATCAAGGTGGGAACAAGTACTGACGCTTATGTTCAGGTCTTGACTGGCTTGAAGGAAGGAGATGTTGTTTATGTGGAAGGATAAGCTTGTTGTAGCAGGCCTCATCACTGCATTTCTCCTAACCGGATGCGGAACTCAAGAAAAGGCGAAGTCTGGTAAGGTGTTACTGTATAAAGGTGATAACAAGCAGTCTACCGAGACGGAGTATGAGACTTGTAAGGTCGAGAAGAAGGATTTTACGGATGAAGTTACAGAAAGTGCAGAGTTAGAATATACAACGCAGAAATCCATTACGATGGATGTTGGTAATGCTACCTTAGATGAAATCAAGATAAAAGAAGGCAGCCATGTGAAGAAGGGGCAGGTCGTAGCTACTTATACAGTGGATGTAGATGAATCTGATTTAGAGAAGCAGAAGCTGCAGCTTGAGAGCGAGCGCAAGACATTCAATGCACAGTTGAAGGTGAAGACCAATCAGTTGCGTGAAGCCAAGCGTCAGTTAGATGCGATGAAGAGTGGCTCTGAGAAATCGATGATGAGGATTGAGTATAAGAAACAGGAGAAAGAGCTTAGTCAGTTTAAATCCTCTGAAGCTAGTTTGAAGCAGAAAGAGAAAGATTATGCAGAACTTGTAGCGGACAGCAACAAGACTCAGCTACGTTCTGATGTTAGCGGAGTTGTTACCAGTCTTGGTGAAGCATCCGAGGGAGAACCGATTGAAGCAGGAACCGTGATTGCCACATTGAAGAACTCTGGCAACTTCGTGATTAAAGCAGAGAACTCAGCAGGGGCACTTCGGTACAACATGGAAGTAGATGTATGGCTCGGAGGCGACCGTAACACCATTCGTTATAAGATGAAAGGGAAAATCGTATCAGCAGACAATCTATTAGCTACCAACAACACAGAGGCAACAACTAGCGGTGGTGGTGAAGGTGAAGAAAATAACAACGGTGCCTATGTGAAAGTTTCAAGTGCCGATAAAGCAAAATATGATTTTGAAAAGAATAATGTATATATTCACTATGCAACGAAGCAGATTGATGATGCTTTGGTAGTGGATAATGAAGCTGTTTATAGTGAGGCTGATGGTGAAAATACAAAACTTTATGTTTATGTAGTTCAAAATGAGAATCTTCACAAAAGATATGTCGTATCTACATTTTCCAACGATAAAGTAACATTGATTGATCAAGGAGTTGAAGAAGGTCAGACCTTGGCAAAAGATGTAGTGGAAGATGAACCAGTAGCGACAGGAAAGGAGGAGTAGACAGATGATTCGATTTATGAAACAAAAGCTCCTTCATAAAAAGTGGATGGTAGTTTGTCTCTTGATTGGTAACATTTTACTCGTTGCGATTGCTAGTAGCAATCCGATGTATCGGAATGCAGCATTGCAGAAGACGCTAACTTCCAAGTATGCAGCATATATCATGCAGGAAAACCAGTATCCTGGCATCATGACATTGGGTGCTAGTATGAGAAGTGGGAATAAGCACAGTGGTCAGAGTTTCCAGAGCATGGTGGATTTATCCAAAGAATTACCTGATGAATTGGATGTTGAGGAAAAGGAGACAGTTGCTTTCTACTCCACTTCTAAGACAAGAGGACAGTCTACGATGGACCGGGAAGACAATAAGATGTCCAAATCAATGCGTGTCTGTGCATTGTCCGATATGAAAGAACACAGCAAGATGCTAAATGGTCAGATGTGTAGTGCCAAACCTACCGCAGATGGTGCATTTGAGGCAGTAGTTAGTCAGAAGACTATGACTAAACTGAACCTATTGGTTGGTGAAGAAGTAGAATTCAACAGCTTGCTTGGTGCAGACAAGAAACCAATTCGATTGAAGATTGTCGGTGTATTTGAAAATAGCAAGGCAGAAGACCCTTACTGGATTACGAGTCCTTCTGGGTACTTTATGGAATGCTTTATTGATGAGAATTTGTTCCGCGATACCTTTGTGAACACCAAGAGACCTGTATTTTCTATTACAGCACAGTTCAATCTAATCTATGATTATGAAAAAGTGAAGTCTACGGATGTGAATCATATTGTGTCTAAGACGCAGGAACTCATGAATACTTATGCAACCAAAGAAGCATACATAGATGAGCCTGGTTATTTGGCAGTGTTGAAGGATTATCAGGTAACGGCAAAGAAAGTATCTACGACGTTGCTGATTTTACAGATTCCAGTACTTGCGTTATTGATGGCATTCATTTTCATGATTTCTAGACAGATGCTTGATTTAGAGCAAAATGAAATTGCTATGTTAAAAAGTCGAGGCTCGAGTAAGAAGCAGATTTTGTTGATTTATCTACTTCAATCGGTAGTAATCTCAGCAATGAGTTTTGTCATTGGATTGCCGATTGGTATTTTCCTATGCAAGGCACTTGGTTCGACAAATGGATTTTTGGAATTTATTCAGCGTAAAGCGATTGACATTAGTCTAAACTGGGAAGTTCTGCTGTATTGTATTGGTGCAATGGCAATATCAATTGCATTCATGGTACTTCCAGTATTTCGAGATGCCAACGTAACGATTGTTAATTACAAGCAAAAGAAGAATAAGAAAACCAGGCCGTTATTGCAAAGAGCATATCTTGATGTGATTTTACTTGCTGTTTCGCTGTATGGGTTGTATTCTTTTACGGATCGTAAAGAAGCACTGACAGCGCAGATGTTACAGGGCTCGTCATTAGATCCATTCTTATTTATCTGTTCTTCGCTATTTATAATTAGTGCTAGTATGGTGGCACTACGAATTCAGCCGCTGATGGTTAAGGTGGTTTATCTGATTGGTAAGAAGCGCTGGAAACCAGCATTTTTCGCTTCCTTCCTTCAGATTATAAGAACGAGAGGAAAGCAGAGCTTTATGATGGTGTTTTTGATGCTGACCGTATCGCTTGGTATTTTCAATGCTACCGTAGCGAGAACGATTTTATCGAACTCAGAGAAGAGCATTCGCTATTCAGCTGGTACCGACTTGATTTTGAAACAGGCATGGGAAGACAATTCAATGTTTCGCGAGCAAAATCCGGATTTGGCACTGACCTATGTAGAGCCAGACTTTAGTGCATATGAGAGTATGAAGGGCGTTGCCAAGGCTACCAAAGTTTATCGCGAAGACAATATTAGTGTTTCCCTGAAGAATGACCAGGTAGCAGGATCGATTATGGGTGTGGATACCAAGAATTTTGGTGAGACGATTAAGTTCCAGGGGGATTTGCTTCCAACACATATTAATAATTACTTAAATGCAATCTCACAGAATCCAGATGCGATTTTGTTAAGTAAGAATTATAAGGATAAGTATGATGTCGAGATTGGAGATGATCTGACATTCTATAACGAAGATAAGAAACAGATTACAGGTACTGTCTATGGCTTTGTTGATTATTGGCCTAGCTATGCGCCTACAACCTATGAGTTGAACGATGATGGTGTGCTTAGTAAGCAAGACAAATACCTCGTTATCGCTAACTTGGGCATGATTCAGACAACAATTGGGGTAAAACCATATGAAGTATGGATTAAGACGGACGGTTCCTCGCAATTCATCTATGATTATGCCAAGAAAAATGGAATCGAGTACACAAAATTCGAGGATGTGGCAGCAGAATTAGTAGATGTTCGTAATGATGCATTGTTCCAAGGAACCAATGGTATTCTGACAATGAGTTTCATTGTAATATTGATTTTATGTAGTACTGGATTTTTGATTTATTGGATTTTATCAATTCGTCAGCGAGAGTTATTGTTTGGTGTATTCCGAGCGATGGGTATGACAAAGAAAGAAGTCATCACCATGTTGATTAATGAACAGGTATTTAGTTCAGGGCTTTCCATTGTGATTGGTACTGTGCTTGGTCTGGTGGCATCGAAGCTATTTGTTCCATTGGTACAGATTTTCTATTCGTCAACCGATCAGACGATTCCACTTGAAGTAGTACGTCAGACGATGGATATGGTACGATTGTTCAGTATTATTGGTATTGTAATTATCATCTGTATGACAGTACTTGGCAAGTTGATATCGAAGATTCGCATCTCCCAGGCACTGAAGCTTGGTGAAGAATAGGAGGAATTGCTATGGAAAGTATAATTAGAACAGAACATGTATCCCAGGCATTTCCTGTGGTAGATGGCGAAGATTTTTATGCATTAAAAGATATTAATATCGAGATACCTGCTGGCAAGCTTACGATTCTGCGTGGTCGTTCTGGTTCTGGTAAGACGACGTTGATGAACATCTTAGGTGCACTCGATAAGCCAAAGACAGGTGCTGTCTATCTGGCAGACCGAGATATTGCGGAGCTGAGTGACGACGAGAGCGAGAAGATTCGTAAGAGAGATATCGGATTTGTTTTCCAATCAGTGGCATTGATTCCGATGATGACAGCTTATGAAAATGTTGAGTTTGCATTACGTCTAGCAGAGTATAAAGGAGACCGAAAGAAGCGTGCAGAAGAGTGTTTGCATCTGGTGGGGCTGACACAACGTATGCATCATTTACCTCAGGAGTTATCTGGTGGTGAGCAACAGCGTGTGGCAATTGCGAGAGCGATTGTTCATGAACCCAAGGTTGTATTTGCAGATGAGCCTACTGCAGAATTGGATACCAATACAGGACTTCAGATTATGAAGATTTTCAAGGATCTCGTAGCTAGTCAGGGTGTTACCATTGTGATGACGACACATGACACGGGTCTTATGGAAGTGGCAGACTGTATATATCACTTAGAGGATGGTGAGATTATTGATGAAGATGAATAAGCTGAAGAATCTGGTTAAGATTAAGAAAGTGACAGAAGTAGCAAATCCAATCAACGAAGCGGAACAGAATGTTGATATTCCAAGTGATGTCATGATTGAGTGCGATAGTCTCGTGAAGATATACAAGACCAAAGACATCGAGGTGCTTGCCTTACAAGGACTTGATTTGACGGTAAAGCGCGGAGAGTTGATGGCCATTATTGGTAATAGTGGTAGTGGTAAATCCACCTTTCTTAACATGATTGGTGGTCTAGATCGCCCATCGGCAGGACGATTATATGTAGATGGTAAGAATCTTTTTCAGCTTAATGAACAGGAACTTGTGGAATATAAGCGAAGTACGGTAGGATTTGTTTGGCAGAACAACGCCAGAAACCTATTACCTTATTTGACTGCTTGGGAAAATGTAACGACACCAATGTTATTTACAGAGGGCTCGGAAGAGGAAAAGAAGGAACGTGCGCTTGAACTGCTTCGGCTCGTTGGTATGGAACATCGTAAGGACAACAACCTAAGTCAGTTATCTGGTGGTGAGCAGCAACGTATCGCGATTGCGATTGCTCTTGCGAACAATCCAAGACTTCTACTAGCGGATGAACCAACGGGTTCTGTTGACCGTAGAACAGCGGATGATATTCTTGATATGTTCAGACGTTTAAATGAAGAGCTAGGAATCACAATCGTTATCGTAACGCATGATAAGGAGCTTGCGAAGAAAGTAAATCGTGTTGTAGCGATTCGAGACGGCAAGACGAGTAGTGAGCGTATCATGAAGGATCATTATAAAGAAAGAATTCAGGATTTGACCGTTGATTGGAATGAAGAAGAGACACAGGAAGAGTACGCTGTACTTGACCGTGCAGGACGTGTTCAGATTCCACAGGATTTGCTTCATCAGATTGGTGTCGATGGTAATAAAATACGAATCGAATTAGTCGATGGGAAAATAGTCATTGAAAAACCGGAAGAATAGTGGTACATTTTACTTAGGTAATTTCCGTTATTTTGAAGGGATGAAAAGATGAATTATTCGAAGATACGAAAGACATTGACATTCGCCTTACAGATTGCAGCAATCGCCTTGATTGCTGCAATTTTTATATTGACTTGTCTACCCATTCATGTACCTTATGAAGAAGCAGCTGTCGCTATCGCGAGAGAACCAGCAGTGGCGACTGAGGCGCCTGTAGTGGAGCCAGTTGCGACACCAGCGACGAAGTTGATTGCTTTAACGTTTGATGATGGACCAACACCTACGGTGACAAATAAGGTACTTGATTCGCTTGAGAAGTACCATGCGAGAGCTACCTTTTTTGTCGTGGGACGTCAAGTAAAACAGGCCAGAAGCCTTGTGAAACGAGCCGTGAATCTAGGGTGTGAGATTGGTAACCATACATGGGACCATAAAAGCATGGCACAATACAAGGGTGATAAGCTTGTGACTTCTTTGCAAAAAACAGTGGATGTCGTTAAGAAGTATGCAGATTATGATGTTACATTGGCTAGACCAACTTATGGTGTAATCAATGCTAAGGTGAAAGACAAGGTATCTTTCCCATTGGTTTCTTGGAATGTCGATACAGATGATTGGAAATCAAAAAGTGTAAAACAGATTATGAAAAAGATAAAAGGGAATAAAGTGTCAGATGGAGATATTATCTTGATGCATGATTTGCACCCACTAACAGCGAAAGCCATCGCGAAGATGATACCATATCTTCAGAAAAAAGGATATGAGTTAGTGACAGTTAGTGAGCTCATGCAACGACGAGGTATTGATATGAAGAAGGGTGTTGTATACTATAGTGCGGATTAAGCACGGTATACATCACCGCGGTCAACGACGATTTCATATCCGATACTTTCCATACGACGATTCAGACAGAGTCTGCATTCGGCTGCTTCCTCGCCGGTGCAGATTTTGTTGTCATACAGAGAATATTTTTTACGAACTTTAACGGGTGACAGATTGGGCATAACAACATTGGCACCTGCTTTAATGCCTAGCTCACGGCCCATCGGGTCAATGGTACCAAGTGCAGTTGTAGCAGGAATCAGAGCGGTTGGATTCATCAATCGTAGGAGCCCTATCAAAAACAAAGTGAGCTCTAAGCCACCATGAGGTTCGTCCCTAAACTGTGTATCCTGGTGAGGGACGAAGGGGCCGATACCAATCATTGCCGGTTCAAACTCCTTGATAAAAAGCAGGTCAGATACTAAATTTTCCTTGGTCTGATAAGGAGAACCTACCATGAAACCAGTACCCACTTGATATCCAATATCCTTTAGGTGATACAGACATTGTATGCGGTTTGCGAGTAAGAGAGAATCTGGATGCAACAAGCGGTAGTGCGAGTCCGTGGCGGTTTCATGCCGGAGCAGATAACGATTGGCACCTGCTGCAAATAACTTCTCATAGGAATCGCGACTTCGTTCACCTACCGAGAGCGTGATAGCACAGTCCGGGTAGTTCTCTCGAATCTGATGAACCAAATCAATTAACATCTCATCGGTATAATACATATCTTCTCCGCCTTGTAAAACGAAAGTACGAAAGCCGAGCTCGTAACCGTTCGCACAGCAAGATAAGATATCCTCAGATGATAGACGATATCGACTAGCTTTAAGATTGCTCTTTCGGATACCACAGTAAAAGCAATCATTTTTGCAATAATTTGTAAACTCGATTAAACCACGTGTATATACTTTGTTACTATAGTATTTTCTCCTGATGGCATCAGACTTAGCAAACAGATAGGCAGATGTCTCGGGAGTAATGTTATTTAACAGAGTGAGCAATTCGGATGCACTCAGGGTCTGCTCTTTTTCTAGTTGATCAATTAGTTTATTCATAGGTATTATATTCTCTCCTTGTCTTATCATTGTAACTTGAGGTGTGAGGAAAATCAAGTTGCAAGGAGTGAAATATTACATAACTTTTACCTGATTTGACTGTTAAAGGTTACATGCTATTGTTAGCCTTATTTAGAAAACATATTATACAGATCATATCAGGAGGATAATTGAATGAGGAAACACAGAAGAAAAATGTTACCACGGTTTGTAGCTGTGCTATTGTCTTTAGCAATGGTGTTAGGCCTGACCGGTGGAGTGACGGTGATTAAAGCGGAAGAGGTAATTGCCACGGGTGACTGCGGCACGAATGTTACATGGCAGATTACACAGCTTGTTGACAATACCTATAAATTAACCATAGCATCGACAGCAGCGGATAATCTGATGAAGGATTATGGAACGCCAACTGGTAAGACCGCAGTTCCATGGAGCGAGTATCTTACTTTAATCTCGGAGCTAGAAGTAAAGAGCGGAGTTGTTCATCTAGGTGCTAGAACTTGTTATGGTGCAACGGGACTGAAATCAATCTCGATACCAAAGACAGTAACAAGTACAGGAAATGGCGTATTTCGTGGATGCACATCATTAAAGTATGCGAATATGCCAGGCGCAATTACATCGATGGTTGACAATCTGTTCTATGGTTGTACAGCACTCGAAGAGGTAGTCTTAGGAGAGGGCACTACAGTAGCAGGACGTAACATGGTCAATGGTGGATGTACCAGTCTGAAAACATGGACATTGCCAGGCAGCGTGACATTAGTTAATGAAACTGCATTTCAGGGAACGGCTCTTACGACCATTCATTATAGTAGTACAATTGCAAATTATAAGATATTTTTAGCTACAAATGATTATACAGAACCATTAAAGACAGATACAATTTCCGTTGAATGTACCAATGGAACATATCTATATGGCCATGATAGTGACCTGCCAGTTGAAGGAGCTACCTCTGGTCGAACAGGTGATGTTGAATGGGCATATGATGGTGAAGCAAAAGCATTGGCTATCACAGGTAATGGAGCGATGGCGAATTATACTAGACCAAATGGAGCAGAAACTCCAATCAGATATTGTGAAATTAAATCATCACGGTTGTTATACTTCAAACAGTGACGCGTGGATGAATGCAATGCGTGCACAGATTGTATTAGTAGAAGACATTGATAATGGTAGTTATTACAATCAACAAAAATTCTCTGAATCCGGAGCTCAGTATTATAGTGCAGGACTTGATCATAATGTCATGATTCAGATTGGTAAATCTCGTAATTATCAGGTTATGACGGGAGCAGATAGCACGCTCCGTATGAGTTACAATGTTAAGGGACAAGATAGTTATCGTCAGATTGAGAAAGTTGAAAAGCAGATTGATGAGTTAGGAACAATCACTTTGAATTCGAAAACGAAATTGGTGGAAGCAGAAAATGCATATCAAGCATTAACAGATGGACAGAAAAAGGTTGTATATGCATCGAAGGTAAACGCTTTAAAGGCAGCACGAGAGGCATATAATAAGCTAGATATAGCGACTCCAACCCCAGACGCTACACCAACACCAAGTGTTACTGCTACACCGATTCCATCCGTTATTGCACCAACGGCAAGTCCAGCAGAAGTTGAGGAAAATGTTCAACTGACTAAGAAGACATTTACTAAGAGTGGTTATCAATACCGAATCACAAGTACGAGTAAACGTACAGTAAAGGTGACTAAAATGACAACAAAACGGACTTCGATTCTGATTCCTTCAACGGTAAAAAGCAATGGTGTTCGGTACAAGGTGACAGCGATTGGTGACAATGCATTCAAAGGTCAGAATAAAGCAACGCGTATATCGATTGGAAGTAATATAACCACAGTAGGGAAAAAGGCATTCTACGGATGTAGTAAAGCAAAGAAGATTGTCATCTTGTCAGGGAAAATAAAGAAAGTTGGCAGTGCGGCATTCTCTAAAATGAAGAATAAAGCACTTATTAAAGTACCTGCTTCGAAGAAGACAGGTTATCAGAAACTATTTAAGAAGAGTAAGTCTAGTAAGTTCAGCTGGAAATAGGGTTGATTTTATCAATGACCTATGTTACACTTACAGCAC
>CAZUGH010000019.1:30214-31313 GCA_964619785.1 uncultured Lachnospiraceae bacterium | reverse complement strand
TAAGCTGATCGTTGCCAAGATGGCAGATGCTGTTATCGAAGCAAATCAGGGTGAAGATGCTACTACTGTAGAGGCAGAGGCAACAACAGAAGAATAATTTAATAGGAAAGGAATTTGAAAAGATGGCAATTACAGCAGCACAGGTTAAAGAATTAAGAGAAATGTCAGGTGCCGGAATGATGGATTGTAAGAAGGCACTTACAAATACAGATGGTGATTTAGATAAAGCAATGGAATTCTTGAGAGAGAATGGACTTGCTAAAGCAGCTAAGAAGGCTGGAAGAATTGCAGCAGAAGGAATCGTTGCTACAAATGTAAATGCTGATAGCAAATCTGCTTCAATCGTAGAAGTTAACTCTGAGACAGACTTTGTTGCTAAAAATGAAGTGTTCCAGAACTTTGTAGCAGAAGTAGCAGCTCAGGCAGCTAGTACAAAAGCAACAGATATTGAAGCATTTCTTGCTGAGCCATGGGCAAAAGACTCAAGTGTTACTGTTGATGAGACATTAAAGAACATGATCGCTAAGATTGGTGAGAACATGAATATTCGTCGTTTTGAGAAAGTAACTCAGGAAGATGGTATCGTTGTTTCTTATATTCATGCTGGCGGTAAGATTGGTGTATTGATTGCAGCACAGACACAGAGTGATTCAGCAGAAGTAGTTGAGTGCTTGAAGAACATTGCTATGCAAGTCGCAGCAATGAATCCTAAATATCTTTCTTCAGATGATGTTTCAGAAGAATACAAAGAGAATGAAAAAGAAGTTCTTTTAGCTCAGGCTAAGAATGACCCTAAGAATGCTGGTAAGCCAGACAATATCATTGAGAAGATGATTATGGGACGTTTGAATAAAGAATTAAAAGAAGTATGTCTTACTGAGCAGGTTTATGTTAAGGCAGAGAACAAAGAGACAGTTGCTAAATATGTAGAAGCTGTTGCAAAATCTGTTGGAACAGATATTAAACTTACTAAGTTTGTTCGTTTTGAGACAGGTGAAGGCCTTGAGAAGAAGCAGGAAGACTTCGCAGCAGAAGTTGCCGCTCAGATGAAATAGAATCAGCGAAGCTGATTCATTGGAAGTTTGCTACACAAACTTCT
>CAZUGH010000019.1:26336-30114 GCA_964619785.1 uncultured Lachnospiraceae bacterium | reverse complement strand
ACAAGTCGCGGAATAGATGAAATAGAATCAGCGAAGCTGATTCATTGGAAGTTTGCTACACAAACTTCTACAAATGCGAACAAGTCGCGGAATAGATGAAATAGAATCAGCGAAGCTGATTCATTGGAAGTTTGTTTTATAGCCAGTACTCAGAGTGTGGACGACTCCGACCAGCCCTTGGTATATGGCATTAAATAATAATTTAAAGGAGGATCATAACATGATCACATCAGAAATGAAAAAAGATATCGTAGCTAAATACGGTAGAACACCAGAAGATACAGGTTCACCAGAGGTTCAGGTTGCTCTTCTTACAGCAAGAATCAACAGGCTTACAGAGCATTTGAAAGAGCACAAGAAAGATCATCATTCAAGAAGAGGACTTCTTAAGATGGTTGGTCAGAGACGTGGACTGTTAGCTTACTTAAAGAAGAAAGATATCGAAGGATATCGTCAGCTGATTGAGAAGCTTGGTTTGAGAAAGTAATTCTGTCAGATTTATCCCTACTAAGGTCTTTGGACTTTAGTAGGGATTTTTAAATTTTACTAGCAATCATATACAGATAGTGGTATAATAAATCTGTTGTGTGTGGAGATATTACCGAGACTACTGAAAAGCATATAATTCACGTTTTGTGTGTTTTTCAGTTGTTTCGGAATCTCCCCGAAATTCATTTTAAAGGAGAAATAATATGTACAAGACTTATTCCATGGAACTTGCTGGAAGAACTCTTTCTGTTGATATTGGAAGAGTAGCAGCACAGGCAAATGGTGCAGCATTTATGCACTATGGTGATACGGTTGTATTATCAACGGCAACTGCATCTGAGAAACCAAGAGAAGGAATCGACTTTTTTCCTCTTAGCGTAGAGTATAATGAGAAGTTATACGCAGTTGGTAAGATCCCAGGTGGTTTTATCAAGAGAGAGTCTAAACCATCTGAGAATGCTGTATTGACATGTCGTGTTATCGATCGTCCTATGAGACCTATGTTCCCTAAGGATTATCGTAACGATGTTACACTTGAGAACTTAGTTCTCTGTGTAGATCAGGATTGCAGTCCAGAATTAGCAGCGATGTTAGGTTCCGCTCTTGCAGCAGCGATTTCTGATATTCCATATGATGGACCAACTGCATCAACAATGATTGGTTTAGTAGATGGTGAATTAGTTGTTAACCCAACGAGTGCACAGAGACAGGTATCTGATTTATCTCTGACAGTTGCTTCTACAAGTGAAAAAGTAATCATGATTGAAGCTGGTGCTAACGAAGTTAAAGAAGATGTTATGATTGAAGCAATTTATAAAGCACATGAAGTGAATCAGTCAATTATTGAATTCTTCAATAAGATTGTTGCTGAGTGTGGTAAAGCAAAGCATGAATATGAGCATTTTGATACACCAGAAGATATGTATGAAGATATGGTCAATTTCATTACTCCAGAAGCAATGGAGCATGCAGTATTTACTGATGTTAAGCAGATTCGTGAAGCAAATATTCGTGAGATTAAAGAGAAGTTAGAAGCACAGTATGAGGAGACTCATCCAGAATGGGTTTCTCATATTGATGAAGCTGTTTATAAATTCCAGAAGAAGACAGTACGTAAGATGATTTTACGTGATGGTAAGCGTCCGGATGGACGTGAGATGACTCAGATTCGTCCACTTTCTGCAGAGATTGATGTTTTACCTAGAACTCATGGTTCTGGTATGTTCAAGCGTGGACAGACACAGGTTCTGAATATTACTACCTTAGGACCAATGGCTGAGATTCAGAAGTTAGACGGAATTGATTCGAATGAAACAACTAAGAGATATATGCATCATTACAATTTCCCATCTTACTCTGTAGGAGAGACGAGACCATCTCGTGGACCAGGACGTCGTGAGATTGGACATGGAGCATTAGCTGAGAGAGCATTAGTTCCAGTTATTCCAAGTGTTGACGAATTCCCATATGCAATTCGTACCGTTTCTGAGATTCTTGAGTCAAATGGTTCTACATCTCAGGGCAGTATCTGCTCATCAACTTTATCATTGATGGCAGCTGGTGTACCTTTGAAACGTATGGTTGCAGGTATCTCCGTAGGACTTGTAACAGGTGATTCAGATACTGATTATACAATCCTTACAGATATTCAGGGATTGGAAGATTTCTTTGGCGACATGGATTTCAAGGTAGCTGGTACAAGCGAAGGTATCACAGCAATTCAGATGGATATCAAGATTCATGGTTTGACTCGTGAGATCGTTGAGAAAGCAATTCATCAGACAAGAGAAGCAAGAATGTATATTCTGAATGAAGTTATGGAGCCATGTATCTCCAAACCAAGAGAAGAAGTAAGCGCTTATGCTCCTAAGATTGTTCAGATTAAGATTGATCCAGCTAAGATTGGTGATGTTGTTGGACAGCGTGGTAAGACGATTAATGCTTTAATTGAAAAATATGGTGTCAAGATCGATATTAATGATGAAGGCGCTGTATCTGTATGTGGTACGGATAAGGAAAGCATGCAGGAAGCATTGAAGGCTATTAAAATCATTACAACAGAATTTGAAAAAGGTCAAATCTTAGAGGGTACAGTAATTAGCATTAAAGAATTCGGTGCATTTATTGAATTCGCTCCAGGAAAAGAAGGAATGGTTCATATTTCTCAGATTTCCAAAGAGCGTATCAATCATGTTGAAGATGTTCTTACATTAGGTGATGTAGTTCGTGTTATCTGTCTTGGTAAAGACAAGATGGGACGTATTAGTTTCAGTATGAAAGAATGTCCAAAAGAAGCATAGAATTATATGGAATATGCCAAGGAGGACTTGATTGTTAATCAGGTTCTCCTTTTTTAAAACAGGGGAGATATATGATTATAGGATTAGCGGAATGGAATCCCATATGGGAAGACAAACAAAAAAATATGTTATATGCACAGGAATTAGTTGAAAAAGCAGCACGAAACAGAGTTGACATCCTTCTATTGCCGGAGACGACATTAACTGGTTTTACGATGAATGTATCGAAAATGGGTGAAGAGTCGGGAGACAGCAAAACAATACGATTTTTCCAGAAATTATCTGAGAAGTATGGTATAGGGATAGGTTTTGGCTACATTTCAAAAGAAGAAAATGGGATGGGTGAGAATCATTTTGTGATTGTTAATAAGGGGACAATCCAAGCAGATTACTCAAAGATTCATCCTTTTACATATGCAAAAGAGAATGAGTTTTATCAAGGTGGACATGATTTGAAGCGATTTGATATGGGCGATATGACATTTGGAATGTACATATGTTATGATTTGCGTTTCCCGTCTATTTTTACTGCACAGGCAAAAAAGTGTCATGCCATGATTGTAATTGCAAACTGGCCTAGTAAGCGAGAAGAGCATTGGCGTACTTTGTTGCGTGCAAGAGCGATTGAGAATCAATGCTATATGATTGGTGTGAATCGCGCAGGTGAGGGAAATGGAATCACTTATCCGAATCATAGCTCGCTTGTCATAGATCCTGATGGACAGGAACTATCCATTTTCCCAGGAGAGATTCGAATGGTGGATATTAATAAAGAAACGGTAATGTCATATCGACGAAATTTTCCTGTCTTAGAGGATTTGAAATTAGAAGACTATACTCGATTCTTAGCTGAATAATTTATGTTTGATTTGCCATACTAGTACCAAACAATACACGAGTAGGTGTGAATTTGGAGGTATGAGATGAGCGATCGTGAAGATGTAATTGAGTATGGTAATTGTAAACTAGGAGATATTGAACTTTTAACA
>CAZUGH010000019.1:0-26236 GCA_964619785.1 uncultured Lachnospiraceae bacterium | reverse complement strand
ACCGTATTGTGAATTTTATTCGCGATCATAGTGATATGGATGCAGAACGTATTAAAGAACTGATGATGAACACACAGATGTTATCAAAGGATCTAGGAACCGTAATTGTCGGAGAAGAAGCCGTTGAAGAAGGCTTGATTCAGTCTGTCGGTGGAATGAAGGAAGCGCTAAACAAACTCCGATATTGCATTAAAAATAATTAAGGGTTATAATAATTATATTATTGAGATAAAGGAAAGTGTGAGAATGGCAACAAGAAAAAGAAACGTGAAAAATTCAAAAGGCAAGAAGAAATCTCCCCAAAAATCAACTTCGTTTAGTAGGGAGATTACTTTTGTTTTTATTATAGTAGCATGTATTTTAATGATGTTAAGCTTCTTTAATTTATGTGGCGTTGCAGGAAATGCTGTCAATCAGATTATATTTGGATTGTTTGGTATTCTTGCTTATCTTTTCCCTATCGGATTGCTAGTAGGTGCGGGGTTTTTATTATCGAATCCAGACAATCAGGTTGTTAAGCAAAAGATTTTATATGGGGCATTGATGTACCTAATGTTTATGAGTATTTTTCAATGGGCAATGGACGATGAAGTTGTTCATGTCTGGGAATTTTATAATACATCAGCAGCTGAGCATACCGGTGGAGGACTATTTGGTGGGCTTATCTCATATGGTCTAGAAAGTGCATTAGGAAGAGTTGGCTCTATTATTGTGATGATTGCTGTGATTGTTTTGTTATTTATTCTGTTTTCCCGAAGAATGATTTTTGCTTCACTTAGAGAAGCATTTGAGGTAGAGGTCAAGCCACAAGCGGAACCAGTTCCAATCAGACGTGACCCACAAAAGCGCCAGGAACGCAGAGAGAAAAGAGAAAATAAAAAACTACAGGCATACACATTCCCAAAGGAAGAGACTCCTGCAGTTGCTTCTACTGAGACAGTGAAGAAGCCGGCAAAGTCGAGAAAACGTAAGAATAAAGAGATAGTGGAAGCAACACCATTGACTGAGAAAAAGGTAGAAGAACCAGTTATATCGATTATTCGACCGGCTGAAGTTGAGAATCAGGCACCACCGGTTTATAAAGAAGAACTTGATACCAAGTTTGGCAGTAAGGAGAAAGATTTAGAAGAGAAGAATATTGAACCAAAACCAAAGAAAGTGGCACCTTTGCCTAAGAAAGAAACGGAAAAGTTACATAAAGAGATGGATGAGGCTGCAAGTCATGTGTCAGAGGTAGAGTATCAATATCCTTCCCTTGATTTATTGAATTTACCAAAAGCAAATGCTAAAGTGACATCAGACCAGGAATTGATTGATATTGCAACAAAATTACAAAAGACGCTGGAGAGTTTTGGCGTTCTTGTTCGTATGGGTGATGTGAGTTGTGGACCAAGTGTCACTAGATTTGAATTGATTCCAGAACAAGGTGTAAAGGTTTCTAGAATTACAAGTTTGGCAGATGATATTAAGTTAAGCTTGGCAGCGACAGATATTCGTATTGAAGCACCAATACCAGGTAAAGCTGCTGTTGGAATTGAAGTTCCAAATCGTAATAAGAGTATGGTTACGATTCGCGAATTATTAGAAAATAATGAATTTGTAAAGGCGAAGTCCAAGATTTCATTTGCTGTAGGTAAGGATATTTCGGGTAAGACCGTTGTTACGGACATAGCTAAAATGCCTCATCTTCTTGTGGCTGGTGCTACTGGATCAGGTAAGTCAGTGTGCATTAATACCTTGATCATGAGTATTTTGTTTAAAGCTCACCCGGATGAAGTTAAGTTGATTTTAATTGATCCTAAGCAGGTTGAATTCCAACCATATAATGAGATACCTCATTTGATGATACCAGTTGTAACGGATCCAAAGAAGGCATCTGCTGCATTGGGTTGGGCAGTGAATGAGATGACGAAGCGCTATCAGAAGTTTGTTGAAGTTGGCGTTCGTGATATGAAGGGATACAATAAGCGTCTTGATAAGATGACAGTGAAGGATGAAGAAAACTTCCCACGTATGCCACAGATTGTTATTATTGTTGATGAGTTTGCTGATTTGATGATGGTAGCACCAGGTGAAGTAGAAGATGCTGTTTGTCGTTTGGCGCAATTAGCGAGAGCGGCTGGAATTCACCTTGTTTTGGCAACACAACGCCCTTCGGTAAATGTTATTACAGGACTTATTAAAGCAAATATCCCATCGAGAATTGCTTTGTCTGTATCATCGGCGATTGATTCGCGAACGATTATTGATAGCGGTGGAGCGGAGAAATTACTAGGTAATGGAGATCTGTTGTTTGCACCTGGTGATTATCCAAAGCCAGTTCGAGTTCAAGGTGCCTTTGTTTCAGATAAGGAAGTAGAAGCTGTTGTGGGATTTTTAAAGAGTCAATTTGACACACCAACATACAATCAGGAAGTTTCCGAACAAATCGAATCTGCGCAAGTGAGTCAGGCGAGTGGTAGTGGTGTCATGAAAAATGGCTCAGATGATGGAAGAGATGAGCTATTTATCGAGGCGGGAAAATTTATCATTGAGAAGGATAAGGCATCTATTGGTATGTTACAGAGAGTCTTTCGAGTTGGGTTCAATCGCGCTGCGAGAATCATGGATCAGTTATATGATGCAGGGGTTGTTGGACCAGAAGAAGGAACCAAGCCTAGAACGATTTTGATGAGCGAAGAACAGTTTGAGAATTATTTGGAGGAACAGGGTTAAGTGAATGGATTACTAGTAGTGAATCGATTTTTACATAATGGAAAATTTGATGAATTGACAGAATTATTTCAGCTAGCTGCTAGCGAGCAAAGCATTACGTTAGATACAATTGGTAATGACTGCTGGGGGATTTCACTTGATTCTTATGACTTCATTCTGTTCTGGGACAAAGATATTCTTTTGGCTGATTGGATGGCAGGGCAGAGGATTCCTGTATTTAATTCCGGCAGAGCAATTGAGCTGTGTGATGATAAAAGAAAAACGTGGATGAGTCTAGAACAAGCGAAGATTCCCACACCTAGGACGATTCCTGCTCCCATGACTTATTCGAATATCGGCTATACGGATACTTCATTTATTCAAGAAATTGAGAAAACACTTCATTTTCCTATGATTGTAAAAGAAGCCTTTGGCTCTTTTGGACAACAGGTATACTTAATTCATAATCATCATCAGTTAGAACAAAAGGTAAAAGAACTACAAGGAATTCCGTTTTTATTTCAAGAATATATCGAAGAAAGCAAAGGCAGAGATATTCGATTACAAGTAGTTGGAGATGAAGTGATTGCGAGTATGTATCGTTACTCTGATTCGGATTTTCGTGCCAATATCTCAGCAGGTGGTCATATGAAATCTTATGAACCTTCACAGGAAGAAAAAGAATTGGCGATCCGAGCCTGTCATGCAGTAGGAGCGGACTTTGCTGGCGTGGATTTATTGTTTGCTGGTGAAAAACGAGTTGTTTGTGAAGTAAACAGCAATGCTCATTTTAAAAATATTATGGATTGTACAGGTGTAAATACGGCACAAGCGATTATGGAGTATATCAAGAAGAGGATTCAAAATGAATCATAATATTACTAAAAACAAGAAAGCTTGGATTATATATGGTCGGGATGATGCAATAAAAAATCAAGCTTATATTGAATTATATTATCAAGAAGGAAGAAAAAGAAATATTGAGTTTCAACTTTTACTTGTTGAAAATATCGAACTTGGATGTGATCAGCAAGGTTGTTATGTCAAAAACCAGGGAGCTCGATTAGAAAAACCAGTTTTTGCAGTAGTTCGAACGATTTACCCATTATTATCATCGCATCTTGAAGAAATGGGTATAAAGACTTATAATAATAGCATGGTGTCGCGTATATGTAATGACAAAGCACGCACTTGCCAATATTTATCATCGAGAGGGATACCTTGTATTCCGACTACGTTTTATCAGCACGACAAATTGATTGCACATTTGCCAATTGAGGAAGAACGAGTAATTAAGACAGTAGATGGGCATGGTGGAAGTCAGGTGTTTTTATACAATCAAACGGATGAGATTCGTAATCAAAGTGGTTCTTCTGATTTTGTTTTGCAACCTAGAATTCGAGGAACGGGTCAGGATATACGAGTTTATGTAATTGGACACGAGATTATTGCTGCGGTATGCCGCCAAACCACAGAAGGTTTCCGGGCAAATTTTTCATTAGGTGGCAATGTGAGTTTGTATTCGCTTTCCCAATCAGAACAAGAATTGGTGGAACGAGTGATATCATTCTTCGACTTTGGTATGGTTGGAATTGATTTTTTAGTGGAAGACGATGGACATTGGATATTGAATGAGATTGAAGATGTCGTTGGTGCAAGAATGTTATATCAATGTAGTGATATCAACTTAGTTGGTAGATATATAGACTACATGATATCAAATAAGTAAAACTGAGGAGGAATTGTTTCATGAAATCTGATATTGAAATCGCTCGCGAGGCGCAGATGAAACACATTCGTGAAGTCGCTAAAGTAGTAGGTGTAAAAGAAGATGATTTAGACTTTTATGGAAAATACAAAGCTAAAATCACTGATGAATTATGGGGAGAAATCAAGGACCGTCCCGATGGAAAGCTTGTTCTTGTAACAGCAATCAATCCGACTCCAGCAGGAGAAGGCAAAACGACAATTACCGTTGGCCTTGGACAGGCAATGAATCGTATCGGTAAAAAGACTGTAATCGCATTGCGTGAGCCTTCTCTAGGACCATGTTTTGGTATTAAAGGTGGTGCAGCAGGTGGTGGATATGCACAGGTTGTTCCAATGGATGACTTGAATTTGCATTTTACAGGAGATTTTCATGCGATTACATCGGCTAATAATTTATTAGCTGCCATGCTTGATAATCATATTCAACAGGGAAATGTACTTCACATTGATCCAAATCAGATTGTTTGGAAGCGGTGCGTAGATATGAACGACCGTGTACTTCGAAATATCGTTGTTGGACTTGGTCGTAAAGTTGATGGTGTTACAAGAGAAGATCATTTTATCATATCTGTTGCATCTGAGATTATGGCTATTTTATGTTTGGCTGATGACATTGAGGATTTAAAGGTTCGTTTAGGCAAGATTATTGTTGCGTATACGTATGAGGGACAACCAGTTACAGCTAATGATATTCATGCAGTAGGTTCCATGGCAGCTTTGTTAAAGGATGCGATTAAGCCTAACATGATTCAGACATTAGAGAATACACCAGCACTTGTTCATGGTGGACCATTTGCTAATATTGCACATGGATGTAATAGTGTAAGAGCAACGAAAACAGCTCTTAAATTAGGTGATTATACCATCACAGAAGCAGGATTTGGTGCTGACTTAGGTGCTGAGAAGTTCTTAGACATTAAATGTCGTATGGCTAATCTAAAACCAGACGCTGTTGTTCTTGTTGCAACAGTTCGTGCACTGAAATATAATGGTGGTGTACCTAAGGATGAATTAAATCATGAGAATTTAGATGCCTTGAAGAAGGGAATTGTTAATCTAGAAAAACATATCGAAAATATTGCGAAATTTGGTGTGCCATGTGTCGTAACATTGAATCAGTTTGTCGCAGATACTGAGGCGGAATTAAACTATGTAAAAGAATTCTGTGAAAGCAGAGGATGTGAATTTGCGCTAGCACAGGTATGGGAAAAAGGTGGCGAAGGTGGCGAAGCACTTGCACATAAAGTGGTAGAAACCATTGAGAAGAAAGAAAGCAACTATAAACCATTATACCCATTAGAGATGAGTCTAAAAGACAAGATTACGACAGTTGCTACAGAGATTTATGGTGCATCAGGAGTTACCTTCGATAAAGGAGCCCAGGCGTCACTAGCAAGATTAGCGGAGCTTGGATTTGGGAAAATGCCAGTATGTATGGCAAAGAATCAGTATTCCTTATCGGATGATCCTAAGAAGTTAGGACGACCAACAGATTTCACAGTAAACATTCGTGAAGTGTATGTATCAGCCGGCGCTGGATTTGTGGTTGCAATCACAGGAACAGTCATGACAATGCCAGGACTACCAAAGAAACCTGCAGCAGAAAACATCGATGTAATAGATGGCAAAATAGTAGGATTATTCTAATATAATATAAAGCAAAAACAAGAGGGCGGTTGCATTTGCAATTACCCTCTTGTTATGTTTAATGGAAACCCTTTTGCGGAGCGAAGTTTGCCATCGGCAAACTTCTAATGCGTTGGATTCTCACAACGCTATTTATTTGGGTTTAATGGAAACCCTTTTGCGGAGCGAAGTTTGCCATCGGCAAACTTCTAATGCGTTGGATTCTCACAACGCTATTTATTCTAACTCACCTTTGAATTTTTGCTCACAATAAATGCATCGATAAATTCGATTTTTACGGTCTGTCAATTTAAATGTATGAGGTAGTTCTTGCTCAATCGAAGTAATGCATCTGGGATTTTTACACTTGATAATATTAGTAACACGTTCGGGCAGTTCTAGTGTCCGTTTTTCAACGATGCGATCATTTTCAATTATGTTTATTGTGATTGAGTCATCGAGCACACCTAATACTTTTAAATCAATGCTGATTGGTCCTTCAATTTTAATAATATCTTTTTTGCCCATTTTATTGCTCTTGGCATTTTTTATAATAGCAACACTACAATCAAGTTTTTCAAGATCAAGATACTGATAAATCTCCATTGCCATGCCAGCTTTAATGTGATCGATTACTACACCTTGTTTTAAACCTCCAATATTTAACATGGTACCACCTCCAATAAAGTCATAATCAATGCCATTCGAACATAAACACCAAATTGTGCCTGTTTGAAGTAGACAGCACGTGGATCTTCATCAACCTCTGTGGAAATCTCATTGACACGAGGAAGTGGATGGAGCACTAGCATGTCTTTTCTGGCATATGACATTTTTTTGCGGTCTAAGATAAAACTATCCTTTAAACGAATATAATCTTCTTCATTAAAGAAACGTTCTCGTTGAACACGTGTCATATATAAAATATCAAGTTCCGGCATCACATCTTCTAACACATTTACTTCTTTATACTCAATGTTATTAGCATCAAGTACTTCTTTACGAAGATAATCCGGAATCTTAAGCTCGTCAGGAGAAATCATGACGAAACGTACGTTAGGATAGCGAACCATTGCCTGAATTAAGGAATGAACGGTACGTCCAAATTTTAAATCACCACAGACGCCTATGGTTAGATTATCAAGATGACCTTTTAGATTCTTGATTGTAAGAAGATCTGTTAATGTCTGAGTAGGGTGATTATGACCACCATCTCCAGCGTTAATTACAGGAATCGTAGAATGAAGAGCAGCTACTTGAGGTGCACCTTCCTTCGGATGACGCATCGCACAGATGTCGGCGTAGCTACTAATAACACGAATGGTATCTGCAACACTTTCTCCTTTCGCTGCTGAACTAGAATCGGCAGAAGAGAAACCTAAGACATTACCACCAAGATTGAGCATCGCTGATTCGAAACTTAATCTAGTTCGTGTACTTGGCTCATAAAAGCAGGTTGCCAGTTTCTTTCCATTGCAAACATCAGAAAATTTGGTTGGTTCTTCAATAATCTCTTCCGCAAGAGTAAGGAGTGAATCTAACTCATCGACGGAGAGATCTAAAGCGCTGATAACATGTATCATAAAGACCTCCTATGTAGTGCATTTACGTTACTTATTCTATTTACAAACTCTCATTATTGTACACTATATTTACACGGATTACAATATCAGGCTTGAAAATAATATTGCAAATTTTCGTAAGAAAAGGTATAATATAAAATTGAGTAATTGATTGCAAAATATAAAATTAGGAGGATATATATGATCAAGTTATATGATGGTGGTGCTTACCTGATTAATGGCACAGAACTTATCCCTGATAGTAGCGAAGCAGTGATGGCGGTAGAGAGCAAAACGGGCAAGAAAGTATCAAAGGATGAGGCCAAGCAGGGAACCATGGCTTATGGTATTTTGAAGGAGCATAATACATCTGGCAATATGGAGAATTTGAAAGTTAAATTCGATAAATTAACTTCTCATGATATTACATTTGTTGGAATTTTACAGACAGCGAGAGCATCGGGACTTGAAAAATTTCCAGTACCTTATGTTTTAACGAATTGTCATAATAGTTTATGTGCAGTAGGTGGAACAATTAATGAAGATGACCATATGTTTGGACTTACATGTGCGAAGAAGTATGGTGGAATCTATGTACCTCCTCATCAAGCTGTCATTCATCAGTTCGCAAGAGAGATGCTTGCTGAAGGTGGTAAGATGATTCTTGGTTCAGATAGTCATACACGTTATGGTGCTTTAGGTACGATGGCGATGGGCGAAGGTGGACCCGAGATTGTAAAACAGCTATTAGAGCAGACCTATGATATTCCTATGCCAGGTGTTGTGGCAATTCATTTAACAGGAACCCCTCAGAAGGGTGTCGGTCCACAGGATATTGCCTTGGCTATTATCGGTGAAGTATTTGCAAATGGCTATGTTAATAATAAAATCATGGAATTTGTTGGTGAAGGCGTGCACAACTTAAGCGCTGATTATCGAATTGGTGTCGATGTAATGACAACAGAGACAACCTGTCTATCGTCCATTTGGGTTACCGATGATAAGATTAAAGATTTCTATGATATTCATGGTAGAAGTGCTGGTTATAAAGAAATGAATCCAGCTTCCGTTGCTTATTATGATGGTGTAGTGGAAGTGAATCTTTCAGAGATTCAGCCTATGATTGCCATGCCATTCCACCCATCAAATGTGTATACAATTAAGGATTTACAGGCTAACATGATGGATATTCTTGATGACGTTGAGAAGAAAGCATTAGTTAGTTTGGATAATAATGCTGATATTACATTGAGTCTGAAAGATAAAGTTCATGATGGCAAGTTATATGTTGAACAAGGTGTAATTGCAGGTTGTGCCGGTGGTGGTTTTGAAAATATATGTGATGCTACAGATATTCTTCGTGGTAAATATATTGGTTCCGATGCATTTTCACTTAGTGTGTATCCAGCAAGTCAGCCAGTTATGATGCAGCTTGCTAAGAATGGTTGTTATGCAGACCTTCTTAAAACTGGTGCAACGGTTCGTACTGCATTTTGTGGTCCATGCTTTGGTGCTGGTGATGTTCCTTCGAATAAGGGATTGAGTATTCGTCATTCGACACGAAACTTCCCTAATCGAGAAGGTTCGAAAGTGACAAGTGGACAGATTGCTTCTGTCGCATTGATGGATGCACGTTCAATCGCAGCAACAGCTGCTAATAAAGGATATTTGACATCTGCTGCAGACCTAGTTGATATCGAATATACAAAACCTAAATATTTCTTTGATAAATCCATTTATGAGAATCGTTGTTACTTTGGTGAAGGAAAAGCTGAGCCAGAGACTGAGATTCAATTTGGACCAAATATTGTTGATTGGCCAGAGATGCATGCTTTGACAGATAATATTTTACTCAAAGTAGTATCAATGATTCATGATCCTGTAACGACAACAGATGAATTGATTCCATCCGGAGAGACATCTTCTTACCGTTCGAATCCACTTGGACTTGCTGAATTCACATTGAGTCGTAAGGACCCTGCATATGTAGGATGCGCCAAAGCCGTTCGTGATATCGAGACAGCTCGTATTGCAGGAGAGGATATGAACCAAGTAGATAGCAACCTAAAGGATGTTTATAAGACAATTCAAGGAACCTTTGATGTGAAACCAGAAGAGACGGAGACAGGAAGTGTTATCTTTGCTGTGAAGCCTGGTGATGGTTCCGCTAGAGAGCAAGCGGCAAGTTGTCAGCGTGTGCTTGGTGGTATGGCTAATATCGCAAGAGAATATGCAACTAAGAGATATCGTTCCAATCTGATTAACTGGGGTATGTTACCATTCTTATTTGACGGAGAACTTGGATTTGATAAAGGCGATTATATCTTTGTTAAGGATATTCGCAAAGCCATTATTGATAAAGCAGATTCAGTTAAGGCTTATGTTGTTAAGACATCTGGCTTAGAAGAATTTGAGATGAAACTTGGTAATCTGACAGATGACGAGAGAGAAATCATCTTGAAAGGTTGTCTGATTAACTTCAATAAAAAATAGAGGTAAGATTATCGTGTTGAATCGAGATTTGATGAAGGATTTTAGCAATACGTTTGGAGACTCAGAGGGTGCGAAGACATATTTCGCACCTGGACGAGTTAACTTAATAGGAGAGCATACGGACTATAATGGTGGTCACGTTTTCCCTTGTGCCTTGACAATAGGCACATATGCGGTAGCTAGAAAACGAGATGACAATATAGTTCGTATGTTTTCTTTGAATTTTTCGGAAAGTGGTATTCGTGAGATGACATTGAATACCTTGTTTCAGAAACAAGAGGGTGACTGGACGAATTACCCAAAAGGCATGATTTATACCTTGATTCAAGGTGGATATGGAATTGATAAAGGATTAGATATTTTGTTTTATGGAACACTTCCAAATTCCTCAGGGTTATCTTCTTCTGCATCAATCGAGGTATTAACTGGATATGTTTGCATGGATTTGTACGGGCTTGATTATGATATGACAGACTTGGCTTTGATATGTCAACATTCTGAGAATCGTTATAATGGCGTTCCTTGTGGAGTTATGGACCAGTTTGCCATTGCAATGGGGAAAAAAGGTCGTGCAATCTATCTGAATACACAGAATTTGGCTTATCAGTATGTGCCATTCGTTATGAAATCATCGAGAATTGTGATTATGAATACCAACAAAAAACGAGAATTGGCTGATTCAAAGTATAATGAACGTCGAAGTGAATGTGAGAAAGCTTTAAAACAAGTACAGAACCATTACAATATCAAATTTTTGTGTGATTTGAGTATATCGGAATGGGAAAATGCAAGCAAGCTGATTACAGACGAGTGCCTGCGAAAGCGTGCACATCATGTGGTTTTTGAAAACCAGAGAACAAAAGATGCTGTACAAGCTTTAGTGGATTGCAATTACGAGAAGTTTGGTCAGTTGATGAATGAATCGCATTGTTCACTTCGTGATGATTATGAAGTGACAGGTCTTGAACTTGACACATTAGTTGAAACGGCATGGAATCAGGAGGGCGTCCTTGGAGCACGTATGACTGGTGCAGGCTTTGGTGGATGTGCAATTGCTGTTGTGGAAAACGAATGCATTGATGCATTTCAGGAGAAGGTAAAAGAACAATATGTGCAGAAGATTGGTTATGAACCTGACTTTTATATTGTCAAGGTTGGTGGAAGACCAGAGGTTCTGTAGAATGTAGAAGTTATGGAGGATAAATACATGGCAATTTTAGTTTTAGGTGGAGCGGGTTATATTGGCTCACATACTGTATATGAATTGATTGATCGTGGTGAGGATGTTGTTGTTATTGATAATCTGTTAACTGGTTATCGCGAGGCGATTCATCCAAAAGCCAGATTTTATGAGGGTGATATTCGTGACCGCACATTTTTGGATCAGGTTCTTGAACAAGAAAAGATTGATGCTGTCATTCATTTTGCAGCATGCTCACTCGTTGGAGAGAGCATGACAGATCCATTAAAGTATTATAATAATAACTTATGTGGAACGGAGAACTTGCTTGAGGCGTTAGTAGCACATGGAATTGATAAAGTTGTATTTTCTTCAACTGCTGCCACGTATGGTGAACCGAAGAAAATTCCTATTACAGAAAATGATTGTACATCACCAACAAATACTTATGGTGAGACGAAGTTATCGATGGAGAAGATGTTCCATTGGACAGATGTTGCACATGACCTTCGATATGTAGCATTGAGATATTTCAACGCATGCGGAGCCCATGAATCGGGTAAGATTGGAGAGGCACACAATCCTGAGAGTCACCTGATTCCATTGATTTTGCAAGTGCCTAATGGTAAGAGGGAGTTCATATCTGTGTTTGGTACAGATTATGATACGCCGGATGGTACCTGCGTTCGTGACTACATTCATGTAACGGATTTGGCATTGGCTCACATTCTTGCGGTAGAGTATTTACGCAAGGGGAATGAAAGCAATGTATTTAATCTTGGTAATGGAATTGGATTTTCTGTTAATGATGTTATTGAGACTGCTAGAAAAGTTACAGGACATGAGATTCCTGCGAAGATGTGTGAGAGAAGGGGTGGAGATCCCGCTCAATTAATCGCATCTAGCGAAAAGGCGAAGAATGTACTTGGCTGGAAGCCTGAACATGATTCATTAGAAGAAATTATTCAATCGGCATGGAAATGGCATAAAAGCCATCCCAATGGTTATCAATCCAAATAAGACAAAAAAGACGGTGGCTTAATAGTCATCGTCTTCTTCTATTATGTGTAATTCAAAAAAATCAAAATCAATCGTATCAATAAAATTATCCTGGTGAAACCTTGTTTTACTTATACGTTTAAATTCTTCAATATTATGATCAAGCCAGATTGGTTTTGATAAATCGAAAGAATAACAAATCTCGTCAATTGCAGCGAATACCTTCTTTGTACGAGAAAGTGCTTTGTCGTCATTCGTTACAACCATATCTTGAATCATATGACTATCCTTGAAAATTTTTGCCCAAATACGAAACATGGTGTGCCTCCTTTTTCTGCTACATTATAGCATGATTGTCTCACGGATTCAATGATAAACGACTTGTCTTTTATATGGAAAAAAGGTATAATATTTGGGTATGGTTTCAGGAAAACACGAAGGAGAAGACAAGACCATGATGGAGAATGATTTAGAACGTGTATATCTGCAACGTACAGATGTACCGGAAGATATAGAACATACTTTTGAAGCGGAAGAATTTCGAGAGATGGTTATGATGTATAATTGTGCAATTCGTGAGGTTCGAACAAAACTAGAGGTTTTGAATGACGAACTTTCCATTACAAGACAGCGCAACCCGATTGACCACATTAAGACAAGGATTAAGACGCCTCAGAGTATTACAACGAAATTAAAGAAAAAAGGATGCCCCCTAACTGTGGATTCTGTAAAAGAGAATTTGAATGATGTGGCTGGTATTCGAGTGATTTGCGCCTTTATTGATGATATTTATAAGATTGCGGATATGTTGATTCGTCAAGATGATATCGTTCTGGTACAGATGAAGGATTATATCAAAAAACCGAAGATGAATGGATATCGAAGTCTTCATTTGATTGTAGAGGTGCCAGTATTTTTCTCGGATCGTAAGGAATCACTTCGTGTAGAGGTACAGATTCGTACGATTGCTATGAATTTCTGGGCAAGTCTTGAACACCAATTGAAATATAAGAAAAATATCAGTGATGCAGAGAGTATTGTGTACGAATTACGTGCTTGTGCAGATGTGATTAATCGTACCGACCATCATATGCAGTCACTACGAGATCGAATTATCGAAAACAATTCAGATATAGATTTAGAATAAAATTATGGAGGTTATTTAGATTATGGCACAAATTATTGACGGAAAGAAGATTTCAGCTCAAGTAAAAGAAGAATGTAAAGAAGAAGTGGCAAGAGACCATTTGGATGTGACATTAGCAGTTATTCAGGTGGGAAATGATCCCGCATCTACCGTATATGTAGGAAACAAGAAGAAGGCATGTGAGTATATTGGGATTCGTTCTCTCGCATATGAACTTCCAGAAGAGACGAGCCAGGATGAGTTGCTTGAATTGGTTCGTAGTCTAAATGAACGGGATGATGTTCAAGGAATTCTTGTACAGCTTCCATTACCGTCTCATATTGATGAGGACTTAGTGATTCAGACGATTTCGCCATTGAAAGATGTTGATGGTTTTCACCCACAGAGTGTTGGTGCTCTAAGCATTGGACAAAAGGGTTATGTGTCTTGTACACCTGCAGGAATTGTTCAGCTATTGAAGCGTTCGGGCGTTGAGATGGAAGGTAAGGAATGTGTTATAATTGGTCGAAGCAACATTGTTGGCAAGCCAATGGCATTGTTGATGCTACGTGAGAATGCGACAGTTACAGTATGCCATTCACGTACGAAGAATTTAAAAGAAGTGACCAATCGTGCAGATATCTTAATTGTAGCAATTGGTAAACCAAAGTTTGTGGATGCTTCCTTTGTGAAAGATGGTGCAGTTGTCATAGATGTCGGAATTCATCGAGGTGAAGATGGCAAATTATGTGGCGATGTTGACTTTGATAGTGTTGAGCCAAAAGCATCAGCAATCACACCTGTTCCAGGAGGCGTTGGTCCTATGACAATTGCTATGCTGATGAATAATTGCATTGAAGCAAAAAGGAGATAGTTTTGAACGATAATGATGTAATAGAAGATAAAGTGACAGAAGTTCCAGTGAAAAAGAAGATGAAGATGTGGAAGAAAATCCTGATTATTATGGGCTCAATTCTAGGTGGAATGGCACTGGTATTTGGTATTATCGTTTGGATTTTCCTTGGACGTATCAATTATGAGACAGACGCAGATAATCAGATCAAATCAGAATTGGAAAATTCAAGTTCAGAAGGTGCGAGTATTCCTGATGCTGACAAAGTTGAGGATAAGGAGAGTATCAAAAACTTCCTTTTAGTTGGTGTTGAGAATATTGGATATGGAGAAGAGTCGGACCAGGGCAATACCGATTGCATGATTGTGTTAAGTGTCAATACCGATAAGGGTACAGTCAAGATGATCTCTTTTATGAGAGATATTTATGCGACAATGCCTGGTGTAAACAAAGCAACTAAGTTAAACAATGTATATAATAACGGTGGTGGTAAACTTCTTACTTCTACATTAGAAAAAACATTTGGAATAACGATTGATGGACGTGCAGTTGTTAAATTTTCAGATTTTGAGAAGATTATTGATTTGTTAGGTGGCGTCACAATCGAGTTATCTAGCCAGGAAGCGAGCTACTTAAATTCGACTAACTATATTTCTAATCCATCAAATAGACATTTATATGCAGGCAAGAATCATTTGAATGGTAATCAGGCATTGGGATATTCTCGTGTGCGAAAAGTGCCTACCGTTTCAGGTAAGAGCAACAATGAAGGTCGTAATGAGAGACAACGTAAAGTGTTGATGGCTATCTACAAGAAATATAAAGAAAAGAGTATGATTAGTTTAACAAAATTAGTATATGACATACTGCCATTGATTTACAAAACGAATATAGAGAGTTCGGATGCGATAGACTTAGTATCAGCAGTAAAAGATATGAACATTAGTAAGATTCAATCTATCAATGTTCCAAAAGAAGGTACGTATCACTCGCAGCATGCAGTGACAGGAATAAATCCAAACTTAATGAATGACTTTATCATTATTGATGACATGAAGACCAATCGAGATCGAATTAAGAAATTTATGACGGGTGAGGATACCAAGACGATGGCATCAGCCAGTCCGAGTGTATCAGCTACACCAAAAGCAACGATAAAATAACAAAAGACCAACTCCGCGGAGTTGGTCTTTTTGATAACATCTTATTTGATTGTAGTGACAGAACAACTCTTATCTCCTTGAGTATATTCCATTGTAATTTCACTGCCTACTTGATACTTGATAATTCCGAGATTTTCATCTACATTCACATCGAAGATGGAATCATTTCCTTCGAGTAAGATATAAAAATGAGAGTTGCCATCGATGACGGCTTGTGTAATCTGTGTGATTTTTCCTGTTATCGTTGGAAGAACGGTAGGGTTGTCAGCATCTTCTGAGGCAGTATCGCTACTTTGTAATTGAGTAATGTAATCCTTTTCACATTCGGCAATTGTATTACCAGTTGATACAATTGTATACTTTTCAATATTAACCATAGCATATTGCTTTACTAGACCGGCACTATCCTTAAGACAGATAAAGTATGTGGGCTTGCCAGCGATATTGAGAAGGATTGGGAAAGTCGCATCATAGTTTAAATGCTGAACTTTACCCTCTGCCGAAATCATAGCTGAATTCTCCTCTGCACCGGAGATAGAATAGTATTTTGTCTCACCAGTTCGCTGATTCATTAATACGAAACCTACATTAGATTGATCTTGACCGACACTTGTGATTCCTGTATATACCCAGATATCGTTGTTTAGTGCAATATAGTTATAACCATCTGTCGTTCGCAGGCAATCTTTTTGACTAAGAATGGAGTTCCAATATCCATGCTGTAACGAGCCATAGTAATTATAATATGATACGAGTAAGTCAGCTGAATAAACACGATCAACCCATGCCGGTACATCAGCAACAGTGTATTCTTTATCTTCTCCGGTTATTGCATTGACGATAACAACTTTTTGAATGGTTTCACCCCCGAATAGACCAATCGTATAGTCTTTGACCGGGCAAATATAAACAGGACTACCCGTTTCATCTAATTCAAAATTCAGTGTGTCAAAAATGTATGTTGGATAACGAAAACGAAGATAACGATGTATGTTACGACCAAAATGATCGGCTTCTGTGTATTTCATTCCTTCTTTTAGCTTGATACATTCAGCGTTTTGTGTTGCCATATCAATCATAATGTAGGCTGGGATACCATCTCCATTATTCGTGAACCACTTGAGGAGATTACCATATTTTAATGGAGTAACTCGAACTGGTTTGTTCTTGTAGTTGATTTGAGTGTAATCGCTAGCAACTTCAAATTGTGAGATGAATTCAACCATCGAACCCATCTTACGGTTACCAATGATTTTGGCGGAATCCTTATCAAGAATCGGAATCTCATTATATGAAATCTGTTTGATATCTTGGTCAAAGTCGCCATTTTTGATTTGAATCAAATCATGATATTTTTTTGAATTCACAATTTCAGATGATAAAATGGAACCAACAATGTAGATTAAGACAAGAGCAACCGTGATGCCCCCTATAATCTTGGCAATAAATTTCTTACCATCAGGAATCTGGAAGTAGATGTCTCGCTCTGACGATCCAAATTGGATGCCAGTCAGTGCAATAGCACCTAAAATCAATACCCCCAGCAGGATAAAGAAACTCCAAAATCCGGATGAATGAATATTCAGAGCAGGTAACTTCACATAATAATATGAAGCACCGACAATAAAGATAATAATTGCGCAAATAATTTTGCTTTTTTTAGTTCTCAAAAAATTCCCTCGCTTTCCTAATAAAATGCAAATTGTTTATAGGTATGGAACAAAATATAACATATTAGGGCATAAAAAGAAAGTGGCAATTGTCATAAAAACATTGCATTTTCTGTTAAAACTGATACAATGTAAAAATAGGTGTAAAATGCCCTGATAAGGATGGAAATGATGATGAGAATATTTTTTGTATCACTAGGATGTGACAAGAATTTAGTTGATAGTGAGAAGATGCTTTCTTTAATAAGTAAGGAAGGCTTTGAAATTACAGATGAAGAAGAATTAGCAGATGTAATCGTAGTGAATACATGCTGTTTTATACATGATGCGAAAGAAGAAAGCATCGAGACGCTGATTGAGATGGCGCAGTGGAAGGAACAGGGTAATCTAAAGGTATTGATTGCTGCAGGATGTTTGGCACAGCGTTATCATGACGAGATACGAGAAGAATTACCTGAAGTGGATGGAATTGTTGGTACAACAGCATTTGATCAGATTGTACCAGTTATTAAGGAAGCACTTGAGAAAGGCAATAGTGAATGCTTAGCAGATATTGATGCTTTGCCTAGTGGAATGACGAGTCGTGTGAACAGCATGGGAGGTTTTACTTCTTATCTAAAGATTGCAGAAGGATGTAACAAATGTTGTTCGTATTGTATTATACCTAAACTGAGGGGACATTATCGTAGTGTACCAATGGACGAGCTTGTTGAAGAGGCAAAGGAATTGGCGGCAGGTGGTATCAAAGAACTAATCCTTGTTGCACAGGAAACTACCGTGTATGGTGTAGATATCTACGGTGAGAAGAGATTGCCGGAATTATTACATCGTTTATGCGCGATTGATGGATTTGAGATGATTCGTGTTTTATATTGTTATCCAGAAGAGATTACTGAAGAATTGGCAGAAGTAATAGCAACTGAGGATAAGATTTGTCATTATCTTGATATGCCAATCCAGCATTGTAGCGATGCGATTTTAAAGCGAATGGGTCGAAGAACAAACCAGACCGAATTGCGAGACAAGGTTTCGATGTTACGAAAAAGAATTCCAGATATTGCTTTACGGACTACACTGATTACCGGATTCCCTGGTGAAACGGATGAGAATCATCAGGAACTGATGGAATTTGTTACACAGATGAAATTTGACCGTCTAGGTGTTTTCACATATTCGGCGGAAGAGGGAACAAGTGCAGCGATGATGGATGGTCAGATTGATGAACAGGTTAAGCAAGAGAGACAATCTGAACTGATGGATATACAGCAAAATGTGGTGTTTACAAAGAATGATCAGATGGTTGGCAAGACGGTTCGAGCTATCGTAGATGGATATCTTCCAGAAGATGAAGTCTATGTTGGCAGAACATATATGGATGCTCCCGGTGTTGATGGTTGTATTTTCTTTGAGGCTCCTTATGAGATTATCTCAGGGACAATTGTTACACTACGAGTGACAGAGGCTCAGGGCTATGATTTAGTGGGAATGTTTGAGAAGGAGGAATAAGACATGAATGTACCGAATCGATTAACCATACTTAGGGTGTGTATGATTCCTTTATTTGTGGTAGCGATGCTGTGGGAGAGTTTTCCTTATTCAGATTACATCGCTGGTGCGATATTTATCGCAGCTTGTGTGACAGATTTTTTTGATGGCTATATTGCACGTAAGTGTAATCTGGTAACGACCTTTGGGAAATTCATGGATCCCTTGGCAGATAAGTTATTAGTATGTGCTGCTATGATTTGCTTTGTTGTAGAGGATGATCCAGTCATGCCTGTATGGGTTGTGATTATTATCATCAGTCGAGAATTCATTATAAGTGGATTCCGCTTGATAGCTGCTGAAAAAGGTGTTGTAATTGCCGCAAGTTATTGGGGCAAAGTAAAGACAGTAGTACAGATGGTGATGTCAATTGTTCTTATTTTTAATTTTACACATCCTCTCATGGGAATTGTGGAGCAAGTGTTAATTTATGCGGCATTGGCATTTACAGTGATTTCGTTAATTGATTATATTTACAAGAATCGAGAAGTGATGAAAGATGAAAGGTGATATGATGGCAAATGTTAAAGTGATTAAGTTAGTTGGGATGAATGAAACAGAATGTTTGGATTATTTGAATCAGTGTATGGAAGAATTTGATGGCGTAAGTGCGACATTTGTCACATTACCTAGGGAACTTCACATAACACTTTGTGCCGAAGATGAGGATAAAAAACAACTTAAGAGTGTGACGAAGAAGTTAAAGGATGCCTATAGTGATTATATTTTCACTACAGATTCAGACCTAGAACTTGAAGATGTCATTGTCAACACTTTGACAAAAAAAGAACTTACAATAACAACAGCTGAGTCATGTACAGGAGGACTGCTTGCGGGTAGAATTATTAATGCAAGTGGTGCATCTGCTGTATATAATCAGGGTTACATTACGTATTCGAATAAAGCGAAGAGAAAAGAAATTGAAGTTCGCAAAGAAACGTTAAAGAAATATGGTGCAGTTAGCAAGCAGACAGCAAAAGAGATGGCAAAAGGTGCAGCACTTGTTGCAGATGCTGATGTGGCTCTTAGTGTTACGGGAATTGCTGGACCAGATGGCGGAACAGAAGAAAAACCGGTAGGATTAGTCTACATTGGCTGCTACTACAATGGAAAAACCGTTGTGGAAGAACATCATTTCAAGGGAACAAGAAGAGAAGTGAGAGATTTAACAGTAGTATGTGCTCTGAATTTACTACGTAAATGTATCACAATCTAATTTGGAAAGAAGGAATTGTATGAAAATGAATAAAATAATTACTATGATATTAGTCATAGTGTGTGCGCTGTGTTTCATGACAGCATGTGGGGACAAAAAGGACGATATAGCAAAAAAGAGTACAGGATCGAATGCCACACCTCAAGCTACAGAACCATCCATTGATGACGAGGCGGACGAAGATGAAGATCTTGGTGAAGCAGGTGGTGGTATTGAGATTTATACCATTGATTCGGATTCACTTGAGATTACACCAATTAATGTAGACAACAAAGATAAGAAAGTTACAGCAAAGTTTATTGTTGATTCGGTTGTAAATAACTTAGACGAAGAGGTGTCGGTATATAAGGTGTCACAAAAAGGTAAGCGTGTCACGATTGCATTTAATCCAGGGAAAGCGCCGATGGAAGGATGTAGCAGTCAAGTTGAACAACTGATATTGGATTGTGTTTCTAGTAGTGTGTTAGACAATTTAATGGATTGTGAAGAAGTGGTATTTACCGGCAAGGAAAAGGCATATGAAAGTGGTCATCTATCCTTTGATATTGATGAGGTCTATGCTACGAAATAATGGTTGTATTGGAGGACGATTTGAAAGAAGTAATCGTAATCGGTGGTGGTGCCGCAGGGATGATGGCTGCATGGAAAGCTGCAACAGATGAGTGCCATGTGACAATCATTGAGAAGAATGAGAAACTTGGTAAGAAAGTATTTATAACAGGAAAAGGAAGATGCAATATTACAAATGCCTGCCCGACTGAGGATTTGTTTGTTAATATTGTATCGAATCCTAAGTTTTTATATAGTAGCATTTACTCATTTACCAATGAACAAGTCATGGATTTTTTTCAAAATCATGGCTGTCTGGTTAAAGTGGAACGTGGGAATCGTGTATTTCCAGTATCGGATAAATCGTCAGATGTAATACGTGCTCTTGAACGTGAATTGAAACGACTCGAGGTGACGATTCGATATCGCGTTGCTTGTCAATCACTAGTCATTGAAGGTGGGAAATGTATGGGTATCGAGCTTTCTAATGGTGAAAAAATCAAAGCAGATGCGGTGATTGTAGCGACAGGTGGTTGTTCTTATGCATCCACAGGCTCTACCGGGGATGGTTATCGCTTGGCAGAGGAGACCGGACATCAGATGACAAAGCCACAACCAGCATTAGTACCGCTGGTTACATACTCGGCAGAACCAAAAGAAATGATGGGACTTGCACTTAAGAATGTAGAGGTCTCTTTTTATTTACAGAACAAACCACAAAAGGTGTTATATCGAGAATTTGGTGAGATGTTGTTTACTCATTTTGGATTAAGTGGACCCATTATCCTAAGTGCAAGCTGTTACTTGCAAAATGCATGGAATAAGGGCAGGTTAGTATGTAGTATTGATTTGAAACCAGCTTTAGCTGAGACACAATTAGATGAGCGAATTTTACGTGACTTTCAAAAGAGTCAGAATAGTTATTTTAAAAATTCATTGGTACATCTTTTGCCTAAGACGATGATTCCAATTGTAATTAACCGTTCTGGCATTGATCCAGACAAGAAAGTAAATGTTATTACAAAAGAAGAACGAATGAAACTTGTTAGTGTGCTGAAGCATTTTGAATTAGAGTTAAAAGGAACAAGAAGCTTTGATGAAGCGATTATTACACACGGAGGGGTTAAGGTGAATCAAATGAACCCATCAACGCTAGAATCAAAGTTGATAAAGGATTTATATTTTGCTGGTGAAGTGTTAGATTTAGATGCTGTCACGGGCGGATTTAATCTGCAAATTGCATGGTCAACAGGGTATTTGGCTGGATTAAGTGCTGCAGAATCATAAAGGAGGATATAAAAGGAATGAATATAGCGATTGATGGACCAGCAGGAGCAGGAAAAAGCTCCATTGCAAAGCGAGTTGCAAAAGAATTATCATATGTATATGTAGATACGGGTGCTATGTATCGAACGATTGCCTTATATTTTATTCAAAAAGGCATTGATTTAGAGGATGAATCAGCAGTATCTGCTGGCTGTGATGCAATTGATATTGTATTACAATATCAAGATGGTGCACAGATTGTATTATTGAATGGAGAAGATGTATCAACTGCAATCCGTCAGGAAGAGGTCGGTGCAGGCGCTTCTAAGGTTGCAAGATATGGAGAAGTTCGTTCTAAATTGGTTGGGATGCAACGCAAGATGGCAGAAACAACTGATTTGATTATGGATGGGCGAGATATCGGTACGGTTGTACTTCCTAATGCAGATGCCAAGATTTATTTGACAGCAAGTTCAATTGTTCGCGCAAAAAGAAGATTCCTAGAGTTACAAGAAAAAGGTGTGGATTGTGACTTGAATCAGATTGAACAAGACATCATTGCAAGAGATGAACAAGACATGAATCGAGAAATCTCCCCACTTCGTCAGGCAGAAGATGCTATTTTAGTAGATTCCTCCGATATGTCGATTGACGAAGTCGTTGAGACAATCAAAAAAATCGTAAAGGATTGTTGATGATATGAAAACGGTAACGCTTGCTAAGACGGCTGGCTTTTGTTTTGGAGTAAAACGTGCAGTCGAGATGGTTTATCAGGAAGCAGATAAGAAAAATGCAGTATATACGTATGGACCAATTATCCACAATGAAGAGGTTGTGTCTGATCTTGAAAAAAAAGGTGTCCAGGTGATTAATGAACCAGATGAGGTCCAGACAGGAACCGTGATAATACGTTCCCATGGGGTTGCAAAGAACATTTATGATAGCTTTGATACAACCCAAGATGTTCATGTTATGGATGCGACATGTCCGTTTGTGAAAAAGATTCACAAAATAGTCGAAGAACAATCAAAAGAAGGACGACAGATTGTGGTCATTGGCAATTCGAATCATCCTGAGGTTGAAGGAATCATTGGCTGGGCGAATCAGGAAGCCATCGTGATTGAGACAGAGGAACAGGCAGAGAATTTTTGGATTGATCAAGAGACTCGAATGTGTATTGTGGCACAGACGACATTTAATTACAAAAAATTTAAAGAATTAGTTGAAATTATTTCAAAAAAAGGTTATGATATACTTGCTGTGAATACAATTTGTAATGCAACGGAAGAGCGACAGACCGAGGCTAGAGAGCTTTCTAGTCAGGTTGAAGCCATGATTGTGATTGGTGGAAAGCATAGCTCGAATTCACAGAAGTTGTTTGAGATATGTAAAAATCAGTGTGAAAACACTTATTTTATACAGACAGTGAAAGATCTTCCGCTCCATGAGTTGGAGAACTTTCAAAGCCTAGGCATTACTGCGGGGGCGTCAACCCCAAATAATATTATTCAGGAGGTTCTATTGGCATGTCGGAAATGAGTTTTGAAGAACTATTAGTTCAATCAGAGGAGAATCAAGTAACAATCCACAAAGGTGCGGTTGTAGAAGGGAAAGTAATCGGCGTTAAAGAGAATGAGGTCATCTTAAACATTGGATATAAAGCAGATGGTGTTTTAACAAAGAATGAATACAGTAACAACGCAGATGTAGACTTGACTGAGGAAGTAAAGGTAGGAGATACCCTTACTGTCAAAGTTCTTAAAGTGAACGATGGCGAAGGTCAGGTTTTACTTACGTATAAGAGACTACAGGCAGATAAGATGAATAAGCGTTTTGAGGAAGCTTTCGAGAACAAAGAAGTACTTACTGGTACAGTTGAAAAAGTTCTTGGTGGTGGATTAAGCGTATCTTATGGTGAAGGTAGAGTATTTATTCCAGCCAGTCTTGTATCAGATATGTATGAGAAAGATTTAAATAAATATGCTGGTCAGGAGATTACATTTATTCTTACTGAGGTTAACCCTCATAGGAGAAGAATTATTGGTGATCGTAAGCAGCTCGTAGTAGAAGAGAAGAAGAAATTACAGAAGGCTTTATTTGAGAAGATTGAGATTGGTATGGTTGTTGAAGGAACAGTTAAGAACCTTACTGATTTTGGTGCATTCATTGATCTTGGTGGTGCAGACGGTCTTCTTCATATTTCAGAGATGTCTTGGGGACGTGTTGAAGATCCTAAGAAGTTATTTAAAGTTGGAGATACTGTATCTGTTATGATTAAGGATATTCAGGATACAAAGATTGCTCTTACTATGAAGATGGAAGAGAATAACCCATGGCGTAATGCTTCTGAGAAGTTTTATGTAGGTGCTGTTGTTACTGGTAAAGTTGCTAGAATGACAGATTTCGGTGCTTTCGTTGAATTAGAAGAAGGAATTGATTCTCTTTTACATGTATCTCAGATTTCAATTGAGCATGTTGAGAAACCATCTGATGTTCTTACTGTTGGACAGGAAGTAACAGCTAAGATTGTTGACTTTAACGAGGATAGCAAGAAGATTAGTCTTAGTGTGAAAGCACTTCAGATTGAAGAGAAAAAAGATCAGGAATCCGATACAGAATATTCGGATGATGCTGAGTAATAGACAATGATAGATTCTTATGAAGATTTCAAAGCAGCCTATCTAAGGTTATCTGGAATTGACTTGAATGCATATAAAGAGAGTCAGATGAAACGCCGAATTAATTCCTTTATTACTAAGTTTCATTGCGAGAGATATTCAGATTTTCTTCACAAGATTAAATTAGATACAGAATTGTATGATAAGTTTATGGCTTATCTTACAATCAATGTATCTGAGTTTTATCGTAATCCTTCCCAGTGGAAGACCCTTGAGACAGAGGTTTTTCCATATTTGACAACCATGTTTGGTAAACGGTTAAAGATATGGAGTGCAGCCTGTTCTACAGGAGATGAACCTTATTCATTAGCAATGGTTTTAAGTGATTTTGTTCCACTTAGCCAGATTGAGATTATTGCGACTGACTTAGACAAGGATGTTCTTGAGAAAGCACGCAAGGGTTATTATACGGAGAAGAGTATCAATGGGTTACCCGAACGATATAAGGAACGTTTTATTGAAGACGTTGGAGATGGTGTCGTGAAAGTGAGTAAAGAGATTCAGAGGTGTGTTACGTTTCGTGAACATAATCTATTGAAGGATACATACGACACAGGCTTTCACTTGATTGTATGTCGTAACGTTTTGATTTATTTTACGGAAGAAGCGAAGATGGATATTTATAAGAATTTTGCTGATTCATTACGTAACGATGGAATTCTTTTTGTGGGAAGTACAGAACAGATTATTAATTGTGAGAATTACGGATTTAATTCGTTTCGATCATTTTTCTATCAAAAACTTTAGAGATACCAGAATGAGGGCTAAGTATTTTTTAGCCCTTTTACGTTGTTTATGGTAGATTAAATACAAACGAGTGCTGACATGGCACAGAAATGAGGTAATATGTCTGATCAAGTTATTGTTGCTCTTGATGCAATGGGCGGTGATTATGCCCCATTAGAGCAGGTAAAGGGCGCTGTAGATGCAGTGCAAGAACGAGATGAGTTGAAAGTTATCCTTGTTGGTAAAGAAGATGTAATTAATCAGGAATTGTCGAAGTATACTTATGACAAGGATAGAATTGAAGTGGTTCATGCAGGTGAGATTATTTCTAATAATGAGACACCTACCAAAGCAATTCGTGAGAAGAAAGATTCATCGATTGTTGTGGCAATGAAATTGGTGAAGGACGGACGTGCAGATGCAGTGGTTTCATCAGGCTGTACAGGCGCTGTTTTAGTCGGTGGACAGATGATTGTTGGAAGAATTAAAGGGATAAAACGTACTCCGCTTGCTCCATTAATTCCAACAAAAATAGGATGTTCCTTATTGATTGATTGTGGTGCTAATGTTGATGCTAGACCTGAACAACTGGTACAATTTGCACAGATGGGTTCTATTTATTATGAAAATGTAATTGGCAAGAAGAATCCTACGGTTGGTATTGTGAATATTGGAACAGAAGAGGAAAAGGGCAATCAATTAGTGAAAGACACCTACCCACTTCTAAAAGAATGTTCTACAATCAATTTCATTGGCAATGTAGAGTCGAGAGAGATTGTAAATGGAGTTTGCGATGTTATTGTAACAGAAGCTTTTGTGGGTAATGTCATTCTTAAATTCATGGAAGGTTTAGCAAGTACTCTGTTAAGTGAGATTAAAAAGGGCTTTTACAGCAATCGGAGATCCAAGATTGGTGCTTTGTTAGTGAAACCCGCGTTAAAGGAGACGTTGAAGCAATTTGATGTATCCGATCAAGGTGGGGCACCCATGTTAGGACTTAATGGATTGGTCGTGAAAGCACATGGAAATTCAAAAGCAAAAGAAACAAAAAATGCACTTATCCAATGTATTATTTTTAAGCAACAGAACATAAAAGAACAATTTTCTGATTTTGTAAAGA
>CAZUGH010000018.1:22399-31809 GCA_964619785.1 uncultured Lachnospiraceae bacterium | reverse complement strand
CACCATGGAATGCTCCTGCCATAAATGGATTATCATCTGGTGCATTACAAAATACAACTAGCTTTGCACAACCCAATGAATCTTTATCTTTGGTACGAACCGCAGTTTCTTTCACTACCTTACCAAGTAGCGCAACAGCATCCATATCAATACCAGTCTTTGTCGAGCCAACATTTACTGAACTACAGATTCTCTCAGTCGCTGCCAATGCTTTTGGAATCGACATGATTAGGTTACGGTCTGCTGTTGTCATTCGCTTAGAAACAAGTGCTGTATATCCTCCGATAAAATTTACACCAACTTCAATTGCTGCTTTATCAAGTGCCTTAGCAATCTCTACAAAATCATCTGGAGTCTTACAAGCAGATGCACCAATCAAAGCAATTGGCGTGATGGAAATTCTCTTATTTACAATTGGCACACCAAATTCCTTACCAATCTCATCTCCAGTCACTACCAAATCCTTAGCAAGTGTCGTAATCTTAGTATATATGTTATCACATAGTTTATTCAAATCACTATCGATACAATCGAGAAGACTAATACCCATCGTGATCGTACGAACATCAAGGTTCTCTCTCTCAATCATCTTATTCGTTTCAATTACTTCATTTATATTAATCATAAAATCTTTACCCTTCCTCTATGTTTTATATACGGTGCATTTTGTCAAAAATCTCTTCACGCTGGATACGAATCGTGCATCCAATCTCCTCACCTAATTGGTCCATCTCATCACAAACTGTTGTAAATTCCTTGGTCATCTGACTAAAGTCTGCAATCATCATCATATTAAAATATCCGCCTACGATTGTCTGTGAAATATCTAATACATTCAATCCGTTGTCTGCTAAATATGTACATACCTTTGCAATAATTCCTACACTGTCTTTTCCTACTACTGTAATAATTGTCTTTTTCATTGTGATCTCCTTTAAATTAGTTTATCGTTACAACTGCTGATGGTTCCTTGCGGCTAGCCACCGAAAGTTTAGCGCCAATGTCTTTCCACTGTTCGAGTTGTTCCAATTCATATTTCACTGTCTGGTATGCAAGCTCTGGCAGATTATTCTCCTGACTCAAGTGACCAAGCATAACATATTGTAGTTTATCATGAAGAACGTTTTCAATCAAGTGGGCAGAACGATCATTTGATAAATGTCCTCGGTCTCCTAGTATTCTCATCTTCAGACTATATGGATAACTACCTACTTGAAGCATATTAATATCGTGATTTGCTTCGAGTAACATAGCATCAGAATCCTTGATATGTGAAACCGTATAATCTGAATATGTCCCCATATCGGTTGCAACAGATACTTTTTTTTGCTGCTTCTCGATGGTGTAGCATACTGGATCCGTGGCATCATGTGATATGGAAAATGGAGTCACCTCCATGTCTGCCACCTTAACAGAACGATTCGGCTCTACAACACAAAACAAATCTGTATCTACATTTTTCATTTTCCCCGAATCTAAAATATATCGTATTGTTCCCTCTGTTGCATACACGGGAATCTGATATTTTCTAAGAATAGGCCCTAGCCCGCTGATATGATCCGAATGTTCATGCGTAATCACGATGCCTTCTACCTGATCAAAATCCAACTCCTGTTGTATCAATCCTTCACGAATTCTCTTCATGCTGATGCCAACATCCACTAACAAGCCACTTTGATTGTCGCCTACATAGATGCAATTACCACTACTACCACTTGCAATGCTGTATAATTCCATGCTGCCTCCACCTACATCTCTGATGAAATCTGATCACTATCAATCGTAATCTGATCTCTTCCATTTCTCTTCGAGTGATACATTGCCCAATCTGCTCGCGTTAACAAATCATCTGATTTATTACAGGTCTCAGGATAGCATGCAATTCCTGCACTCAATCTGACAGAAACTTTTTCTCCATGAAACTCTATTGAACCATTCCGTATCTCGTCTTGTACCTGACTCACCAATTGATAAGTCTCATCAGCACCTAGCCCTGGAAAAGCAATAACAAATTCTTCTCCGCCATATCGCCCAGCAATTCCGCCATTTTTCATCGCCTTGCCGTCTAGAATCTGTGCTACATATCGAATCACCACATCACCAAACGGATGACCATAAGTATCATTAATCATCTTGAATTTATCAATATCAAATAAAGCTAAAGAAACAGGCGTGTTATGCCTCTTAGCTTCTTCCACTTTGGCAGTAAGAATCTCTGTCAGATAGCGTCGGTTATAGATTCCTGTCAAGCCATCACGAATTGCCATATCCTCCATCTGTTGATACAACAGTGCGCTCGTAATACCCACGCCAATCTGTCCACCGATTGTCTCATAAAATTCGCATCCATGAGCAAATGCATTCGTCTCTGATTTACCAACAATCAAATTACCAATCCGTTCTATATTTCTCATTAACGGTACCGAAATCACAGAACCTAGATACTCAATGGTTCGAGATCTTCGACCTTGATTCTCAATATAGGTGCAATTGATGTCTAAGAGATAATCATAAGTTCCGTTCTGAATCTCTTTCCATACATTCAATGCAAATTCATCGCCTTTTGTAGAACGATACCCATAGGTTCTGCCTGCTCGTATATCTGTATCTTCTCCCACTTTAGTCAATGGTTCTAACACAACACAGACATAGTCAAGTTCCATCTTGTCATATAACAGCCCACAGATATCCTCTGTCATACGCTCCAAATCAATTGACCCCGTTATCATACTAGCAATTTCATTTTGCACTACCATCTCTTTATGTGCATTGTTGATTCGACGATTTGCCGTTTGTAACTGTACTTTCTGTAAACCTAGCAATTCATTCACCTTACTAAGTTTATCACGATGTTCCTTTAAGTTCCGATTATAATCCTCTAATCTTTCTAAATTACGCTTTTGCTCTAAAAGTCTATATTGATAATACTTCGAAATCTTTGCCAAGGCCTCTCCAAACATGATCAGGACAACACTTACAAATACGGAAGACAAACTCAATTGAAAATGATCCTCTAAAGTATGTGTCCTTTGGCAAAGGGTCCATACAAAAGCCGCTGTTAAAAATGGGACAATCATGATTACATAGAACATAACACGTCTCATAATATCTTCAAAATCAATATAATACAGTATTTCCATTGCATATACGATAAAAATCGTAGCTCCTAATACGGAGCAGTATTTATTCGCTGCCACAAGATACAATAGTATGGCAACAACAATCTGAGTGGAACGATAAAAAATAAATAGTGGTGGATTCATCGAGATTTCTTCCTGCTCGTCATGCACAGCAACACTCTCAATAATCATCATACAAATAAAGTATATCAACACACCAAGACCCACATAAAATGTGATTCCTGTTGATACCCATACCATCTGTATCGCAAATATGTTTATGATAATGTACAAAACCATATGAACCCGGTAGATGCTTAATGCACCCTCAATATTGTTCTTATGTTCATCCATAGACTAACTCCATTCTAGTTCAATCCTGTCGCCTGCATGAATTGGTACCGTAAAATCAACATCTTCTCCATTGCATCGAGATATCAAGCGATGTCCTCCTGCCTTACTCAAATCAAAAGGATATACATCGAATATATCTACGAAGATATGATTTTCCTTTTCTTCAAGTAACACTTCTGTTCCATTAACAAAAACTTTTGTTCCTTCTTCGGCTGCACAAGTAGCCATGTCTTCTTCTTTCTTGTCTTCTACTGTGTGGAGTTCCATACCATCAACAAGCTTATCACCCTCAACTAATATGTGCTCTCCACATTGTATCTTCATCTCTTCAGGCAGATTTAGATATCCTTTTAAATCACCTAAAGAGTAAACCACATCCATATGAATTTCATCCTGTTCTCGAATAACATAGGTCTCGTCAATGGTCTCGTCACCACAATGTGCCATCAACGGAAGTGTTACAAATTCACCATCTAACTGGCAAGTAACTGGCCTACATTCTTTCACTTCACGTAAGCTTATACTCGCATCCTGACCTCGATGGGATGGAACAATGCTGATCTCATCTTTATCATGAATCTTTTGGTTCAGACTTACTTCTTCCCCATTAAGCTTAATATGTGCTGGTTCACCAAGTTCTCCCCGACAGAATACAGCCTGTCCATTCACAGTAAAATTAAGTCCTTTGCCACGTCTTGGGAAGAAATCTTCACGGCTCATTCCACATTGAATCGCCGCATCTAATACTGTTAATTTGTTGTTTTCATATAGCTTAATCGACTCTTCATTCAGCTTGACACAGATAAAATTATTCTGCTGTTCATAATAATTCAAGCATATTCCAATTGGTGTAACCAACATCGAATCCTTGCGAATCCCCTTCTGTAGAAATTCTACATCTTTTAACACTTCACTGCCACGAATTGCCACTCGTGACTCAGGTAAATTCAAGTGTTCAGGCATGCGTTTTACAAACCCTTCCAATTTACCTCCACCGCCAACAATAAATACGGCACTTACTGGCTTGTCTCCGTTTAATTCAATAATTTTATCAGACACCTTGCTGGCAATCATATCAACTACTGGATTTGTCGCTGCCAATATATCTTCTGGTGTCAGCTTTACCTGTTCACCAAGAATATTCTTAATACTAATCTGCTTCTTCTTCGCAGCTTGTCGCTTCACCTTCTCAGCCTGCTCAAAATCAATCAAAAATGTCTTAGCAATGGCTTCTGTCATCTCATCTCCAGCAAGCGGCATCATACCAAATGCAATGATACTTCCGTCCTTCACAATAGATATATCGGATGTTCCTGCGCCCACATCAACCAATGCGATATTTAACAAGCGAAAATTCTCAGGTATCGCCACTTGAATTGCTGCGATTGGTTCAAGTGTCAGATTCGCAACCTTTAGACCTGCTGCCTCAACCGACGCATATAAGCCATCAACAACCTCATCTGGTAAAAAGGTCGCAATCAGCTCTACCCCGATTCGGTTTGCCTTATGCATTTCAATTGTTGACATGGTATATCCATTCAAAAGATAACCAATAATCGAATATCCCACACAATAAAACTGTCTCTGTTCTCTCGCCGCGTCCTCCCCAATCTCTTCATAGGCCTTCTCAATTCCAAGAAGATCAAGAGAGCGAACGTGTTCCTTCGTCACCTTAGTTTCAACGGCAAACTCATTCTCCACTGTAATATGCTTTGTCTTTAATACACGACCAGCAGCCGCTATACACACATCGGTAAGCGGCTGATCTATCATCTCTTCTAATTGTTTTTTAATCTCACTTATGGTACGGGAAACTGCCTGTATATCATGGATCTGACCATCAACTACGGCTCTGGTCTCATGTTCCTTCGAAACCTGGGCGATTACAGTAAAATGATTCCGCTCCGTGCGATATCCAACTGTTCCCACTATACTTCTAGTCCCTATATCCAAACCAAAGACATATTCATTATCCATACCAATACATTCCTTATACGTTTCTTCTTAGTTGTGTATACCTTTATGCTTATAGTATCATATTTTCGTTGTTCTGCCTAGCAATTTTTCCAGCTGTTTTCGTAAATATGACAAATCTCCATCGTTTTCAATCACCTCATCTACACGACTTCTTAGTTCCCAAGTAGACATCTGATTTTTAATAATCTGTAAAGCTTTCTCTCTCGTGTACCCTCTGCTATCAATTAAGCGTTGAATTCGTATCTCATCTGGCGTGAATACTCCCCATATTTTATCACACATAGACTCATAGCCTGCCTCTATCAAAATAGCTGATTCAATAATATGAAGCCTACTCTCATGATTTTTCTCAATGTCCTCTTCAATATGCTGCCAGACGAATGGGTGAACAATCGCATTAAGGCGTTTTAATTTCTTATCATCCGCATAGACAATCTCAGCCATTTTATCACGGTCAATCCCCCCACAGCGATCAAGAATTGATGCGCCAAAGAGTTCTACAATTGCTTTAAAACTTGGATAATCTGGCATAAAAGCCATATGCCCATATTCATCTGCCATATAGATACTAGCACCATACTCCTCTTTTAACATGTGGAGAACGGTAGACTTGCCACTGCCCACCCCTCCTGTTATTCCGATTATCATACGTTTCACTCCTCTATTTTGCCTCATACCAGTCATTGCCCATCTTAACCTCAGCAACTAGTGGTACATTTAATTCTGCCGCAGCTTCCATCTTGTGCTGTAAAATTTCTTTAACCTCATCCACTTCGTCCTTGAATGTTTCGATTAACAACTCATCATGAATCTGAAGAAGCAAACGTGACTTCAAGTTACGCTTCTTTAGTTCCTCATTGACGGCAATCATTGCAATCTTGATAATATCCGCTGCCGTTCCTTGAATTGGTGAATTCATCGCAATTCTCTCACCAAACTGTCTCTGCATGAAATTCCCGGATGACATCTCCGGAATTGGTCTTCGTCTACCAAACATCGTCTGTACAAAACCATGTTCTTTTCCTTCTTCCACCTTGGCATCCATAAATTCTTTTACTTGCGGATAGGTTGCAAAATAATCATCAATATATTGTTCTGCCTGCTTTCGGCTCGTTCCTAAATCCCTTGACAACCCAAATCCACTAATTCCATAAACAATACCAAAATTCACCGCTTTGGCATTACGTCTCTGAAGGTCTGTTACCTCATCATATGGTGTATGGAACACAAGCGACGCCGTCGATTGATGAATGTCTGCATTTTGGCGATATGCCTCGATTAATCGTTCATCACCTGCCATATGTGCGAGCACTCGCAACTCAATCTGTGAATAATCTGCATCAAGGAAAATGTAACCATCTGCAGGCACAAACACTTTACGTATCTGTCTACCAAGTTCCATTCGTATTGGTATATTTTGAAGATTTGGTTCCGTACTACTAATTCTTCCCGTTGCTGTTATCGTCTGATTAAACGTTGAATGAATTCGTCCATCCTCTTTAATAAAAACAGATAATCCATCTGCATACGTAGACTTCAGTTTAGTCAACTGGCGATATTCTAACACCTTGTCTATAATTGGATCTTCCATACGAAGTTTCTCTAGCACCTCGGCTGAAGTCGAATAACCCGTTTTCGTCTTCTTAGCAAATGGCATATGCATTTTTTCGAACAGAATAACACCTAATTGCTTCGGAGAATTGATATTAAACTCCTCACCCGCCGCCTGATAAATCTCCTGCTCAAGTTCTTCAATTCGCTGTCCAAGGCTCAAGCTGTACTCTTTCAAAGCCTCTTTCTTAACAAGAATTCCTCTCTGTTCCATATCATACAAAGTAAAAATCAATGGCATCTCGATTTCTTCAAACAGATGCATCGACTCTATCTCTTGTAACTTCTCATGAAGAACAGGATAGCAACGATAAGCAACATAAGCACTGTAACAAAAATACTTACATAATCCTTCTCGGTCCTCTTCCCATACTTTGCTGATTGCCTTTTTTCCGTATACCTGTGAGTATGCATTCATCATCACGCCCGCATACTGCATCGCCAAATCCTCTTCACCATATGCATTCTGAATTGGATTCACAACATATGCAGCAACGCTCACATCAAAACATTGATTACTATCTGTTACTGGCAAGAAATCAAGCTGGTCCTTTAAATTGGCCGTTACAATTTTGCATCCCTTTTCAATCTGTTCAGTTAATAATTCACGAAGAAGCTGACTGCTCAATTTGCTATTTACTTGTAAGAATCGAACGCCTTCCTCTTCGCCTGCCGTTACTGCTAGACCAAGTAAGCGTTCTGGTGTTTCTTGCATGGCCAATAGATTCATCTGTCCATCATGGTCAGCCTGTGCCTCGTCTTCCGTTATAAAAGCGGCATGTACTGCTATGATTTTCTCATTAGCGATTTGTTGAAAATAAGCTCTCGCATCCGCTTCTTTGTCGATCATCAGAAATCGTTCTTCAATACTCTTATCCTCTGCAACATCTTGGTCAAATTTCTTCAATAACGATTTAATACCAAGATTCTGAATTAATTCATATGAATTACGATTAAACATATCTTCTATATTGGCTTCATCTAACCCGGCATGAAGTTCACAATCTGTCTTAATCGTTGCCAATTCCTTACTAAGAAGTGCCTTGTCCTGATTCTCTCTCAATGCTTGTGTCGCACGATTCTGTGGCATATCGTCGACATGAGCAAGCGCCTCTTCAACAGATGGGTACTGCTTCAATATCTTCACTGCTGTCTTCTCTCCAATACCCGGAACACCTGGTATATTATCCGATGCATCACCCATCAAACCCTTCAAATCAATAATCTGTAATGGCGTAACGCCATAAGAATCGATAACATCCTGCGTATGATAATCTTCTACAGTTGTAGTTCCTTTTCTCGTCTTGGGAATTCGAATCTTTATCTTCTCAGTAGCTAATTGAAGCAAATCACGGTCTCCAGAAACCAGTGACACTTCATAACCCTCTTTTTCTCCCATGCGAGCAGCGGTACCTAATATATCATCTGCCTCAATTCCCTCTTGCTCCACAACAAGAACATTCATCGCTCTCAAAATATCTTTGATAACGGGCATCTGTTGACGAAGTTCCGGTAACATCGGCTTACGAGTGCCTTTATACTCTTCATACATTTTATGACGAAATGTTGGCGCTTTTAAGTCAAATGCGACCAATAAGTGTGATGCTTTCTCTTCTTCTAATACTTTAAACAATATATTTAAAAAACCATATATCGCATTGGTATGAAGCCCTTCTTGGTTGGTCAAATCTGGCACCCCATAAAAGGCACGATTCATAATACTATTACCATCTATTAATACTAATTTCTTCTCTTCCACTTGTTGTCCTCCATCATCGCTTTGCATCAATCCGATACATCGATTACATTCTTCTATCTATCATACCAAATTTCATGGAAAAATAAAAGCACTCTTCCGAAAAAGAGTGCTTCTATCTCTGGTTAATCCCAGTTAATTATAACATGTCATCTGTTGCTTCTTCAAACATCAGAACAAAATCATCTTCAGGTTCTGGTGCTGGTGCCTTAGGTGGTTCAACTGGTGTAGGCGCAACAGGCTCTACTACTGGTGTTGCAACTGGCTCAATCACTGGCGTAGCAACTGGCTCTGGTGCCTTCTGTACAACGGGTTCTACAACAGAACGTAATGGTGCAACCACGGGTTCTGGTGCTCTCTGTACAACAGGATCTGCCGATGAGCGAAGTGGCGATACCACTGGCTCTGGTGCTCTCTGTACAACAGGATCTGCCGATGAGCGAAGTGGCGATACCACTGGCTCTGGTGCTCTCTGTACAACGGGATCTGCCGATGAACGAAGTGGCGATACCACTGGTTCTGGTGCTTTCTGCACAACAGGATCTGCGATTGACCGCTTAGGCATCTCCGTCTTAGCTGGTTCCTGCTTTGGT